>CACHTB010000016.1 GCA_902582735.1 uncultured Pelagibacteraceae bacterium
GATAACCCAATGAGAAGTCTTCCTAAGTTTAGTTATACCAAAAAAGATTTATTAAATTGTGAAAGTCGATCGAGATATGGGCCCGCTTCACCTTTAAGTAGGTTTAATGAAGCTTTAGATACAAATAAGAAATTTGTATTTGTTGGAAAGCCATGTGATATCTCTGCTATAAGACAACTCTCTAAAATAGATGAAAGAGTAAATAAACAATGTCTGTATTTGTTAACACTCGTGTGTGGTGGATCAACCGAATTTACTAAATCTCAAGATTTTATAAACAGCTTTAACGTTAAAGAAGAGGAATTAGATATTTTTAGATATAGAGGATATGGAAATCCTGGACTTATGTATATCAAAACTAAGCACGGTAGAGAGCATGATAAAGAATATAATTCCTTTTGGGGTGATGAAAGCAATTGGAGAGTTCATTTTAGATGTAAAATTTGCCCTGATGCAATAGGAGAATGTTCTGATTTAGCAGCTCTTGATACATGGCGAGGTGGATCGCCAGCTGGAGAAGATGAAGGCTTTAATGCTGTAATCGCAAGAACAGAAAAAGGAATAAATTTATTAAATGATGCAATTAAAGCTGGCTATATTGAAAAAGGTGATGATTTGAGCATTGATGATATAAATGATTTTCAGCCTCATCAACTAAATAAGAAGAAAGCTGTTTATGCAAGACATCTAGGGTTGAAAAAAAATAACTTACCAACTCCTCAAACTGAAGGATTAAGAATAAAAGAAATTTATGATAATAATGATAAAAAATTTAATAGTTTAGAAGAAGAAGGTATAGCCAGCAGAGTAAAAAAAATTTAAATGTCATCGTTAAAAAATAAAAAAATAATTATTTCAGCAGGCGCTTCAGGTATAGGTTGGGCAACAGCAAAAGTATGCCTAGAAAAAGGTGCAACAGTTTTTATTTGTGACATTGATAAAAAATATTTATCTAAAGCAAAAAAACATAAACAAAATAATAAAAAACTTTTTGTATATGAGTGTGATGCCTCAAATGAAAATGAAGTAAAAGATTTATTTTTAAAAATAAATAAAAAAACAAAAAAGATTGATTGTTTAATTAATAATGTAGGTATTTCTGGACCTACAGGTACAATTGAAAAACTATCTTCAAATGATTGGGAAAAAACTTTAAAAGTAAATGTGATAAGTCATTTTCACTTCACTAAACTTTCAATTCCAATGCTTAAAAAAAATAAAGGTGGGTCAATAATTAATCTGTCCTCTACTGCTGGGATTTTTGGTTTTCCACTAAGATCGCCTTATGCAGCAAGTAAATAGGCTGTAGTTGGAATGACAAAAACACTGGCTATGGAATTAGGAAAATTTAACATAAGAGTGAATGTAATATGCCCAGGAACAATTAAAGGTAACAGGATGAAAAGAGTAATTAAAGATAAGGCAAAATTTCTAAAAGTTTCAAAAAAATTGATTGAAAAAGAATTTATTTCAATGACCTCAATGAATACTTGGGTGTATGAAGAGGATATCGGAAAAATGTGTAGCTTCTTAATTTCAGATGATTCATTAAGAATGTCAGGTCAGATTGTAAGTATTGATGGTGATACCTTAAGAATGCACTAAGAAAATCAAATTGAGGTTAAAAAATTAATTAAATTTTTTGACACTTGATCAGGTGCTTCAATTAAAAAAGAGTGTTTAACCTCAGGAATAATTACTAATTTCGATTTTTCCATTTCATCAAACATTTTATTATTGTGATAAGGAGAACAGCCTCCATCATTTTCTCCGGTCATTAATAGACAAGGTTTTTTAATATTCTTTAACCAAGTTATCATTTCTGTTTCAGCATAAATTTTAAAAACATTAATAAAAACCTCCTTGTCTGTATTTATTACTTGTTCCAGTCTTTTTTTTACCAAATCTGGGTTTTCTGAAATAAATTTTTCAGTAAACCAGCGTGATGTTAAATTTTTAAGTGTTTCTCTAACTCCTTTAGTCTCAAGATCAGAAATAATATTCCAAACTTTTTTACTATCTTCATCAGATCTACCTGCCACTGTGGAAAGTAAACCGACTGATAAAACTCTATCTGGATATTTTATTGCGTAGGCAGGAGATATCATTCCTCCTAGAGAGTGACCGAAAAAGTGAGCTGTTTCTATTTTAGTTTTCTCTCTAATCCTTTCCAAATCTAAAACAAGATCATCAAGATTAAAATCTTTATTTGTTACAGGTGATTTGCCATGGCCTCTTAAATCATATGTAATAACTGTAAATTTTTCTGAAAGTTTTGGTTTTACAAATCTCCAGGCATCTTCTGCAGCACCAACGCCATGGGTTAAAAAAATTGCGGGACCTGAACCCTCAATTGAATAATTGCAATCTAGTGCTCCTGATTTCATTAAAACTATGCAACTTTGATGTTCGACTTTTTAAAATACGGTATAATATTTTCACCTATTCTTTGCATTGATTGTTCTAAATCATTTTGTGACTGTCCAAAACTTGAACTAAGTATAACTTCATCTACACCTGATTCGGCATAAAGGCTCAGTTTATCTATCATTTCATTTAATGTGCAAATCAATAAGTTATCTTTAAGTTCTTCTATAGATTGCTTTCTTGGTAAAGGTTCAACGCTACCTGATTTAACTTTTCCAGGTCCGGTGAACATATTGTCAAATCTTTTATAGTATCCATGTGCCATTTTAATTTTCTCTTTTGCATCATTATCGTCTTTAGCTAAATAAGCCATTCTTTGCATAGATAATTTTAATAACTTTCCTTTTTCTCCCAATATCTCGCATCCTTCTTTAAATGCATTTACTCTACTTAGTAATAGTTCTTTATTTCCTGACAACACAGTTGACTGAACATGAAAGCCTCTAGATGCAGCATCTTTAATGCTTTCTAAATTCATTGCTGCAACCATCATTTGAACAGGATTGCTTATTGGTCTTGGCATAATTGTTATAGATTCAAAATTATAAAATTTTCCTTGATATGACACTTCTTTATCTTTTAACAATAATTGTAATACCTCTAATGACTCTACAAATTTTTCTTTAGATGTTTCAATAGGTGTTCCAAGTCTTTCCATTTCCCATGGAAATGCTCCTCTTCCTACGCCAAGTATTAATCTTCTATCTGTTAAAATATCTGCTGTAGTTACTTCACCAGCATAGGTTCTCATGTCATGAATCGGTAGCACTACAATCCCAGTCGTAATATTAATTTTTTTAGTAATTGAGGCGATTTTTACTGCCATCTGTAAAGGAGACGGCATCATTAAAAGATTGATTAAGTGATGTTCAGGAATTGACACCGTTGCATAACCCAGCTTTTCAGCAAGAACACTCTCCTTTAACATATTTTCAAAGTGAACCTTTGAACCAATATTAACGTTCGGCATATAACTTGTTAAAAAATGGTTAAATTCCATAATTTATTTTATCACTTTAAATTTTAATATCATCATCTTTAATTTTTAAAAATGGGAAATGAGACTCTTTGAAATGTATATTTTCTGCTTTTTTCAAAAAACTTATGTCATCTAACAAACCAGCATAAAGATAATATTTGTTAAACTTCTCTACAAAAGTTAAAATTGGTGCTGCACATTTTTCACAAAAATGTTTTCTTATCTTATGACCACTTCCTCCAGAATGTTCGTAAATTTTTAATTTAGATTTATCAACATCTATTGCGCCCTCTCTAAGTAAAATAATTGTCATTATACCACCTAATTTTTTCCTACAATCAATACAGTGACAATTAAATACTAATGGAATTTCATCTAGTTTAACTGTGAATTTAATTTCTCCACAAATGCATCCACCAGTTCTGTTGATCATTTTTTTTTCCATTTATCTTAATTTTTTTTCATATTTTTTTCTCATCATTTGTAGTTCAACCAAATATTCATCTCTAATATTTGAAATCATTGAAACAGATTTTCCCTTTGATTGATTTTTTGTTCCACTAATTATTTTTAAAGATAAATTTTTAGTAAGTTTAGGAGCTTTTAGTTTGGTCCATGGAAGTTTTAGAGCTGGACCAAATTGATCGAGCATATGTTTCATGCCAGCCTTTCCTCCAGCTAAGTGAAAAGTTAAAAAGGTACCCATTAATGACCATCTTAGTCCTGGTCCATCTTCAATAGCTCTATCTAAGTCTTCAGTAGTAGCATATCCTTCATTAATTATATGAAGCCCCTCTCTCCATAAAGCTTCCTGCAATCTATCAGAAAGGTAACCTGGTAATTCTTTTTTTACCATTATTGGGTTCATTGAAATTGATTTATAAAATTTTTCAGCTTGATTGAGATATTTGGCACTTGTTTTTTTTCCAGGTACAATTTCGACTGCAGGCAATAGATAAACAGGATTAAAAGGATGTCCTATAAGTGATCTTTGAGGATTTTTACATTTTGAATAAATTCTAGTAGGCAAAAGCCCAGATGAACTTGAAGATATAATTGTATTTGGTTTTGCATAATTTCCAATTGTGCTCATTAATTTTGTTTTAAGAGCATAATTTTCAGTTGCACATTCTTGAATAAAATCAGCATCCTTTAAAGTTTTCTCTAAGGAAGTAAAATAATAAAAGTTTTTTAAATTGAGTTTATTGTTTTTAAATAGTTTTTTTACAAATGGCCAAGTTCTCTTAATTTCTTTAATTAAACTATTTTTTAGTTTTGGATCTTTATCAAATGCATAAACAATTTTATTATGAGCAAGGCACCTAATAATCCACCCTGAACCAATTACTCCAGTTCCTATAACTGCAACCTTTTTAATTGAGGACATTACTTGTGTTTTACAAGTTTTAACTTTTCTCTTGTTTCAGCTGGTGTCATTATTGAAGCGCCTAAATCTTCAACGATACGAACTGCTTTTTCAACCAACTGAGCATTTGTTGCTAATTTTCCTTTTGATAAATATAAATTGTCTTCCAATCCAACTCTTGGATTCCCACCCATAACAACTGTTTGAGCTACATAAGGCATTTCATTTCTTGATATTGCAAATCCAGACCAAACTGCTTCTTTAGGCATTGTGTCTTTCATTGCTTGCATTGCTAAAGGTGTGGCAGGTGCTCCCCAAGGAATTCCTAAGCACATTTGAAACATTGGAGGATCGCTTAATAATCCCTCTTTATATAATTGAGATCCAAACCACATATTTCCTAAATCAAATGCTTCTATTTCTGGTTTTACTTTAATTTCTAGTAATTTTTTTGCAGCTTTTCTTAAATCGTTTGGGGTATTTACTGTTATTACAGATCCATCACCAAAATTTAATGTTCCAGCATCAAGTGTGCAAATTTCTGGTAAAAATTGTTCTGCATTTGCAATTCGTTCCATAACGTTTGCCATATCTGTCATGGGTCCAAAGTCTAAAGGATTTTCACCTTGTCCAATATCTAAATCACCACCCATCCCTGTTGTTAAATTTAAAATAACATCTGTTTCACTCGATCTAATTCTATCAACAACTTCTTTATATAATTCTAATCTTCTACTTGGGGTACCGTCCTCTTCCCTTACATGAATATGTGCTATTGCAGCACCAGCTTTTGCAGCTTCAATTGCTGATTTAGCAATTTGTTCAGGAGTTTTAGGTAAATCTGGATGTTTGCTAGCCGTGTCACCAGAACCAGTAACAGCACACGATACAAAAACTTTATTGTTCATAATTTATAATTCACTTATAGTTTAAAAAAGCAAAAATGGAAATAACTGAGTTACAAAAAGATTTAGCTGCAACATTTAGGTGGACTGCAAGACTAAATATGCATGAAGCAGTTGCAAATCACTTTAGTGCTTGCGTTCCTGGATCCTCAGATTTCTACGTAAATAAAGCTGGTATTCATTTCAGTCAAATTAAAGCTAGTGATTTAATTTTAATAACAAAAGAAAATATTGAAGAACTGAGAAATAAACCTGAAGTGGTAGATTCAACAGCATTAAATATACACGGAACTATTCATGAAAAAGCTCCACACGCAAAATGTATTTTTCATCTTCACTCAAAATATGCAACTGTTCTGTCGACATTAAAAGATCCAACACTTAAACCAATTGATCAAAATACTATGTTTTTTTATAACAGAGTTGCTGTTTACAACGATTTTGGAGGGCTGGGATTTGAGGAAGAGTCTATCAAAATGGCAAATGCTCTTGGAAATAAACATCATATGATTTTAGCAAATCATGGCATCATAACAACTGGGGAGACAGTTGCTGAAGGTTTTAATTCTTTATACTATTTTGAAAAAGCTGCAGAAACATACATAACAGCTTTATCAACAAATAAAAATTTAAATATTGTTAGTCATGAGGTTGCAGAAAAAACTTGTGAGGAAGCTGCAAACTATCCTGTTAATACGGCAAAACAATTCTTATCGCAAATTAGATTAATCTTAGATAAAGAAGAACCAGAATACGTAAATTAATATGAGTATATTTCTTAAAAGGCAAAAAATTATTAAAGATTGGATTGATTACAATGGCCATATGAATGTTGCTTACTATGTATTGATATTTGATGAAGCATCAGAGGGCATGCTTAATAAATTTAAAATGGGTGCAATTGATGCAAAGGCAAATAATAGAAGTACAATGGTCGTTGAATCGAGGATTACATACAATAACGAGGTAAAAGAGGATGAGGAAGTTGACGTTTATTGTAATTTCTTCGATCATGACAAGAAAAGACTAGTTGTTAGATATGAAATGTATGAAAAAGAAACCAATAAATTAGCTGCTTCTTTAGAATCTATGTCGCTTTATATAGACCTTGAAAAAAGAAAAGTTACAGAATTTGAGCAAGAAAAATTGGATATTATGGATAAATTTATAAATGAAAATAAGGAAAAATTTAATTCAGAAAATTTAGTATTATCTGGTAAACTAAAAAAATAGAAATGGAATTAAAATTATTATCAGGCGCGTTAGGTGCAGAGGTTTCTGGGATTGATTTAACAGATAGTTCAGATGAAAATTTTAATAAAATTAATGAATTACTATTAGAGCACAAAGTAATATTTTTTAGAGATCAACCTTTAACTTCCGAACAACAAATTTTACTTGCAAAAAAATTTGGTCCTGTTGAAACACATGCCTATGTAAAAGGTTTAGAAAATTTTCCAGAGATAGTAAGAATTAAAAAAGCACCTGAAGAAAAGCATCAGTGGGGAGAAACGTGGCATACAGATGTTAGCTATAACCCAAAGCCTACTAAAGTTATTATTTTAAAATCAGTAAAAATTCCACCCGTAGGTGGGGACACCATGTTTTCAAATATGGAAACTGCTTATGATACCTTATCAGATGAGATGAAAGAAAAAATCAAAGATAAAAAAGCAGTTCATAGTTCACTTGGTGCAGAAGCGTTTGTTAAAAAATATAAAGAGATGGAAGGTAATGGAAATTTAGATGAATATTCAAATATCCATCCAATAGTTAGAGTTCACCCTGAAACTGGTAAAAAAATACTTTATGTAAACTCGATGTACACAAAACAGATAATTGATATGGATAAAGATGAAAGTGATAAAATTTTAAAAGAATTGTTTCTCCATCAAGAAAGATTAGATTTTACATGTAGATTTAAATGGACTGAAAATGCTGTTGCTATTTGGGATAACAGAAGCACACAACATCAAGGTCTAACAGATTTTTTTCCAAACAGAGGTCTTGGATTTGAAAGAGTAATGGATCGTATAGCTATTGAGGGTGATCATCCTCAATAATCTTGATGAAGATTACAGAAAAGATTATTTTATTTTTTTAAACCAAAGAAAGACTTAAAATGTCAGTGCACGTCATCAAATGCTTAATTTTATTAAGAAAATTTGATCAGATATCTAAAAAAAAATGTCAAAATGAAAAGTGTTCATCACTATAAAAAATTGCTAGTTTTAAAATAATATGAATTTTGATTATCTAATAGTTGGAGCAGGTTCAGCTGGGTGCGTTGTAGCAAACAGATTGTCGGAAGATACAAATAATACTGTTGCAATTTTTGAGGCAGGTGGATCTAGTGATATTTGGAAAGTTAAGATGCCATTAGCTCTTCTGTATACAATGCATGATCCAAAATATAATTGGAAGTATTATTCAGAACCTGAACCATACTTAAATAATAGACAAGTGTTTTGTCCAAGAGGAAAGATGATTGGAGGATGTTCATCACATAATGGAATGGTTTTCGTTAGAGGAAATAAAGATGATTATACTAGATGGGAAAATTTTGGATTAACTAATTGGTCCTACGATAAAGTACTGCCCTACTTTAAAAAATTAGAAACTTGGTCTGGTGGAGAAAATCAATTTAGAGGCTCCTTAGGTCCCCTTCCAGTAAATTTATCAAAAAACTCAAATCCTTTATTTAAAGCATTTATTAATGCAGCAGCAGAAGCGGGTCATAGAACAAATATAGATATGAATGGAGAGGAACAAGAAGGGTTTGGGATGTTTGATACCACAATGCATGAAGGTGAAAGAGCTGGTGTTGCAAAATATTATTTAAATCCTGTCAAAAATAGAAAAAACTTAAATATTTTGAAAAATTCATTTGTTGAGAAAATACTATTTGAAGGAAAAAAAGCAGTAGGTCTTCAAGTAAAAATTAAAAATAAAGTTCAAAAGATTTATGCAAATAAAGAGATAATATTAAGTGGAGGATCTATAAATTCTCCTCAATTATTAATGTTATCAGGTATTGGTGATGAAGCTCACTTAAGAGATAACGGTATTGAAGTTGTACATAACTCAAAAGGGGTTGGAAAAAATTTACAAGATCATCTTGAAACATACATTCAACAAAAATGTAAAACACCTAATACTCTTTATACATACACAAAATTGATACCTAAAGTTTTAGCAGGTATTCAATGGTTTATGTTTAAATCAGGACCTTGTTCAAAATCATTTTTAGAGGCTGGAGGCTTTGCAAAATCTTCACCAGACAGAAAAGTTGCTAACATTCAATTTCATTTCTTTCCATCTTTTGTAATAAATCATGGATTAGAAGACCCAGACTCGCACGGTTATCAACTGCACGCAAGTCCAAATCATCCAAAAAGTAGAGGTGAGATAACATTAAATTCGTCAGATCCGTACGATTATCCTAAAATTTTATTTAATTATTTAAAAGAAGAGGAAGATCTTAAACAAACCAGAGAGTGTATTCATGTAGCAAGAAAAATTCTATCTCAACCAGCTCTTTCAGAACATGCTGGAGATGAAGTTGGACCAGGTTTCAACGCGCAGTCAGATGACGAATTAAATGAATATATAAGATCCAAAGCTGATACAGCCTATCACCCTTGTGGAACTTGTAAAATGGGAGTGGATGACATGGCAGTTGTAGATCAAGATTTAAAAGTAAATGGGATTGGAAACCTAAGGGTAATTGATGCATCGGTTATACCTGAAATACCAAGTGCTAATTTAAATGCTCCTACCCTAATGATTGCTGAAAAGGGCTCTGAGGCTATTCTTAATAATTAATATTATAATCATTCCCGATTTGATATAGGTTTCGAATGGACACAAACCAAAATACTAAAGGCATTTTCTTTATAATGACTGGTATGGCCTTTTTTTCAATTCAAGACGGTTTAATAAAATTTATTTTTGAGGATATTGCGTTATTTGAACTTTATTTTGGAAGAACACTTATTCAAGCAATATTTTTGTTGTGTTTTATTATTATAACAAAAAAATCAATTCCTTTAAAAACACACTACCCAATATTGACTTTAATAAGAGTTGTTTGTTTTTTCTTTGGATTTAGTTTTTTTTATATTTCTTTAACATTCATGACACTTGCTATGACGAGTGCGTTATTCTTCTCCTGTCCATTTTTTATGTCCATGTTTGCAAAGTTTTTTTTAAAAGAAAAAATCGGTATTAGAAGATGGAGTGCGATTGTTGTTGGTTTTATTGGTGTATTAATTGTTTTAAATCCAACTTTGGAAGATTTTAATTTTTTCAAATTAGCGCCAGTTGCTTGTGCGCTCTGTTATTCAATATCTATGACAATAACTAAGTATACATCTGATAAAGATAGCATTTACACACAAATGACATGGCTTTATATTTTTGCACTACTTGCAAGTTTATTAATATTTGCTGTGAGTGGAGATGGAAAATTTAATACTTTCACTGATCCAACATTACAATTTATTGTTAGAGAATGGTTTACAAATCCATCTGATGCTTGGCCTTATGTTTTAATAATGGGAACAGTTGCATCAATTTCATTTTTTTGTGTATTTACTGCTTATAGTATTGCATCGCCTTCGGTTGTATCATTGTTTGAATATTCTTACATTATATGGGCGATTTTAGCTGGCTATATTTTATTTGAAACTATTCCAGTACCAAGAACGTTGTTTGGTGCATGTATAATTATTGGAGCTGGTTTTTATATTTACTTTAGAGAAAAAGTTAGAGGTCAAATGATTGCAACTGATACACCACCTAATAAATTATGAAATCATATATTCCAACAATAAATATATCCTCTTTAATGTATGGTAAATTTGCTTCCAAAGAAGCAAAAAAAACTATTCAATCAATTAAAAAAGCATGTGTAGAAGTTGGTTTTTTTCAAGTAATTGGTCATGGTTTAAAAAATAAAGAAATCAAAAATATTTGTGCAGTTGGAAATAAATTCTTTAATATGGAAGATAAATATAAAAGGAAATTATCACCTAAAAAATGGAATAAAAAAAATAAAAATATATATAGAGGTTATTTTCCAAGTAATGTTAATGGAAAAGAAGGATTAGATTTAGGAGATTTAAAAGTATCTTCTAAATACTCGAACAATATAAAAAACCAATATATTGAGTATTTAAATCTTCAAAAATGTTTTAGGAATAAGTCCATTAAGGAATTAAATAATTACTTTGATAATATTTTTAATTTAAGCGAAATACTTTTTAAAAGTATTTTAGTTTATTATAAAAAAAATCCTAAAATTTCAAAGCAAGCATTCTCAAGACTTAAAACACTAAGCACATTAAGATTTAATAATTATCCAAATCAAAAAAAGCCTGTGGAGATCTCAAAGCAAGATGGTGTTGCATTAGGATGTGAAACACACGTAGATAGTGGTATTTTCACTGTTCTTTATCAAGATAAAAAAGGTGGATTACAAGTTCAAAACCGAAAGAATAAAAAATGGTATGATGTACCATTTAATAAAAAAGCATTTGTGGTCAATACTGGTAAAGCTTTAGAATATTTAACCCAAGGAAAATTTAAGGCAACAAATCACCGTGTACTTTGGAATAGATCAAAAAGAATGTCTATTCCATTTTTTTTTGAGCCATCTTTTGATTTTAAAATGCATTCTTCATATTTGTTGAGTAAAAAAACAATAAATAAGGGTCAAATTTATGAAAAGTTTTTAAATAGTTCCTTAAAGAAATTTGTTGAATATCAAAGATAATAAAAAGAAGAAAAACACCAAATTAAATTAGAACTTATATTTTGTTTCTAGTTTATCACATTCAAATTGAATTGTGATAGGCTCTCCTGGTCTTTTTGATAAATATTCAACAAAAGTATGTGCTCTTAATTTATTTCTAGCAGGCTCTAAACTTTTATTATTCAAATCACCAATCATACTTCTTTTAATTTGAATAACTTGTTGATCTGATATCGATTTCAAATCTTTCTCAGTTAACTTGTACCCTTTAATTACACCTACGCCTGTTATTCTTGAAAGATACCATAGTGAATGAGTAGAGTTCATATCACCCTTCGTGCGTTTAACTGTTGTAATTACATCTTCTGTATAAGACATATAAGTTCCTGATCCATTTTCATTCACCCATTTATTATTTGTAAAGTCTAATCCTGCATAGAATTTTTTGTCACCTAACTTGCAGGTTAAATCCACAGCTTCTGCAAAAGAAATATTGGTCCAAAATATAACTAGTAAAGTTAAAATTACTTTATTCATCTTTTTTATTTTTTTTACTTTCGTATCTATCACCAAAGTAAGCAATGATCATACCTAACATAAATATTGATGCCAAGACCTCTGAATGAAACGGCCAGTGATCAAATATTCCACTTCCAAAAGAGTAAGGTAATGGGAATATCATTAAATAAAAGCCATAAATAATAAATGCAACTCCAATCCATAGGGACCTAATCAACCCCACATTAGTAATAACTACCTTTATTCCAGGTGGTTTTAGGCAGATGCCACCCGGGATATTTAGTCCAAATGAAGTCCAAAAACCTCGTAATATCCCTACAGCCCCTTTGTGGTAAAACTTTTTGTATATCTTGGAGTTATAAAAAGTGGTATAGTAATTTATTAATAAAGCGATACATAACTCGTCGTAACTGTTCCAAGGGCTATACGAAAGTGGGATCGGTCGTCTTTAAATTAAATTTTAAAGGAGGCTTTATGAAGTTTGGTTATTTTTGTAACACAACAAATTGGACACACAAACCGTATCATCAATTATTAGATGAAACTAAAGAGATCACCGAATATTGTGATAAAAATAAATGGAATTCTATATGGTTCACTGAACATCATTTTAATCATGAGGGGATGGAGTCTTGTACTAATCCTTTAATGTTAGGAGCAGATGCTGCGGCAAGAACAAAAAATATTAGAATTGGTCAAGCTGCAAACGTAATTACTTTTCATAATCCTATAAGACTTGCAGAAGATATTGCAACTCTTGATCAGCTTTCCAAAGGAAGAGTGGAAGTAGGTGTGGCCAGAGGTGTTTATGGACGAGAAGCTATAAATTTAAATAAAGAGGCTGATTTAAAAGATCAAGCAAAAAACTTTAGATTGTTTGCTGAAACATTAGAAGTTTTAAAAAAAGCTTGGTCCGAAAAATTTTTTAATCACGATGGAGAATTTTATACTTATCCATCACCTAACTATGTATGGCAACATGATATGAGCCCACCAAGTGAGGAATTTATGAATATGGAAGATAAAACTATGAAAAAAATAAGTGTTGTACCAAAGCCTTATCAGAACCCACACCCACCTATTCATCAAGTTGTAGATGGAATTAGGTCGATAGAATGGGCAGCAGAAAATAATATTAATGTTATCATGTGGATTCCTACGGTAAAGGCACTGAAAATAAGATTTGAGGCATACAAAAATAAAAGATCAGAAGTTACTAAAAAAAATGTTCCTTTAGGAGAAGGAGTTACCCTTGTTAGAGACATGTTTGTTGCTGATACAATGGAAGAGGCTAAAGAAATGGCAGGAGAACATATGGTTAATTACATGAAATGGGTTTGTCATTGGAGAGGTCTTGGTAATCATATGGATCCAGGTGAGGAGCTTCCAGAAACCAAAGGCAAATTAGATTTATTAAATTACGAATTTCTTCATCAAAGAAATATGCTTTTTGGTACACCAGAATATGTAATTGATAAAATTCATGAATTGAAATCAGAATTAAACTTACAGAATCTGCAGGTTTGGTCCAATTTTCCAGGTGTAAAACATAGAGATTGCATGAAAAGTATAAAGTTATTTACTGAAAAAGTAATGCCTCATTTTAAAGATGATCTAGAGACTGAAGTCAAAAAAGTTTCGTGAAGCTTAAGTCAAGAAAGCTTACAGGCGGTCAAGCTGCTGTAAAGTCCTTAAAAAAAGAAAAAGTTAAACACGTATTTGGTTTAATTGGATCAGCTACGATGGAAATGTTTGATGCTCTTTATCATGAAAAACAAATTAAATTTATTGATGTAAGAGATGAAAGAACAGGAACTCATATGGCAGATGGGTATGCAAGAGCTTCCAATCAACCAGGTGTAATTATTGCAGGGCAAAATGGTCCTGGTGCAACAAATTTAGTCACAGGACTAGCTCAAGCAAAAGCTGCTTTTTCACCAGTCATATCCTTGGCTGGACTATATTCTACAAAAGATAAAATGGATGATGCATTTCAAGGACTTGATCAGCAATCTTTATTTGAACCAGTAACAAAAAAAACATTTACACTAAATAAAAGTAAAAATATTCCAAAAGTTATTTCCGATGGTTTTAGAACTGCAATGTCGCCAAGAAGAGGTCCTGTTTGTGTTAATTTGCCAAGAAATTTATTAGCAGAAAAAAATAATTATAAAATTAATGAAAAAAATAAATCTTTTGAAAATGAGTTACATATTAAATCTAAATCTAGCTCAATAAAAAAAGCTGTAAGTTTAATAAAAAATTCAACAAAAGTTATTATTATAGTTGGCGGAGGAATTAAATATAATGCAGGCTTTAAGCCGATAATAAAACTTGCAGAATATTTAAATGTCCCAATTGTTACAGCAGCTGGTCATGGTGATGCTATTCCTTTTAATCATAAATTAAATGCTGGACAAATGGGACCAAGAGGAAATCCAGTTGCTACTAAATTGACTAAAGAGGCAGATGTTATTTTGGCAATTGGAACGAGACTTGGTTTTAATTCAACTTTTTATTCTTTCGAAAACATAAATAAGAGAGCTAAGATTATACAAGTTGAGTTAGAAAAAAAAATGTTGGGAAGATATTTTCCAATTAAAATTGGTATAAATGCAGATGCTGCAACTACTGCTAATCAATTACTTATAGAGTTTAAAAAACAAAAAATCAAAACTGAAGTAAAAACTTGGACAGATAACTATAAAATAGAGAGATCAAATTATTTATTTCAACGTAACAGTATACTTGCTAAAAACTTTCCAATTCAACCCCAAGGACTTTTCAAAGAACTCAGAAAAGTGTTGCCAAAAAATTCCGCTATTACTTTAGATGCAGGAACACTATGTTTACAAGCAACAGATGCTTTAGAATATTATAATCCACCTAGTTTATTCACCCCTTTAGATTTTGGTTTAGTTGGGTTTTCATTTGCTTGTGGATTGGGTGTAAAAATTGCAAAACCAAAAAAAACTGTTGTAAGTTTAATGGGAGATGGTGGATTTGGCATGACAATATCTGAATTAAGCACAGCAGTAGAACATAAAATTAATACAATCACAGTAGTAATGAATAATAAAAGTTGGGGAGCTGAAAAAGCATATCAAAAAGATTTTTTTGGGGGAAGATATTTAGGTGCTGACATATCTTGTCCACCTTTTAGCAAAGTAGCAGAACTTTATGGAGCTAAAGGTTATAAGGTAAAAAAATTGTCTGAAATTAATGATGCTATTAAAAGTGCTCTAAAGGTAAATAAACCAGTGGTTATTGACGTTGATGTAGATCCAAAAGCGCTATACAGTTTTAGGAAAGATAGTTTCTTAAATAGGAAAAAGAAATAAGTGCCTTATAAAACTCTAATATTTCTAGCAATAGTAATATCTTATTGTATGTACTGGACTTTATCGAGTGTGTGCACATACAATTTTGTAATTAATAAAAAAACAAAAATGTTTAATGAAATTTTTAAAGAAATTGATCCATCCTTAAGTTCTTCAAAAGTGTACTATTTCAAAGAGTTAAATTGTGAACCTACCAAAACAGAGTTTAAATTTAAGAAATTTATAGATAATTTTAATCATATTTCAGTTTATATAATTCAACAATTAACAACTGATATAAGGGGTGTTAAAATAGAAAACAATAATTTTTAATGGAATTAAAATTAAGAAAATTTAATAAGTTTGTAGATAAAACATTTATTGAAGGTGGTAAGAAAGCAAAAGAGCCTGTGCTTTTAGTTTCAGTTGCTGCTATAATACTAAATCCTTGGGCAGGAAAAGGTTTTGTTGAAAATATTAAGCCTGAAATTTTAGAACTGGCACCAAAGCTTGGGGATATTTTAGTTCCAGAACTTATTAAAGAGATAGGTTCAGGAGATAAAATTCAAGCATATGGAAAAGCTGCAGTAGTTGGTTTAAATGGTGAAATAGAACATGCTTCTGCTTTTATACACACTTTAAGATTTGGAAATAAATTTAGAGATGCAGTTGGTGGAACTGCTTATTTAAGCTTTACAAATACAAGGGGGCCTGCTGGATCAAAGATTTCTATTCCCATGATGCACAAAACAGATCCAGGATTAAGGCCATTTTACCTTACTCATGAATTCACAATTCACGACGCTCCAAATGAAGATGAGATCGTTGTTGCAATAGGTGGCGCTCCATTTGGAAGGGCGCATGCAAGAACTGGAGACAGATACCAGGATATGAAAGAAATGGGCATTGAACAATAAATAATGATCAATGCAAAAGATTCGTACAACACCTTCTACTCATTGAATCAAAAATCTGGAATTCCTTTAGTATTTATCCATGGTGTAGGCTTGAATAATACGATTTGGGAACCTCAAGTAAACGCATTTGAGAATAGTGTATTAACATATGATATTCTGGGACATGGAAAAACTCCTCTTAACAAAGACAAAATTTCATTTGATGTTTTTTCAGACCAATTATTAAATTTGATTAATGAACTTAATTTTGAAAAAATTCACTTAATTGGTTTTTCAATTGGATCATTAATAGCAAGAAATTTTGCATGTAAATTTAATGAAAGACTTAAATCTTTAACATTGCTCTGTTCAATATTTAAAAGAAGTATAGAACAACAAAAATTAGTAAAGGACAGGTTTGAACTAGCCAAGAAAAGTAAGAAATTATCCAAACAAGCATTAAAAAGGTGGTTTACTGATGATTACTTAAAAAAAAATCCTGATACATATAAAAAAATAAGTAGCTTGTTGGACACAAATAATATGAATAATTTTTTAAAAGTATATTCACTTTTTGTAAATCATAAAGATCTGGATGATTTTTCAAAAATAAAAGTAAATACCTTAATAATGACTGGGGAGGGTGATGTAGGGTCTACGCCTCAAATGTCTGAGGAATTAAGTAAAGAAATTGAGAATTCTTACTTTAAAATAATTCCTGAAGGAAAACATCTATGTAGTATTGAATGTTCTGATAAGGTAAATTTAGAAATTAAAAAACATATAGAAAATGCCTGAGTTAAAAAAATATAAAATGTTTATAAATGGTCAGTGGGTTAATTCAGATACTGAAAAAACTTTTGAAACACTTAATCCTGAAAATAATAAACCCTGGGCTGTAGTCCCAGAAGCAAGCGCAAATGATGTTGATAAAGCAGTTAAAGCTGCGCAAAATGCTTTTGAAGGGGAATGGCCAAAATTACTACCAAAAGAAAGAGCAAGATATCTGAGGATGATAGGAGATAAACTTAGAAATAATGCTGAACATTTGGGAAAAATAGAAACAATTGATACTGGGAAACTTTATAGAGAAACACATAAACAAGCCAACTACATAGCTGAATATTATGATTATTATGCAGGTCTTGCTGATAAGGTTGAAGGTACCGTTCTTCCAATAGACAAACCAAATATTCAAGCAATAACGACAAGAATACCAATCGGTGTAATTGCTGCAATTGTTCCTTGGAATTCACAAATGTTTTTAACCGCTACTAAACTTGCACCAGCATTAGCAATGGGTAATACAGTTGTTATTAAATGTTCTGAGTTAGCGCCTGCAACAATGTTTGAATTTGCAAAATTAATTGAGGAAACTGGTATTCCAAAAGGAGTTGTAAATGTTATTTCTGGTTTTGGAGAACCTTGTGGTAAAGCACTTACATCACATAATTTAGTTGAAAAAATTGCATTTACTGGTGGACCAGAGACTGCGCGTCATATTATTAGAAATTCTGCAGAGAATTTGTCTGAAGTAAGTCTAGAACTTGGAGGAAAAAGTCCTGTCGCAGTGTTTAATGATGCAAATCAAAAAAATGCAATTAATGGTATTACCGCAGGAATTTTTGGTGCCAGTGGACAGAGCTGTATTGCTGGGTCTAGACTTTATTTGCAGGAAAAGATTTATGATGAATTTTTGGATAAACTTTCGAGAAGAGCAGAGAAAATAAAAATTGGAGCTCCAATGGATCCTGAAACTGAGATGGGTCCAATAAGTAACTATAAACAATTAGAGGTAATTGAAAAAAATATCAAACTAACACTTGAACAAGGTGGAAGATTAAAATGCGGCGGACAAAGACATTCATTCTCTAATGAAGGGTATTATTTTCCAGCAACAATTATAGAATGTGATAACCATAATTTACCAGTAGCTGAAAATGAATTATTTGGACCTGTTTTATCAGTGATGAAATTTAAAACTGAAGATGAAGTTGTTTCTAAGATGAATGATAACCAGTATGGATTATCATCAGGCGTATACACGTCTGATCTTGCAAGAGGTATGAGGGTTTCAAAAGCAATTAGAGCTGGAATTACTTTTGTTAACACATACAGATTGATTTCACCTACTGCTCCATTTGGTGGAATAAAGGATAGTGGATATGGAAAAGAAGCTGGGATAGACTCTATTAAAGATTACACTCGAGTAAAGACCACATGGTTTTATACTTCTGATGAACCTACTCTAGATCCTTTTTCAATAAGATAAACCTTTTTATATCAGCCAAAATTACTTATTGAAATCTCAAACGAATAATATTTAAATTAATCTTTATAAATTGATAACAATTAAGGATAAATATGAGAAAATTAATAATTGCTGTATTTTTATTTACATCATCAATGATGTCAAATTCTAATGCAGATGGACACGGGATCAAAATGGGAATTATTTTAGGTTTCACTGGTCCTATTGAGTCTCTTACTCCAGCAATGGCCGCATCTGCAGAACTTGCGTTCAAAGAAGCTTCAGACTCAGGTTCATTACTAGGTGGAAAAAAAATTTCAATTGAAAGGGCAGATTCTACTTGTGTAGACTCAGCTGCGGCTACAACTGCAGCTGAAGGTCTAGTATCAGGCGGTGTTGTTGCTATTATGGGTGCTGACTGTTCAGGAGTAACTGGGGCAATTGCAACTAATGTTGCTGTACCTAATGGCGTTGTTATGATCTCGCCATCTGCGACTTCTCCAGGATTAACAGACTTAAATGATAATGGTTACTTCTTCAGAACTGCACCATCTGATGCAAGAGGTGGTCAAGTTTTAGCTGATATTACTAAAGACAGAAAAGTAAAATCAATTGCTGTTACTCACACAAACAATGACTATGGTAAAGGTTTAGCAGACGTATACGTAGCAGCTGTGAAAGCACACGGTATAAATGTTACAGCAGTCACTGCCCATGAAGAAGGTAAAGGAGACTATGGTGCAGAAGTAGCTACTTTAGCTGCAGCTGGAGGTGATGCTTTGGCAGTACTTGGTTACCTTGATCAAGCTGGTGGTATGATAATTCAAGGATCATTGGACTCTGGTGCATTTGATGTATTTGTACTTTCAGATGGAATGATTGGCGACTCTTTAACAGACAGATTTGGAAAAGATTTGAACAAATCATTTGGTTCTTTACCTGGATCAACAGGAAAAGGAGCTGGAAAATTTGCTGAAGTAGCTAAAGCTGGTGGAATTGACTCCTCTGGACCATACACAGGAGAATCTTATGATGCAGCAGCATTAATAACTCTTTCTATACAGGCAGGTGGAAAAGCAGATAGAGGAACAATTCAAGCAAACGTTATGAATGTTGCAAACGCTCCTGGAACAAAAATTTACCCAGGCGAACTAAAAAAAGCTCTTGATTTATTAGCTAAAGGAAAAAATGTTAATTACGAGGGAGCAACTGGCGTTGAATTTACTGATGTTGGTGAAGCTTTTGGATCTTTCTTAGAAAAAGAAATCAAAGGCGGTAAGTTTAAAACAAAAAAACAAAGATAATACTTAATATTTTATATACCCTAGCGAAAAATTCGCTGGGGTATTTTCATAATTTGTTATTGTAAAAAAATTTTAAAAAAATAAGTACTTATCTGCCATGTACAAAGCCCAAGCTATTGCTGCACCTGTAATAATATATTTCATTATTGTTTAATTATTTTTTCGGGTATTATACCTTTAGGTCTATATCTCATAATCATTAATAATCCAATTCCAATCACAAGAAACCTAAAGTATGAAGCGCTCTCAATTAAATGAACTCTTAAAGCATGAGTTTCAGGCATATGAGAAGTGAATAAATTGATCAAAAACAAGGCTATAGGAGCCGCCTCAACCCAAAGAAACCATACAACAAATCCACCAAGTATAGCCCCAAAGTTATTTCCAGTTCCCCCTACAATAACCATAACCCATATAACAAAAGTATATCTCATTGGGCGATAACTCCCAGGAGTGAACAACCCATCATTAGTGACCATCATTGCCCCAGCAAGTCCAACCACAGCAGATCCTAAAACAAATATGAGCAAATGTTCTTTGACAATATTTTTACCCATTGCACTGGCAGCTTCCTCATTGTCTCTAATTGCTCTCATCTTACGACCCCATGGAGAGTATAAAGCCTTTTGAGTAACAATTAATAAAATAACCACAACTGTTATAAATAAACCAGTAAAACAAAGTTTTACATAAACAGAGGAAGCTTCTATAACCATTTGATTAAGAGCTTCCTGTTTTTCTGTTGCTGAGCTAATTAAGCTTAATTTTTTTGAATGAAATTTTTCGACTAAATTAATAAACCAATCAGATGTTTGTAAATCAATTTCATATGGTGCAGGTCTTTTTAGTCCAATTACATTTTTGACACCCCTTGCTAACCATTCCTCATGTTTAATTATTGAGACTACGATTTCAGCAATTAGAAGTGTTGCGATTGCAAGATAATCTGCTCTCAAACCTAACGCAATTTTTCCAATTACAAATGCTAACCCTGCAGCAAATAAACCACCCACAACCCACGAAAATAAAACTGGCATGCCAAGTCCACCTAGAAAACCTGTTTTTGCAGGATCAATCGCTTCAATAGCTTCTATGCCAGGAGTAGCGGTAATATTTAATACAAGTATCCCTCCAATAATAATTGAGGCAATACCATAATTTCTTATTTTTGACTTTTTAAAATGTTTTAAAAGGTATCTTACAGTGACCACCATAGCCACTATTATCAATATACAGGCAAGAATATTCAATCCACCCATCTGCCATGCTTTCTTAACTGGATCTACTGAAACTAAAACTACAGCTAATCCACCAAGTGCGGTATACCCCATGATACCAAAGTTAATTAAACCCGCATAACCCCATTGTATATTCGCACCAATAGTCATGACAGCTGAAATTAAACAATAATTCATTATAGTAAGAGCAATCGACCAAGATTGAAATATTCCTACCAATATTATTAAAACTAACATTATTGAATAGGCTGCAATTACATTTGAATAATTTCTCATAGGGTTTTGCCTTTAAATATTCCTGATGGTCTTACTAATAAAACAATTACTAAAATTGAGAATGAAATTGCAAATTTATAATCTGTAGAAAGTAGCTGTAACAAAGAGTTGGGCTCTAAAGACTCTGGCAAAAGATATGACATAAATCTTTTGTAAGCATAAGTTAAAAATATTTCTGCAAATGCAATTACATATCCTCCAAGGAATGCTCCAAAAGGATTACCTATACCTCCAACAATTGCAGCTGCAAAAATTGGAAGCATGTTATTAAAATAAACAAACGGCCTATAACTTTTATCTAGACCATATAAAACCCCTCCTATTGTTGCTAATATTCCTGCAATAACCCAGGTAATCATTACAACTTTTTTAGGATCTATACCTGACAAAAGAGCTAAATCTTCATTATCAGAATAAGCTCTCATACTTTTTCCTGTTTTAGTATTATTTAAAAACCAGAACATTATTGAAACTATAATTACAGTCACAATAACAGTAATTGCTTGGGATGATTTTAGAGTTATACCTTCATTTAATCCTGTAATTTCTTTAAATTCATTTGCCTTTAAAATAAATTTTTCTCCATCAATAAATCTTCTATCTGATGGTCCTATAACAATTCTTATTATTGCTTGAGTTACGAACATAACTCCAACACTCACCATAGCAAATTGGACTGGGGGACTCTTTTTAATACGATAATAACTAAAAACAAATTTATCAATTAAAAGCATATAAATTATCATTGCAATTATTGCGAAAGGTATAGTTAACAATGCTGTTGGTAGAAAACCAAAATTAATTCCTATAGTTTGAAAATAGTAAGTCAGCAAAACTGCAAACATAGTTCCAAAAGACATCATGTCTCCAGTTGCAAAGTTAGCAAACCTTAAAACTGAATAAATTAATGTTACAAATATTGCCCCTAATGCAAGCTGAGATCCATAAGACAATGCTGGAATCAGCGTAAAATTTATCAAAACTGTAAAAGCGTTTAATATATCCATTATCCACCTAAAAAAGATCTTCTCACCTCTGGGTCAGTTAGAAGCTGATCACCTGACCCCTCAAATTTATTTTTTCCAGTAACTAGTACATATCCTCTATCAGAGATTTTTAGTGCTTGTTTTGCATTCTGTTCAACCATAATTATTGCAACATTAGTTTTTTTTACTTTTATAATATGTTCAAATAATTCATCCATCACTATAGGTGAAACTCCTGCAGTTGGTTCATCTAACATTAATACAGATGGTTCACTCATCAAAGCCCTTCCAAGTGCCACCTGTTGTCTTTGACCACCGGACAATTGACCAACAATTTGAGATTGTTTTTCTTTTAATACAGGAAATAGCTCATGGATATTTTTAATCATTTCTTCTAACCCATCTTCTCTTAGAAAGCCTCCAATTTCTAAATTTTCTCTTACTGTTAACTCTGCAAAAACATTTCTTGTTTGAGGAACAAAAGAAATTCCTTTCTTAACTCTATCTTGAGGAGATATTTTGGAAACATCCTCACCATCTAAAAAAACACTTCCTGATTTCAAAGTAAGAAGACCTAACATAGCTTTCATTGCTGTAGATTTTCCTGCTCCGTTTGGACCAAGTATTGCTACTATCTCTCCTCTATTAACATTTATATTGCATGAGCTAATAATATCTGGTCCATCTCCATAACCAGCTGTCATTTTTATTCCCTCAAAAAAAGCCATTAATTCCGATTTGAAATTGTAGATTTTCCAAGATAACTCTCTATCACCTTATCATTTTTTTTTACTTCTTCTGATTTACCTTCAAATAGCACTGAACCTTCTGCCATTACGATAACTGGATCGCACATTCTGCTTATAAAATCCATATCATGTTCAATCATGCAAAAAGTATAATTTTTTTCTTTATTA
>CACHTB010000017.1 GCA_902582735.1 uncultured Pelagibacteraceae bacterium
AAAATATGGGATTGATTTATCTGCTATTTATCGACCGTTAAATAATATTTTCCTTAATAAAACTATGGAAAAAATTCGAATTAAATATATTTGTAAAAAACAAATTAAAAAAGGGCGTTCAGGAACAAGGGAAATAATTGAAAATCTTAAGAAAGGGTCGTCTATTGCATTAATGATTGACCAAAGGGTTCGAGAAGGATCTAAAGTTAATTTTTTTGGTAGCTTAGCGACCACAACTACTATCCCAGCGCAATTTGTTAAAAAATATAAATGTGATCTAGTTCCAATCTACATAGAGAGAAGAAGTAAATTTCATTTTAAAATGTACGTTTCCAAACCTATTAAAGTAGGTGAAAGTAAAACTATTGAGGAAATTACACAGTTTTTAAATACTGTGCTCGAGCAAATGATAGTAAAGAATCCACTTCAATGGATTTGGACCCACGACAGATGGAAAAAGTAAATTAAGATTTTTTTAACCTATCTCTTTTAACTGCGGCCTCTTTATAAGAAAAATATGCCTCTTGTTCTTCAACATTCCAATAAGTCAAATTTTCTAAAAGAATTTTCTTTCCAGATATAGAACATATTACATGGTCGCCTTCCTCGATAATCTCAAAATTATTAGGAAGGTATTTTAATTTAGCTAACTTATTTTGCATTATTGAGATATATAAATATCTATATGAAAATTGCAATTCTCGGAAGTGGTGGAAGAGAGCACGCGTTGGTAAATCAAATGTCATTGTCAAAAAAAACCACTAAAATTTATTGTATTCCAGGAAATGCTGGCACATGTCATTTGGCTGAAAATGTTAATTTAAATCTGGACAACTTTGAAAGCATTTATGATTTTATTTTGAAAAATAAAATTGAATTAGTAGTTGTTGGTCCAGAAAAACCTTTGGTTGATGGTATAGCTGATTTTTTGCAAGAAAAAAAAATAAAAGTTTTTGGACCTAATAAAGTACTATCTCAATTTGAAGGATCAAAAACGTTTACTAAAAATGTTTGTAAAAAATATAATATACCTACAGCAAAATTTAATATTTTAAAAAATTTTAAGGAATCTATTAAATATTTAAACCAAGTTAAATTTCCAATAGTCATTAAAGCAGATGGACTTGCAGCAGGAAAAGGAGTTTATATTTGTGAAAATCTTGAAAAATCTAATGAAGCAGTAAAAGAAATATTTGATGGAAAATTTGGAAAAGCTGATCAAATTGTAATTGAGGAATTTCTTGAAGGTGAAGAAATGAGTTTTTTTGTCATTTCAGATGGAAAAAGTTTCAAACAATTTAACACCGCACAAGATCATAAAAGAGTTGGTGAAGATGATACAGGAAAAAATACTGGAGGCATGGGTGCTTATTCTCCATCAGCTTTAATAAATAAAGATTTAGAAAAAAAAATTATTGATAAAATTATTGAGCCTACTTTTAGAGCTATAAGAGATTTTGGAGAGGAGTATATTGGATTTCTTTATGCAGGTTTAATGATTAAAAATAATGAGCCATTTTTAATTGAGTACAATGTGCGTATGGGTGATCCAGAGTGTCAAACTATTCTTCCATTACTAAAATCAGATTTTTTAGATATAATTAATGCTTGTTGTGAACAAAAATTAAATCAATCTAACGTAGATTGGTCAGATAAAAAAAGTTTATCTATTGTTTTATGTTCAAAGGGTTATCCAGAAAGTTACGAAAAAAAAGTTGAAATAAAAAATCTTAATAAAATTAAAAATAACAAAAATAATTTCATTTTCCACGCAGGAACAATTTCTAAAAATGACAAAATATTCGCTAATGGTGGAAGGGTATTAAATTTTGTAAGTATTTCAGAGAGTTATTTAGAGGCTAGAAAATCAGCAATTGATAAAATTAAGGATTTAAATTGGGGTGGTGGATTTTTTAGAAAAGACATTGGTTTCAAGGCTATTGATTAGATGCGTGTAATTGGAGGCTATCTTAAAGGACAGAAAATTTTAGCGCCTACCGATAAATCTACTAGACCATTAAAAGATAGAGTTAGAGAATCTATTTTTAACATAATTGAACACTCAAATAATGAAACTATAAATTTGAAAGGAGCCAAAATTTTAGATTTATTTGCTGGCACTGGATCCTTTGGTATTGAATGTTTGTCAAGAGGTGCTGAAAAAGTTGTATTTTTTGAAAACTATCATCAGTCAAATATGCTTTTAAAAAAGAACTTAGAAAAGTTTAAACTATTAAAAAAAGCGAGTGTCTATCAAAGTGACTCTTATAAATTCAATGAGGAAAATATATTTGATAATAAATTTGACATAATTTTTTTAGACCCACCATTCAAGGATAAAAATATTGAAACTATAATTGATAAAATCAAAAAGAAAAAATTAGCTAATAAAAGTACGCTATTAATATTGCACAGAAATAAAAAAACCATTGATAGATTTTCTGAAAACTTTTTAATTCAAAGAGAAAAGAGTTATGGTATTTCTAAAATAATTTTTGGAAAATTATCTTAATATTTTTACAGTTTCTTTTTTAATTAATTCAACAGAGGGTTGATCAAAAGGATTTACTTTCATTAACTGGCCTAAAAGAATAGTTTCTAAAATAAAAAAACTAAAAAGCTCACCCATTGTTTCTTCATTTCTATTATGAACATTAAATGACCTGAAAGGAATTTTTTTTTTATTGAAAACATTTTCGGTTGCTTTTTTTTGTGATACTAAAATTTTGTATAAGTTTTTGTTTTTAAGATGAGTAAAATTACTGTTCAAATTTGAATTGTTTATTTTAGGAGAATTTTTTTCACTTACGCTAAAAAAAGTAAAAAAATTATTTTTTGGTCCATCTAAATAAAGTTGAAGAAGACTATGATTATCTTTTGGCATTGTTGAAATTAATGGTAAAATACCTTTTCCCTTCTTTCCTAAGCTTTCTGCTGTCAATTGTTGATACCATCTAAAAAAACTATCTGATTTTTCATCATAATTTAAAATGATAGAGTTAGTTTTTTTGTTAAAAACAAAATGGTTTATTGCTAAAACATTTTCTATTAATGAATTAACAAAATTTTTATTTTTAATTAATTGATTAAAGTTTTTAAATTTTTTTTCATTTAACCCCATCAATTCTGCTGGTAACATTCCAACCTCGGAAAGCACAGAATATCTTCCTCCAATAAAATTTTTATGCTCAATAACTTCGATTTTTAATTTCTTTGCGAGAGTTGTTAAAAAACTTATTTTTTTTTCAGTGATAAAAATATTTTTATTTTTTTTCTCCTTTTGCTTCAAAATATTAAAATTTGAGATTGTCTCCAGCGTATTGCCCGATTTAGAGACTAAAATATTAATTTTTTTTTCATTTGAAGAAACAAATTTTTTTGCCTGAAGATTATCGAAAAAATTAAAATTTTTTTTTATTCTTTGTTTAAAAAAATCGTAAATTGCCTGGGTACCTAAAATTGAACCTCCCATACCAATTAAATTAATTTTTTTATAATTTTTTAGTGATTTTATTAAACTCCTATCGTATCCCATTTGATATTCTTTAGTTAGAGATTTCAATAAAGGGAATTCTATAAAAATATTTTTATTATTTATCTTTTTAAGTAAATTTTTTTTCTTACTAAGGTTTGATTTAAATTTAAAATTTGAAAAATTTATATTTTTTGTAAACATTATTATTGAATTTTCTCTAAAATAGAGCTTTCAATATCTGTAGAATTCCCATCATTTTCAACATTTTGGTTTTTACTCTCATCTATATTTAATAAATCTTTAACCTCATTGTTATCACTAAACATCTCAGTGGACACCTCTTGATTACCTGGTGTTGGAAGTTTGTCAAAATCAGGTGGCATTGCTAATGGGTTCTTTTTTTCAACTAAAAATTCATCACTTTGATCGGATCTTTTTTTGCCTTGTAATGCTTCCGTTGCAGTTTGGCATGAATATAAAAATAGACTAAATAAAATCAATATAACTGATAGATTTTTATTTTTTTTCATTTGATGATTTATAATTTAACAATTCAGCCAAAATAAGACAAATGATTCCTAGCGTAATAAAGATATCTGCAACATTAAAGATGAACCAATGATAACCGTTGTAGTTTATATCAATAAAATCGGGCACTGCTTTATAATATAATCTATCAAAGAAATTGCCTAATGATCCACCTAATATAGTAAGTAAAAAATAAATCTTCAAACCTTCTTCTACAAAAATCAGATAAACTATAATTACGTTAATGAATAATATTATTAAGGTTATTAAATTATATGCTGTAGTATCATCAAATGAAAATAAACCAAATCCAATTCCTTTATTCCAAACTAAATATAAGCTTAAAAAGGAGTTAATATAGATGTCTACTTTATCTTTGTCCTCTAAGATATTTAGTATAAAAAGTTTACTAAACCTATCTAAAGCAAAAATTACTAAAACTATTAAAACATATATTAATAATTTTTTTACTAATGAATTATTCATTTAGGAGATTTGACAATTAATTCTCTCACATTTTTTTGATTTTATTTTCCAGCATAAAGAACATTTACTTCCTTCGGCTTTTTCTGTAACCACTTCAACTTCCCTGTCAGTATTCTGATCTTCAACTATTTTACTTTCTGAAGTAATACAAATTTCGGAAAAATTCTCATTTTTCGTTATATTGTATAAATCTTTATTTAATTTTATTAAAATTTTTGCCTCTAGACTGGAGCCTATTTCCTTGCTAGCTCTTTTTGTTTCGATACTAATATTAGCTTCATCTCTAATTTTTTTAATATTATCCCATTTATGTTCGATATTTTCATTAAACCAATTTGATGGAATTTTGATAAAATTTTCTAAGTGTATACTTTGCTTGTCGCTATTTTGATTTAAAAGTTTGAAAATTTCCTCTGTTGTAAAAGATAATATAGGAGCAAACCACTTTAACAAGCACTGCAGAATAATATTCAGAACTTTGATACAGTCAGATCTTTTATCAGAGTTAATTGGGTCACAGTACAATAAATCCTTCCTGATATCGAAATAAAATGCTGATAACTCAACTGTACAAAAATTTAATAATTCTTTGTAAAGTTGATGAAAGTTGTATGACTGAAAATTTTTATGAAAACTTTGGTTCACTTTAGCTAAACGATGAAGCATATACTTTTCTAGATCTGGTAAATTAACAATTTCTAAATTATTAAAATCGTATTCTTCATATTCATCTTTTATATTTCCAAGTAAAAATCTAAAAGTATTTCTTATTTTACGGTATGACTCTGCATGCTGATCTAAAATTGAATAATCTATTCTTAGATCTTCTGCGTAATTAGATGAAGCAACCCAAATTCTTAAAATATCTGCCCCATATTTTTTTAAAATATCTTCAGGCGCTATAACATTTCCTTGCGATTTAGACATTTTTAGACCTTTTCCGTCTACTACAAATCCATGGGATAAAATGCTTTCAAAAGGAGCTTTGCCTCTCGTGCCACAAGATTCTAATAGTGATGAATGAAACCATCCTCGATGTTGATCAGATCCTTCTAGATACATAGATGCTGGCCATTTAAGGTCGGCTCTTTTCTCAAGAACAAAAGAGTGAGTAGACCCACTGTCAAACCATACTTCAACAATGTCACTTAGTTTATTAAAATCTTCAGCTTTATACTTGTTTCCCAATAATTTTTGATAATCATCTGAAAACCAACAATCCGAACCTTCCTTTTCGTAAATCTGTGCAATATTTTCAAAAACATCATCATCAATTAAGACCTTGCCATCTTTCTTTGATATAAAAATTGGTAAAGGCACTCCCCAAACTCTTTGTCTTGAAACACACCAATCAGGTCTGGTTTCTATCATTGACTTAATTCTTTCTTTTCCTTTACTTGGATAAAAAGTTGTTTCATCCAATGCTTTCAATGCTTTTGATCTTAATTCATGACTTTCCATCGATATAAACCATTGTGGGGTAGCACGGTGAACTAATGGAGCTTTTGATCTCCATGAATGTGGATACGAGTGATTTAATTTACCATTTGCAATAAGTTTTTCATGTTCTTTTAATTTTTCTATAATGACACTATTAGCTTTAAAAATATGTAGCCCTTCAAAATGCAAAATATTTTTTGTATATCTCCCATCATCATCAACTGTTTCAACAGCTTTAATATTATTATTTAGGCATAAATTAAAATCATCTGGACCATGACTTGGTGCACAATGTACAATTCCAGTTCCTTGTTCAGTCGTTACAAATCTCGCCTCTAACATGGGAATTTCATAATCATACCCAATCGAATAAAATGGATGACTACAAATTGTACCTTTGAATTCCTTTCCAGAAAATTCTTTAATAATTTTTGTGTTTTCAATATTAGTGTCTTTTTTGAAGGACTCTAAAAGATCTTTTGCAATTATAATTTTTTTTTCGTTATCAATCTCCAATAATAGATAAATTAAACTTTGATTGTAAGCTAAAGCTTTGTTTGCAGGTATGGTCCAAGGTGTGGTTGTCCATATAACAACATTTGATTTTTCTATCTCTTTAAAATTTGTTTTAACAACTGGAAATTCTACGTAAATTGTATCGGACACATGGTCCATATATTCAACTTCAGCATCTGCAAGAGCAGTTTTTTCTACTGTAGACCAAAGAACTGGTTTGTATCCCCTATATAAGCTCCCTTCTTTTAAAAATTTTCCAAGTTCTCTTACTATTTGAGCTTCGGCATCAAAGCTCATAGTAGAATAATAGTTTTCCCAATCGCCAATTACACCAAGCCTTTGAAATTGATCTTTATGAATTCCTATCCATTTGGTTGCAAAATCTCTACACTCTTTCCTAAATTCAATAATTGGAACATCGTTTTTGTTTTTTTTATTTTTTTTATATTGTTCCTCAATTTTCCATTCTATTGGCAATCCGTGACAATCCCAACCTGGAACATATACTGAGTCTTTACCATCCATCTGATGAAACTTTGTAATTATATCTTTTAGAATTTTATTCAAAGCTGTTCCCATATGAATATTTCCGTTTGCGTAAGGAGGTCCATCATGAAGAACAAATTTTTCTTTACCTTTACTTTTTTGTCTTAATTTCTTGTAAAGGCCAATCTTTTGCCAGTAATCTAAAATACCAGGTTCTCTTACTGGTAAGTTGGCTTTCATTGAAAAAGCCGTTTTTGGGAGATTTATATGTTCTTTACTCATAGGATATTATTTTTTTGCAGATAAAATATCTTTATTAATCTGTTTCTTTAGTTGGTCTATATTTTTAAATTTTTTTTCACCTCTTATAAATTTTTTAAAATCTACTGATAGTTTTTTATTATAAAGATTTCCAGAAAAATTAAATAAATTTACCTCTAACAATATTTTTTTTTGATTAAAAGTTGGTCGAAAGCCAAGATTTGCTATCCCTTTAAAAATTTTTTTGTTTTTTTCTATTTTCACATTTACAGAGTAAACTCCAGGTTTAGCAATCACATAATTTTTAATATCAATGTTGCACGTTGGAAAACCTATTTTTCTTCCAAGCATTCTGCCCTTTTCTACTTTTCCCTCTATAGACCATTTTCTTGATAAAAATTTGTTAACTATTTCTATTTTTCCACTTTCTAAATAATTTCTAATCAATGTTGATGAAACAATTTTATTTTTTTTAATTAAAGGTTTTGGTTTAATAAGATTGTAATTAAACTTTTTTTGAAATTTTTTTAAAAGAATAACATCGCCCTTACGTTTATATCCAAATCTAAAATTATTGCTTACAAAAAGAAACTTTGATTTTAACTTTTTGTATAAATATTTTTCTATAAAAGAATTACATTCTATCTTTGAAAATGTTTTATCAAATTTTTTGTTTATTATAAAATCAACTTTATATTTATCAAAGTATGTTATCTTTTGGTTAAAATTTGAAATTCTATAATTTTTTATTTCTTTATTGAAAAACATCTTTGGAATAGGATCAAAAGTAACTACTCCAAGATTTAGTTTGAATTTTTTTTTATACCTCAGAGCTTCATTAAATAATTTTTGATGACCTAAGTGCAGTCCATCAAAGTTACCAATTAATATAATTCCGTTTTGATGTTGTTTTCTAACATTAAAATCTTTATATATTTTAACTCTCACCATTTTAGTTCAGTTTGAATATAATTAACCTTTACATTGTAAGATTTAGTTAAATTTTCTATTTTTTTATCAGAAATTTCATTTCTGTGAATGCCTCCTGTAATTAGCAAAGCATCAAAATTTTGAACATTAGCACCTTTAATATCTGTGTTAAGATTATCACCTATACATAAAACTTTTTTATTTCTAGTTTCTGCAGATAACTCATAAACTGGAGGATATGGTTTACCAAAATATATAACTTCTCCTTTTAAATTTTCAAAAACTTTTGCTACAGATCCCGCGCAATATTCTCTGATATTTCCTCTATCAACAATTAAATCTGGATTTGTACATATCATCTTTTTTGTAAAATGTTCCTTGAGAAGTGTTTTATAATAATCTAAATCTTTATCATAATTATCAAACAATCCTGTGCAAAGAATATAATCTGCTAAATCTATATTTATCTCTTTAAAATTTTTAAAAGACGAAAATAAATCAAAATCTCGTGGGGGACCTATGTGGAAAAATTTACTATTGTTTAAATCACTTTTAAGATATCTTAGAGCTGCCTCTCCTGAAGTGAAAACTTTATCATAATAATCATTTAGGCCCATTTTTTTTAAAAACTCTATTACAGACTCGTTCGGCCTTGGAGCGTTTGTTAAAAGTACAAATTTTTTTTTATTTTCTTTTAATTTTTTTAAAGTTTCTATAGCTGAAAAATTAAGCTTCACACCATTGTGTATTACCCCCCATATATCGATATAAAAAAGATCATAATCAAATGCGACTTTACTAAGCCCTTCTATATCAAGGTTTGTTATCATGATTGAGATATAGCCTAAAAATCTAATTAATTCTTTGCTTTTTTGGTTCCATAAATTTCTCCAGGGATCTTGAAATACTCATTATTGACCTTTATATGAATGTTTATTTAAAGGAGTTTATATGAAGTTCAAACCGTTACACGATAGAGTGTTAATCGAAGTATTAGATAGCAGCGAAAAAACTGCTGGTGGAATAATTATCCCTGACACGGCACAAGAAAAACCCCAAGAAGGAAAAGTAGTTGCAGTTGGTGGAGGTGCAAAAACAGAGGATGGAAAAATAATCCCTATGGATGTTAAAGTTGGCGACAAAGTTCTTTTTGGAAAGTGGTCTGGAACTGAAGTCAAAATAGATGGTAAAGAATACAGCATAATGAAAGAAACTGACATTATGGGTATTTCATCTGGAAAATAATAATTAATTAAGGAGAGTTTATAATGGCAAAAATAGTTAAATTTGACTCAGAAGCAAGAACAGCAATGCTTAGAGGAGTTGATATACTTGCAAATACTGTGAAAGTTACTCTTGGACCAAAAGGAAGAAATGTTGTTATAGACAAATCTTATGGTGCTCCAAGAACGACTAAAGATGGTGTGTCAGTTGCAAAAGAAATTGAGCTTGAGGACAAGTTTGAGAACATGGGTGCTCAAATGGTTAAAGAGGTTGCAAGCAAAACAAATGATGAAGCAGGAGATGGTACAACGACTGCAACAATTCTAGCACAAGCAATTGTTAAGGAAGGTTGTAAATACGTAACTGCTGGCATGAACCCAATGGATGTAAAAAGAGGTATCGATGCTGCTGTAGAGGCTGTTAAAGAGAAATTAATTTCATCTGCCAAAAAAGTTAAAGATAGTGATGAGATTGCACAGGTGGGAACAATTTCTGCAAATGGAGATAAAGAAATTGGGAACATGATTTCAAAAGCAATGCAGAAAGTTGGTAACGAAGGTGTAATTACTGTTGAGGAAGCAAAAGGTATAGACACTGAACTAGATGTTGTAGAAGGAATGCAGTTTGATAGAGGATATCTATCACCTTATTTTATTACGAATGGTGATAAGATGACAACAGAATTGGAAAACCCTTTAATTCTTTTGCATGAAAAAAAATTGACTAATTTACAACCAATGGTTCCGCTTTTAGAGGCCGTAGTTCAAGCTGGAAGACCGCTAATGATAATTTCTGAAGATGTTGAAGGTGAAGCTTTAGCAACTTTAGTTGTAAACAAATTGAGAGGTGGTTTAAAAGTTGTTGCCGTTAAAGCTCCAGGTTTTGGAGATAGAAGAAAAGCAATGCTTGAAGATATTGCTATCCTAACGGGTGGACAAGTAATTTCTGAAGATCTTGGAATTAAGCTTGAAAACGTAAAACTAAATGATCTTGGATCTGCTAAGAGAGTAAAAGTAGATAAAGAGAATAGTACCATTGTTAGTGGAGCAGGTAAAAAATCTGACATTGAAGCAAGATGTGCTCAAATCAAACAACAAGTTGAGGAGACGACTTCTGATTACGATAGAGAAAAACTCCAAGAAAGATTAGCAAAGTTAGCAGGTGGAGTTGCAGTGATCAAAGTTGGTGGTGCAACTGAGGTTGAAGTTAAAGAGAGAAAAGATAGAGTGGAAGATGCACTAAATGCGACAAGAGCTGCTGTAGAAGAAGGTATAGTAGTTGGTGGTGGATGTGCATTACTTTATGCATCTCATGATCTAGATAAAGTTAAAGTTAAAGGTGACGATCAAAAAGCTGGTGTTGAAATCGTAAAAAGTGCTTTACAATCCCCTATTAGACAAATCACTAAAAATGCTGGTGTTGACGGTTCAGTAGTGGTTGGAAAACTTCTTGAGACAAATAAACCTTCAAATGGCTATGATGCTCAATCAGAGTCGTATGTTGATATGTTTAAAGAGGGAATAATTGACCCTGTTAAAGTAGTAAGAACAGCTTTACAAGACGCAGCTTCTATATCTGGATTATTGGTTACAACTGAAGCGATGGTTGCTGATAAACCAGAAGAGAAAGACGCTTCTCCTGCTGGTATGCCTCCTGGAGGAATGGGCGGTATGGGCGGAATGGGTGGAATGGGAATGTAATCGTTCTCACTCATTTAAAAATTCTAAAAGGGCAGTTTTTACTGCCCTTTTTTTTTATTTATTCTTCAATTTTTTATAAACTATTTTTTTCCAGTTATAGTGATTGTAAATTGAATTAATTACAATAATTTTGTTATTATCAATATCAATAATAATTTGTTGTCCACCTAAGCCATCTAAGCCTATAATTTTTTTCTTTTCAAGACCAACAACATCAAAATGAAATTGACCACCATATTTTTTGGTAGCACTGAAAATACTATTATAACGATTAGTAACTTTTGTATTTTTATCTATTCTATTTTCATAAATACTTTTTAAATATTTTCCAACACAAGTATCATTTTTCCAGTCTTCCATTATGGTTTGGGCTATTCTTAAATAATCATATCTAGTTGCAAAAAAAGTATATCTACCTGAGCCAATCGTTTCATCCTTGCTATTTCTTAAAAAATAAACACTATTTTTTACTTTGACGTGTTCATTAAAAACTTTGTTCAACAAATTTTGATAGTTTTTACCTGTTTTGAAGATTGTATAATTAAGAGCAACATGTGTTGCTAATGCGCTATAATTATAAACTGGTTTAGATTTCTTTGTATTTTGTAAATTATTTTCCATTATATATCTTAAAGCTAATAAATTCGCACTCCTTGCAGCACTACCTTTTAATACATCGTCTTTTTTAAATTTTCTATGTCCAATATAATCTTGATCCCCTGCAGTCATATTCAGTACATCGATTAACTTTTGCCCATCATACAAAGTATTTTTTATAATTGGCCAATCATTCATTACTACATTAACACCGTCGATATATCCTTCGCAGATCGCATGTCCTATCACATATGAAGATAAACTTTTTCCAACTGAATTTGATTTGAATAATCTTTTTTCTTCTTTTGTTCCATCGGGCCAGTAGTCTGGGGATTTTTCATCTATGACTATGGTGTTATTTTCATAAAAAATATAACTTACCAGTCCTGTTTTTTTAAAATTTTTAATTTGTTTTTTTATAAGTTTATTTTTAATAAGTTTAGTTTTAAATTGACGATATTGATCAGATCCTTCAATTTTATACTTTGGAAAAAAAGGAAATCCGTATGGAAAAGAGTCGTGATCTGCATTCGATGGTGGATTTACTAATAAACTTAATAAGATAATAAATAAGTATTTTTTCATATTATTGTTATAAAAACATATTTATTTATCCACTGTATCTTTTTCATGGTGGATGAAAACTTAATCTAACAAATTTATGTAGTCTTTTTCTGATTAACCACATTGAACAAATCTATATTTACACCGAAGTTGTATCCATCACTTAGTAATTGAGATAAAAAATACTTAATAACTCAGTGTTTTTTGATGTTTTAAAAAAAAATTTTTTATATATAACGGCGCTCAAATGACAACTTCAATTAGAAACATAACTATTATCGCTCACGTTGATCACGGTAAAACAACCTTAATTGACAATCTGATGAAACAAAGCGGATCTTTTAGAGAAAATGAAGTTGTAGATGAAAGATTAATGGATTCAGGTGAACTTGAAAAAGAGAGAGGGATTACAATTTTAGCTAAACCTGCATCAATTAATTGGAATAATTCAAGAATAAATATAATTGATACTCCAGGACACAGAGATTTTGCAGCAGAGGTGGAGAGAGTTTTAAGCATGGCGGATGGAGCTTTGTTATTAATAGATTCAGCTGAAGGAGTAATGCCTCAAACTAAATTTGTTTTAGCAAAAGCACTTAAGCAAGGGCTAAAACCAATAGTGGTAATAAATAAATTAGATAAACCAGATCAAAGAGCAAATGAAGTTTTAGATGAAACTTTTGACTTATTTGTAAGTTTAGATGCAAATGAAGAGCAATTAGATTTTCCTGTTATATATGCTAGTGGCAGATCGGGTTGGGCTAGCAAAGAAATTGATGGTACTAGGGAAAACTTACATCCATTATTAGATTTAATAATAGAACATGTCCAACCAGCAAAATTTGATAAATCAAAACCTTTTGCGATGCTATCTACCTTACTTTATGCTGATAGTTTCTTAGGTAGAAGTTTAGTTGGACGAATATCTCAAGGTACAGCAAAAGCAAACCAACAAATTAAAGCAATAAACTTAGATGGTAAGAAAGTTGATGAAGGAAGATTGACTAAAATATTTAGATATGAAGGTACAAAAAAAGTTCCAATAGAAATAGGAGAAGCAGGAGATATTGTGGTTATTGCTGGTTTAGAAAAAGCAAATGTTGCTGATACTATTTGTGATCTAGATTTAAATAATCCAATTCAAGCAACTCCAATAGATCCACCAACAATGGCAATAAAGATTACAGTAAACAGTTCGCCATTGGCAGGTACTGAGGGTAAAAAATTAACAAGTACACAGATCAGAGAGAGATTAATATTAGAAGCACAAAACAATGTTGGAATTTCATTTTCTGAAAATGAAAACAAAGATGCGTTTGAAATAAGCGGACGTGGTGAATTAATGTTGGAAATACTTCTCACACAAATGCGAAGGGAAGGTTTTGAATTAACTGTAAGTCCACCAAGAGTTTTATTCAAAAAAGACGAAGATGGAAATAAATTAGAACCTTTTGAGGAAATCACTGTAGATTTGGATGAGGAATATTCTTCGAAAATCATTGATTCAATGAATAGAAGAAAAGGTAAGTTAATAGATCTTAAAGATACTGGAAAAAATAAAAAGAGGCTTATTTTCCATGCACCTACTAGAGGTTTGATGGGCTATACGAGTAGATTTTTAACTCTCACAAAAGGAACAGGGGTAATAAATAGAATTTTTCACTCATATTGTAAGTTCGAAGGAGAAATGGAAGGTAGAAGAAATGGAGCTTTAATCTCTATGGAACAAGGTAAAGCTGTTGCCTTTGCAATATTTAATTTACAGGCAAGAGGTGAGATGTTTGTAACTCATAATGACCCTGTTTACTCAGGTATGATAGTTGGTTTAGCACCAAAACCTGGTGATATGATAATAAATGTGATGAAGGGAAAAAAATTAACTAACATGAGAACACAAGGAACTGATGAAAATGTTGTACTTACTCCAGTGAGAAAAATGTCAATCGCTGAGCAATTAAGCATGCTTAACACTGATGAGGCCTTAGAAATAACTCCTAAATCATGTAGACTAAGGAAATCAATTTTAGATCCTCACGAAAGAAAAAGAATTGAAAAAGCAGCTTCTTTAGCTAACTAATTTTATTAACAAAGAATAATCCAAAGGCAACTGCAGGGCCTATCCCAAAAGCAAATATTAAAGTTCCAATTCCAACAGTTCCACCTAAATACCAACCAATTAAAACAACCGAGATCTCTAGACAAGCTCTTACAAAAGCAATTGGTAAATTTGTAATTTTGGTTAATCCTGTCATTAAACCATCTCTCGGTCCTGGTCCTAAGTTAGCAACTAAATATATTCCACTACCTAAACCAACTAATAATACTGAAACAACAGATAATAAATATTTAGAAAAAAAATTTGTTGGTGGATCAAACAAATATAAAGTTACATCGATCATTCCAGCAATAATGATGATATTCATAACTGTTCCAATTCCCGGCTTTTGTTTTAGAAAAATCCACAAAAATAAAACACTCACACTAACTAAAAAAGTAGCTGTACCAATTGATATATCTGTTTTTTTTGAGATACCCTCAGCAAATACTGACCACGGAGAGTTACCAGTTGTAGATAAAACTAAAAGACCTTCACCTAAACCAAATAGTACCAATCCCAAACAAAGAAAAAAAAATGTTGAAAATTTGGGTTTAAAATTTAAAGGTTTTTCTGAGCTCCAAGTTTTTGATGGGATTTTTTTGATAGTTAAAAACATACTTTAGTTAATGCTTATATATTGCATAGCAGAATTTACATATAAACATTAGATATTTGCTTCACTTAATATATTACTTCAATTAATTCTTCTCATAAGTTAAATATTAATCTCCATTATCATAAATGGAGATTAATAATATGAAAAAAATCATTATTATATTTCTTTTTGTCATAGTTGTAATTTTTCAAACAAATGTTTCGGCACATACTGATCATTATAAAAATTTTAAATCTATTGAAATGGAAGTTTTTAAAGATAATAAATACATAGGCTTTAGTAAATTTTTTTTTAATAAGACTAAAAAAAAATTTGAAGTTAAAAATATCACAGATTTTAAGATTAAATTAATGGGTGTAACAGTTTTTTCAATAAAAAGTGAAGGTTTAGAAATCTACGAAAATGATCAATTAACTTATTTTAAATCAGATACACTACAAAACAATAAAAAAAAATTCGTTAAATTATTTTTTGATAAAGAAAATAAAAATTTTAAAATTGATGGCTCATCATATAAAGGTACTGAAAATTCAGATAGTATAGTTGGTAATTGGTGGAACCATAAGTTATTACAATCAGATACTCAAATTAGTCCACTTTCTGGAAGTATAAAAAAGCAGTCAGTAGAATTTATTAAGAAGGAGAAAATTAGACTTTATGGAAAAGAAATTAATGTTGAAAAATTTAGACTTAAATCCATTGATGAAAGTCTCCCAAAAGATAAGAGGTTAGATTTTGAAATTTGGTACGATAAAAAAAGAGCAATGATAGTTAAAATTCGATATAAAAGATTAGGTACATGGGAGTACAGACTAAAAAAGGTTAATTAGTCATTTTTTTATATAAATCACTGGCGCTTATCCATCCATTTTCATAACGAGGGCCTCCGAACCAATCACCACAAATTCCAACCTTCAAAGAATTGCTCCAAAATGATTGAATTTCTAAGTTTTTTTTGTTTGCAGAATATAACCACCCATGAATATTTGTAAAATATATTTTATTAACATTAATCTTTGAAAGTTTATTAAATCTATTAATCAAAAAATTTGTAAATCTTTTTTTATTACTTTTATACTTTGAAATATTTTTATTAGCCCATTTAAACGTGCTTTGGATTGTCCAAAGATCGTATTTATGTTTAAATCTATTTTTACTATTTTCTTTTGCTGCCCACCCTATTACTTCGTCATCAAACAAGAAACTTGAAAAATTATTTTTAATTTTATTTGTTACAGTCATGACAGTGATGTTTGCATCCATTTTTACATTTTTATTCTTAAAGAAATTAGGAAGAAAGTTTATTAATAGTTTTTTTGATTGGGCAAAAGGAATTGATATTATTAATATTTCATAATATTTAACATCACCATTTAAAAAACTTAATTTCCAATTTTTTTTTATCCTCTCAATTTTAAAGAGCTCATATCCAAAAATACAATTAATATTTTTTAATAAATATTTTGATATTGCATTATTTCCCTTTACTCCAATAAGTTTGGTATGTTTTTTATTCTCTAAAACTTTATTGCTATTAAACTTATGTGTACCTCGCCAATTTTTTAAAATTCGTTTTTTTTGCAAACTGTAACAGAATTTTTTAAATTTACTTGTTTTTGGAGATATATATTGAAGCCCGTGATCAAAACCAAAATTATTTAAATATCTTCTGTAAGAGCTTCTGCCGCCAATTCCTTTTGCTTTTTCATAAACATCAACATTATATTTTTTAGACAGTAAATTGGCAATTGTCGAGCCAGATATTCCAGTTCCAATTACGCAGACATTTTTCACCTTCCAGCTACAATCATGCCCTCAACTAAAAGAGTTGGCGCATTAGTAGAGTATTTAAATTCTAGATCATTTGCCAAAGTAATATTTTTAAATATTTCCTTAAAATTTCCTGCAATTGTAATTTCACTAACAGGATATATAAATTCACCGTTTTCAACCATAAAACCATTTGCTCCAACTGAATAATCCCCTGTTACAAGGTTTGTGCCATGCCCAATTGTTTCAGTAATGTATAAATTTTTTTTACTAGATTTAAGTAGCTTTTCAAGAGGCATACTTCCATTTTCAAAATATAAGTTACTTGTGCCACCACATCTTCCGTTTGATTTTAGATTTAATTTTTTTCCGTAATAAGTATCTACTAAATAACTTTTTAGTACACCGTTTTCGATTAATTTAAGATTGTTGGTTTCTACTCCCTCACTATCAAAATTTTTAGAGCCAAGTCCTTTTTTTATTTTTGGATCATCTATAACATTCAGGGATTTAGGAAAAATTTCTTCACCAATTTTATTTTTTAAAAATGAGGTCCCTCTTGAAATAGCACCTGCAGATATTGCGCTAGATAAAACATTCAAAATACCTTTCGAAATTTTTTTATCAAATACAATACCTATTTTCTCACTTTTTATTTTCTTGGGGTCTAATTTTTTTACTGTGTTTGCTGCAGCACTTTCACCAACATTTTTAGGGCTAATTAAATCAGAAAAATGTCTTTTACTAGTAAAGTCATAATCTCTCTCCATTTGGCTATCTTTTTTAGCAACCGCTACACAACTAATATTAAAGTTTGAAGTTTTATATCCATTTATAAAACCATTGCTATTAGCTAAAACAAAATTTGACTTATTTTCAGTAAAGTCTGTTTCAGTATTAATAATTTTAGTTTCTTTTGATGCAGCTTCCTCAGCTTCTTTTAAAATATCTATTTTTTTATTATTTGGAACATGAAATTCATCATAAAGATCCAAACTTTCAAAATCTTTTGCCATTAACTCCTTATCAGGTAACGAATTAAATTCGTCATCAGGAGTAATTTTTGCTGTCTCAATGCATCTTTCTGTAAGTATTTTAATATTATCTTTTGATAAATTTGAGGATGAGATTGTTGATTTTTTTTTGTTTATATAAGTCGTAATGCCTATAGCAAAACTATCAGATCTGTTAGATTCATCTAATTGTTTATTTCTTAAATTTACTGTCTCTGAAATGGAATGAATAACCTCAACATTTACATCTGTAGCACCGAGCTTTTTTGAATACTCTATTGTTTGACTTGCTATACTATTTAAATACTCTTGATCTTTGACCATTTTTTTTAAAGTTGTGTTCCACCAACTGTCATCTTATTAATTAAAATAGATGGTTGAGCAACTCCTACTGGAACACCTTGTCCGGCCTTTCCACATGTACCAATTCCAGGATCTAATTTCATATCATTCCCAACCATTGAAACTTCTTTTAAAATTGATGGACCGTCACCAATTAGTGTAGCACCTTTAATTGGATAACCTATTTTTCCATTATTAATTTCATAAGCTTCAGTACAGTTGAATACAAATTTGCCTGAGGTAATATCGACTTGACCTCCTCCAAAACTTACTGCAAATATACCTTTATCAACTGATTTTATCATTTCATCTTGTGAATATTTTCCACTTAACATCATTGTATTTCTCATTCTTGGTAATACGACATGTTTATAACTTTCTCTTCGGCCACTACCTGTAGATTTCGTATTCATAAGCCTTGCATTTAGCCTATCTTGCATAAAGTTTTTAAGTATTCCGTTTTCAATTAACACAGTATTCTCTGTGGGTGTGCCTTCATCATCAATGGTAAGACTTCCTCTTCGAAGATTTAAAGTACCATCATCTACTATTGTTACTCCATCACTAGCAACTCTTTGACCCATTAAATTATGAAATGCTGAAGTTTTTTTTCTGTTAAAATCCCCCTCTAAACCGTGTCCAATTGCTTCATGAATTAATATCGCTGGCCAACCTGGTCCTAAAACAACTTTCATTTCTCCAGCAGGAGCTGGTTTACTTTTAAGATTTACATCAGCAATTCTAAAAGCTTCATCGCAAACATGTTTCCAGTTTTCGTTTTTTAAATATTCATCATAGGACTGTCTTCCACCAATACCGTAAACGCCTGTTTCTTTTTTACCATTTTTTTCTAATACTACTGAAACATTAAATCTAACCAGCGGTCTTATATCTTTTAAAACCTCAGAATTTGATCGTATAATTTCTATTTCCTTATGTTCACCTAAGAAACTCGCTGTTACCTGGCTAACCATATCTCCTTTGGATCTAATATAATTATTTACCTCGTTTAAAATTTTTATTTTTGAATTTTGTGATTTTTCCTCAATTGGATTTAGATCTTCATAATATTTTTTATTTGATTTAGGAATTTCATGATTGTAAGTACCCTTTTTCGATTTAAGTGTATCTTTAAGATTTTCACTTGATTTTAGAATAGAGTCTTTTGAAATATCATTAGAGTGAGAGTAAGCTACAACTTCTCCCGTAATTGCCCTAAACCCATAGCCTAAGTCAGAGCTATAGCTTGAATTCTTAATTTTGTTATCGTCTAATAAAATTGACTCTGATTTCGAATTTTCTAAGTATAATTCCCCATCATCACAGTTATTTAGTGTATCTGACACGATACTCTCTGCTTTAATGTTATCTAAGTCGCTATTTTTGAAGAAATTTGACATTAGGTTAATGTAGTCGCCATAATTAATATTTCAACAGTCGTTTTATCACATTAAGAAAAAATTAAAAAATCATTATAAATTTAACTGATGAAAGTTTATTTTAATAATTCTTGTAGTATTTGTAGAGCAGAAATTAATCTTTATAAAAAAGAAAACATTAACGAGCTGAACTGGATAGATATTACTAAAAATAAAGAAGCAGAAGAAGAAACAAATAAATCTGATAAAGAGCTTTTAAGAAGGCTGCATGTAAAAAAAGACGGAAAAATTTATGTTGGTGTTGATGCTTTTTTATTAGTCTGGAAAGAAATTCCAAAATACAAAATTTTATACAAATTTTTTAAATTACCAGTTATTTATCATTTCTTTTATATAGGTTATGAAATTGTTGCTTTTTTCTTATATTTAAAAAATAGAAAACAACTAAAAAACTAACCAGTTATTGTAATAAGTATGTCACCCATTAATGACATAAAAAAGATAAACGCTAAAAAAACAATAAAGTACATAGTTGTAATTACACTGTTTCTTTTCCGTCTTAATAAAACAAACTTCCTATCATCTAAAATTGAAATATCCCTTTCTCCTACTACATGATGATCATAACTATATCTCCAGATGGATTCGCCAAATCTTTTATCTAATTTATTAAAGTATCTAATCCATGAAGCTACCCAGCTGAATAGCAAATAAAGTATAAATAAGATTAAAGAAGTTGTTAACATTTTAAAATTTATTATATAATTTTAAAATATTTATGTCTATTTGGGGAAGTTTGATAGGTGGAATGATTGGTTTTTCACTAGGAGGACCTTTTGGTATGCTGTTAGGTTCCTTAATCGGTGGAAAGATATCTAGAGCAAAAGGCTCAATAAATAATTCTTTTGCACAACCTCAGCAAATCTTTGCACTATCTTTGATTGTTCTCTCTGCAAAATTAAGTAAAGCAGATGGACAAGTCAGTAAAGAGGAGTTAATTGCAGTTAAAGATAAACTCAAAATTCCTGAAAATGAAATTGATCAAGTTGGAAAAATTTTTAATAAAGCAAAAAATGAGTCTACTGGGTATAAGCCTTATGCAGAACAAATTGCTAAAATTTATAAAGGAAATTTAAACGTACTTGAGGAGGTTATAAATATTTTATTTTACATAGCTGAAGCTGACGGTAACATAAGTCAGGCCGAGTTGGTCATGATAGAAGATATTGGAAGAATATTTGGCCTTAGTGAAAGTCAATTTAATAGCTTGAAGGAAAGCAGAAAGTCATCTGACAAGCTAAACCCTTATATAGTACTTGAAAGTAATCCTGATGATAGCCTAACGGAAATAAGAAAAAGATATATTAAACTAAGTAAAGAACACCATCCTGATTTGCTTTTAAGTAAAGGTGTACCTCCCGAAGTTATAGAAGAAAGTAAAAAGAAAATGAGATCTATAAACTCTGCTTGGGACCAAATTCAAAAATTAAAAAACTAATTACTAAAACTGCTCAGATTCTGTTGATCCTTCCATTGCAGTTGTTGAGCTTTTTCCAGAACTTATTGTGTTAGATACTGCATCAAAATATGATGTGCCTACTTCTCTTTGATGTTTAACACTAGTATAACCATCTTTTTCTCTGGCAAACTCATGTTCTTGAATTTCGGAATAAGCACTCATCCCTTTTGATTTATATTTTTCTGCAAGCTCAAAAATTGCAATATTCTGAGTATGGAAACCTGCTAAAGTAATGAATTGAAATTTATATCCCATTTTTCCAATTTCTTGTTGGAAAGTTGCTATTTCATCATCTGACAAATGTTTTTTCCAATTGAATGATGGTGAGCAGTTGTAGGCTAATAATTTACCTGGAAATTTTTCATGAATAGCATCAGCAAATTTTTTTGCTTCTTTTAAATTTGGAGTTGCTGTTTCACACCAAATAAGATCTGCATACGGCGCATAAGCTAGTCCTCTAGAAATAGCTTGCTCAATGCCATCTTTTACATAATAAAAACCTTCTGGGGATCTCTCGCCGGTCAAAAATGGTTTATCATTTTCATCGAAATCATTTGTAATTAATTTAGCAGCATTGGCATCTGTCCTTGCAAGTATAATGAGAGGAACATCAGCAATGTCAGCTGCCAACCTCGCTGCCTTCAGGTTTCTAACCATTGTGCCTGTTGGGACTAAAACTTTACCACCCATATGGCCACATTTTTTTTCACTAGCTAGCTGGTCTTCAAAATGAACACCTGCTGCACCTGCTTTAATGAATTTTTTTGTTAGTTCAAAAACGTTTAAAGGACCACCAAATCCCGCTTCTCCATCAGCGATAATTGGTAACATATAATCAATAGAATTTTCTTTTTTCATATCACCGTCTGACAACTCCATATGCTGAATTTGATCAGCTCTGATCAATGAATTATTCATTGCTTCAACAAGTTTTGGGGCGCTATCATAGGGATAAAGTGATTGATCAGGATACATTTCTCCTGCGCTGTTTGCGTCTGCTGCAACCTGCCATCCACTTAAGTATATTGCTTTTAATCCTGCCTTTGCATGTTGAACAGCCTGGTTTCCTGATAGAGAGCCTAATGTATTTACATATTTTTCTGAATTAAGTAATTTCCACAGTTTTTGTGACTGATTTTTACATACAGAATATTCAAT
>CACHTB010000018.1 GCA_902582735.1 uncultured Pelagibacteraceae bacterium
TTCAGAAGTAAGTAATTTTTCTTGTTGGCTTTTTAGTCTGTCTATCATTAAATTAAAATTTTTATTTAAAAGCTCCATTTCTTTATCAGCTTTTAACTCTGGTACTTTGGTGTCTAAATTCCCTTTACCAATTTTTTCTGAGGCTGAAATAAGATTATTTATTGATATGAAGAACCTAGATGAAAATCTAATAGCTATTGTAATCGATAAAAATAATAATAATGTAACTAAAGCTATATATATTAAAGCAAAAGAAATTCTTATACCTAAACTTTGATTTTCAACTGTATAATAAAAATTTACAGCTTCTTCAGACTGAATTAAATATTGAGATATATTTTTATCAATTAATTTTACTACATATAAAAATGTATCATTATAATTAGTTAATCTAATTACTGCTGCAGATTTATTCTCAAATGTATTTATTATTTTTAAAGGTCTATCGTCATTTAAAACCATTTTAATAGCTTTTTCTTCAATTTTTTTATATGGTGAATTAGTTGCTGAAAGAATTAAATCTCCATTTCTATTGATTAAATGTAATTGATCAATGTCTCTTATAAGTCTTTGTGTATTTAAAAGAGATTGAAATCTTTGGGGATTTTCAACTAATAAACTAGAGTATTTATTAAGGTCAAATGCAATTAAAATTATCTCAGACTCAATTTTATTTCTTTTTTCCTCTACATAATTTTTTGCTATTTCATATGAATTATTAACTGCTGATGTAATTTTTGTGTCGAAGTATTTTTCTAAAGCAAATGAAAAAATAAACAGAGAAAATATAGAAATTAATAATGAGGGAATTAAAGTAAATAATCCAAATGAAATGATATACTTTCTGTTGGCTATAGCACCTTTCACATTTATGTTATTTTTAATTGAATTTTTTATATCTAAAAAAATTAAAGCAAAAAAAATAATCAATAGTATAAAGTTAAATATTAATAAGATTTGCAGATTATTATCATTAAGATTAATAAAACTTTTGTCTATAAATGTTAAAAAAGTGATGAAACCTAATGATAGTGTAAAAACAAAAATTATTATTATAAATAAATTTCTTTTTAACAAAGCAAACATAATTTAAAGATATATTACAATTTAAAAAATTTAAACATGAGCGACTGTTTTATACTACTTGCAGCGGGTAAAGGTAAGAGATTTAAATCTAGTACATTAAAACAATTTCATATTTTAAACGGAAAACAGATAATTAATCATTCAATAGAAAAGGCAATAAAATCAAAGATATTTAAAGAGATTATAGTTGTAACAAATTCAAAAATAAAAAAACCAAAAGAAAAATATATAAGCGTGATTAAAGGTGGGTCCGAGCGATTTAAATCATCTAAAAAGGCACTTGAATATATTAAAAATAAGAAATTTAAAAATGTTTATATACATGATGCAGCTAGACCAAATTTTTCAATTAAATTATTAAAAAAATTAAAAAAAGGATTAAGTAAAAATAAAGCAGTAGTTCCTTATACTAATACTGATCATTCTGTAAAATATAAAGATGGATCAAATATATTAAATCTGAAAAGAGAAAACTTAATATTAACTCAAACTCCTCAAGGTTTTGATTTTAAAACACTTTATAATTTATCTAATAATAATAATAGTTTTATATCAGATGAGGCTACTCTTTTTGTTAAGAACAATTTAAAAATCAAGTTTATTAAAGGAGAAGAAAATAATTTTAAAATTACAACTACAAATGATTTAGAAAAAATTAAGTTAAAAACATTTTATGGAATTGGATTTGATATTCATAAATTAATAAAAGGTAAAAGACTATATTTAGGTGGTACACACATTCCTTATCATTCAGGTTTAAAAGGACATTCTGATGGAGATGTTATTATTCATTCAATTATAGATGCACTATTAGGATGTATGAAAAAAAATGATATAGGAACATTATATCCGAACGATGACTTAAAATATAAAAATATTAGATCTACTAAAATGCTTAAGCCAGTTTTAGAAACTATAAAAAAAGAAAATTATAATTTAAATAATATTGATATTAATTTAATTTGTGAAAAGCCAAGTGTTGTTAAAAATAGAGGTAAAATAATAAAATCTTTATCAAAATTACTAAAAATCAAAAAAAACAAAATAAATCTCAAAGGTAAAACAGTTGAAAAATTAGGAATTATAGGAAAAGAACAGGCTATAGCATGTGAAGTTATAGTTTCGGTTTCTAATTATGATTAAAAAATTTAATTTTATTTTTGTTACAATGTTTTCCCTAGGTAAAATTGGTTTTATTCCTGGCACGTTTGGATCACTAGCAGCTGTAATATTTTTATTTATATGCTTTCATATTCTAAACATTTCTTCAGATATAATTCTAATTATTTTAGTTATTGTTTTTGTTTATTCATTTACAGCAATTAAAAATTACACTGAAAACAATGAAAATAAAGATCCAAGAGAAATAATTATTGATGAATTTATTGGTCAAACAATTCCGATTTATCTTTATGAAATTTCTCATGGTTTAGAAAAAACAGTAGATCAAGCGGTTATAATTTATACAGTCTGTTTTATACTATTTAGGTTTTTTGATATACTAAAACCATTTCCAGTTAGTTATTTTGACAAAAAACACAAAAATAGTTTTGGTGTTGTAATGGACGATGTTTGCGCTGGTCTTTATGTTGTTTTATTATTGATATGTTTTATGCTTTTAAAAAGCTTAATTTAATTATGAAAGATTTAGTCTATAAGCTCAAAAGGAAAAAACTTAAAATATCGTTTGCTGAGTCATGTACTGGTGGAATGTTGGCTGCTGCAATTACTTCTATAAGTGGAGCGTCTAAAGTATTTAGTCTCGGAATCGTAACATACTCTAACGACGCCAAAATCAATATTTTAAATGTAAATAAAAAGATAATTAAAAAATATGGAGCTGTTAGTGCGGAATGTTGCGAGTCTATGGTCAAAAACTTATCTAAAATCTCTAAAGCTGATTTAAATGTTTCAATAACTGGAATAGCAGGTCCAAATGGTGGCACTAAAAAAAAACCAGTAGGATTGGTTTATATTGGCATAAAAATGTCCAACAAAATAATAATCACAAAAAATATTTTTACTAAAAAAAAAAGAAATATTATACAAAGAGCAATTATTAAAAGAGCTTTGAAAATAATCAATCACATAATTTAATAAATATTATAATAATGAAAAAAGTAAAATTAATTAGTGAATTAAATCCTACTTTAAAAATAATTAGAGATAATAAGCCAAAATGGTATTTATCAGAAACAAGAAGAGACGGTTATCGAAATTTACATAAAATCAACAGATATGGTCTACTTCTAAGATCTGATCATGTATTAAAATTAAACCAAAAATATAATGACGAGATAGAAAAAATCCCATCAGTAAAAAAAATGATAAATCATAAATATTTTTGCTCATTGTTGGTAGGCAAAGATCAAGACATTCTATATGAAAAATATGCAGATGATTTTAACCAAAATACCCCACAAACAATAATGTCTATCACAAAAATGTTTATAAATTTATTTATAGGAGAACTTGTTGAAAAAAAAATTATTGAGTTAAATAAAAAAGTTTCAGACTATTTACCAAATATTGGCTCTGGATACGCATCTGCTACAATTCAAGATGTTTTAGATATGAATATTCAAAATGCTTATAGCGAAGATTATACAGATCCATACACCTCTTCATTTTTACATGAACCAGTTTGTGGTTGGAGACTACCCGATGATTTAAATTATAAAGTTAGCCAGGAAGAATTTTTAAATTCAATTGAATCTTTGAAAGATCAAAGTCTAAAAAATACTTCAGATTTATCTCACTACAAATCAGCAAATACTGATGTAATGGGTTTATTAGTTGAAAAAGTAAGCGGAAAAAAACTTAAAGAATGGTTGCTGGAGGCTGTAGAGGTAGCAGGTTTTGAAGATGCTATGTATATGGGAACAGATAGATTTAGTATGCCTTGGATTTCAGGAGGCGGATGTTTAATCTCTAGAGATTTTTTAAGATATGGTCTTCTTTTTTCAAGAAAAGGACATGGTGTATTAAATAGAAAAATCGGTTCTGAATTATTTTTAGATGAAACATTAAAAAATAAAGGGACCAAATATATGGAATTATCAAAAAATAAATTTCTAGAGTACTCAAATTCAACTATGAAATGTGGTAATTGGATTGGCCATTCAGGTCTTGGAGGTCAATTTCTGGCAATAAATTTAAGTAATGGAGTTGTTGCAAGTTATTTCTCTGTAATTGAAACAGATTCTGGAACTGATGAAAATTATAAAAAAAATATGATTAATATGATGGACGAAATAGTTAATAATAATTTTTAATTATTAATTTTTGGTTATTTTTTCTGCAATTAATATTTTTCGTTGCATTTCTCTTAAAACAGGTTTTTCTATAAGTTTACCATCAATTACAACTAAACCAGTATTTGATTCGTTAAATTGATCTACAATTCTTTTTGCATGACTAATTTCGTCTTTAGAGGGTGTAAAAACCTCATTTAAAATTCCTATTTGTTTTGGATGTATAGATCCTTTGCCAGTAAATCCCAGATTTTTTGCAAGCTCCGCCTCTTTTTTCATCCCATCCATATTTTCTAAGTCTAAATATGGAACATCTATGACATCAACTCCAATACTTGCACCTGCATGAACTAGTTTTGATCTTGCGTATACTAAATTTTCCCATTTATGCTCACATCTAAGTTCAGCTGCCATATCAACTCCTCCAAAATACAATGCTACCGTTCTTTTACTTGCATGTGCAATGTCATAAATACATTCTAAAGCCTCATTCGTTTCCATTATCACATGAAGGTCTGTATCTAAATTACAATCAGTAAGAAGATCATCTATAAACTTTATCTCATCTGGTGTTTTAACTTTAGGAAGCATTAGTGCCCCAATTTTAATCTCACCAGAAGCAAACGCCTCTAAATCCAACAATCCATGTTTTGTTCTTTGACAATTTACTCTAACAACTAATTCCACGTCCTCTTTAACTTTGAGTGTTTTTAATGAACTAAGTGTATTTTTTCTAGCATCATTTTTATCCTTTAGTGCTATACCATCTTCTAATTCTATACAAACCATGTCAGCACCTGAATCTATTGCTTTTGGAAACATTTCTGGTTTCAAGCCAGGTGTAAATATAAAACTTCTTCTTACTCTAGGTTTGTTTAAACTCATTTAGATGTAATGCTGCGGTTTTCTTTATTAATATTTAAATTTATCATAATTATTAAATTAACTTCAACAAAAATATTCTTTTTAAGAGTAATAACAATCCTATTATGCAAAGCTTTGTATAAGATTTTTTAGATGCTTGTCATTTACTCCGCAACAACCACCTACAATTTGAATTTGATCATCTATTAATTCTAAAATTGAGTTTGGAAATGCTTTCTCTGACATAGTTATTATTGCTTTATGTGTGTTAGTATCAAATTTATGTATTTCAGGATAAAACATTATTGGGCCTTTCCAATTATTTTTTAGTATTTTTAAACCATCATAGCTATCTTGAAACCAGGTATGCATTATGCCGTACACATCTCCTCCCACATTCATGAGAGATTTAATTATTTCGTCTAGTAAAATTATTTTATCTTCAGGTAAGTATTTAGGTTGATCTTTATATTTATTCTCATCATAAATTAGCGAACGTTCTTTCTCTGCTCTAAAATTTCTTCCAATAATTGAATTATCAAATTTACTTATACAACAGCTCAATCCAACCCAAACAGGAAGCCCTGTCTCTAGAGCTGCATTTAATAAAATTTTTGAGTGATCTATATCCAAAAGCATTTCTAGGAGTAATAAATCTGCTCCAGATTCTTTTAAAATTTTTGCAGCTTCTTTGTAATTTTCCTCTTCTTTTTTAAATGTTGGCACAAATTTTGGATTTGGAACAAACTCATTCTCCTTTAGAGGAAAAAAGTTTGATAAACTACCTGCAACCGCAATTATATTTTCTTTTTTGGTATTTGAAATCGCTTTTTTAGCAAGTTTAACAGAGTCAGAAATAAATTTATGTATTTGATCACCTTTGTTTAAGCTTTCCAAATTATGCCTGTTGGTCGCAAATGTGTTAGCAGTAATAATATCACAACCAGCATTAATAAAATTCTCATGAACTTTAATTACAATATCTGGAGATGTTAACGTTGCTAATGCAGAAAATGCAGGACTCATGTGTCCTCCAAGTTTTGCTATTTCAGAACCATTCCCACCATCTAAAAATATTTTAGTTTTTGATTTTAGCTTTTCTTCAAAAAGCATTTACTATGATTCTTTTGGGGCTAATACGACTGCAAGTACACCCCCTAACACAATCATGGAACTACCAACAATTTCTCGCCATCCAAACGGTTCATCGGTCAAAATACCTGCTGAAATGACCCCAACAACAATTTCACTCAAATATAATATTGCACATAGTCCAGCACCTAGAACTGATGGTGACCACATTATTATTACGCCAGTAGGAATAAAATAAAATACTGAAATAAGAACCAAAAAAGTAAACATAGATAAAAAAGCCTCAGCAGGTGGCATAGGTCCTAAATAATCTTTTAAAATATAACCAGCGAAAATGTTAAATATTGTTCCATAAAAGAAAAAAGAAAATATTACAGGAAATACTCCGTCTGTTTTAGTAATTTCCAAACGTATTAGCCCACCACCAAATAGTACACCTCCTGCTAATGCTAACCAGTCTCCAGCATTTTGAGGTAATGGTACAATATTTGATTTACTAAAAACAATCCACAAACCTCCAAGTGCAAGACCCAATGTTAAAACTCTTTCTAAACCAGGTCTTTTCTTTAAAAAAATTATTTCAAAAATAGTTGTCCAAACTGGTATCATGTAAAACATGATTAATGCACGCACAACGTCAGTTAGTAAAAAACTTAAGGCATAACATATAAATCCACTTCCTGTTAACAATCCAACAAATGGTATTTCTAATCCTGATGAACGACCTTTAAATTTTCTCCACAAAGAAATTGGGGTAAGTAATAATATACCTATCATCATTTGAGAAATAGTTCCCCACCCCCCAGTTAAGCCACCATTTTCTAGGTACCTTTGAGGAAGCCAATACACCCCCCATGATCCAGCAGCAATAGCTAACATAAAAGCTATTTTAAAATGATGTCGATGTCTTACCATTAGTTTAGTTTTGGTTTCTGTATTGAATTATTGTAAATTTCCTCAAAGGTTTTTGCAAATGCAAATAGTTTTAAGTCATCTTTATTTTTACCAATGATCTGCATTCCCATTGGTAAACCATTTTCATTAAAACCAACAGGAATAGTTAAAGTTGGCAGATCTAAAAGACTGGACAAAATAAAAACTTCTAGCCATCTATGATATGTATCGAGACTGGTCTCGTTAATTTTACTTGGAAATTGAATACTTTTATCAAAGGGAAACAATTGAGCAGAAGGTAAAGCTAAAAAATCAAATTTATCAAAAATTTCATTAACTTGCTCAGTACATCTTTTTTTTTGTTCAAAAGCTAATTTTAAATTATCAGATTGAATATCTTTACCTTTGTTATATTCCCAAATTGCTTCAAATGTCATGGAATTTATATCTTTAATACCCATGCTTAATGTATCTTGATAAATACTTTTAGATCTAAAGGTAGTCCAGCTGTTCCATAATCTATCAGTATCTAAGCTTGGATTTAAATATTCAATTTCAAGATTATTTTTTTCTAAATCTTTTAGTTTTTTTTCACATATATTTAAAATAGATTTTTCAATATTATATTTACCATTCATATTAGATAGCCAACCAATCTTTAAATTCGAAAATTCTTTGTCTGATAATTTTGCATCCCTAAATGTACTATTTAAATCAAACGAAATTTTATCTAATGGATTACTACCAGTTATAGCATCAATTAAAAATGTCATATCATTTGGTGTTTTTGCAAAACATCCTGGAGTAGTCAAAATAGGTATATCAAAATTTTGATATGTTCGATCAGCAGCAATCAAACCAGGAGTTGGTCTATATCCATAAATATTTGCATATGCTGCTGGACCTCTACAAGATCCCATTTGATCAGTACCGTCTGCAAATGGAAGTAATCCAGCTGCAACCGCTGAACTTGCCCCACCACTAGATCCTGCTGCAGATTTTTCAAAGTTATAAACATTAGATGTAGGTCCAAAAAGACGATTAGTAGTATGTCCGCCAACACCTAATTCTGCGGTATTTGTTTTACCAATTATGATTGCTCCATTATCTATTAGTTTGTCTACAAATAGTGAATTTTTCTTAGGGCTATTATTTTTTGATCCTGCATAACCATATGTAGTTTTTAAACCAACAACATCAGAAAGATCTTTGACCGCTATAGGCAAACCATTTAAAATTTTTTTGCTATTTTTTAAATTATCTTTCTGTTCTGCTTCCTTAATTAATAATTCTCTATCTTTTTGTAAAACTATAGCATTAATATCTTTATTAAATTTTTCTATTCTTTCTAAGTAGTAAACTAAGACTTCTTTAATTGAGACTTGTCGGTTGTTAATATTTTTTTGAATTTCTTCAACTGATAGATGATCAAGCATTAAAGCTTAACGAGCTTTTTTTATACTTTGTAAAACCATTTCTTTCATTTCTTCAAAAGAGACTTTCTTAGGGTTTTGGCCATACGCTTGATCTTTCATTGCTTTCTTTGCAATTCTTGCTGCACTGTCCTCAGGAACATTTAATTCACTTAAGCTTTTAGGGATTTTAACTCTATCTAACAAATCTTCCATATTTTTAATGAATGCATCAACTGAATGATCTTTATACTGCATTGCTTCAGACATTCTTTGAACTTTTTCCTCCATACCAGGTAAATTGAAACGTAAAACTACGGGTAAAACTATTGCATTAGTTAAACCATGATGCGTATTGTACTCAGCACCAACCACGTGAGATATAGAATGTACATTACCTAATCCTTTTAGAAATGATATTCCTGCTAAACAAGATCCAACATGCATTCCACCTCTAGCCAAAAGATTATCTGGTTGTTCTACAGCATTTACAAGTGATTTGGATATCAATGATAGACCTTCTAATGCTGCTCCATCACACAGAGGATTAAATCCTGGAACGCAGTATCCTTCAATTGCATGAATTAATGCATCTACACCTGTCCATGCTGTTAGATTAGCGGGTAGTCCTATTGTTAATTCTGGATCAATTAATGCTAATGAAGGTCTTACATCTGGGTGCCACATGCAAAATTTCATTCCCTCTTTTAAATAAGTTACCATAGCTGTAATTTCTGTTTCTGCTCCTGTTCCTGCTGTTGTTGGAATAGTTATAATTTTTGGAAATGGGTTATCTTTGCTTATTATTGGAGGAGTTAACTCAAACTCAAAATCTCTGAGTGGAACATCATTATTTGCTGTTAAACAAATTAATTTACCTCCATCCATAGCACTTCCACCACCTATAGCTATAATTGCATCATGATTTCCATCTTTAAATTTTTTGCAACCAACTGAAACTTCATCCTCTCTTGGATTAGGGGATATATCGAAAAATAAATCTGATTTTACATTAGAATTAGACAAATAACTTTGTAAATTCGAAATAAATGGCAACTTTGGACTTCCCTTGTCAGTTACTATCAAGGGATTTTTTATATTTAAGTTATTACAAATCGTTCCAATTTCTTTTAAACGTCTGGGTCCGTATGCAATATTGGTTGGGAAAGTCCAATCTTGATTTGATAAGATATCAGATTCATTTAGTTTAAAGTTACTCATTTTATTTGTAAGGTTTATACAATTTTTTAAAAGATTTTTAAAATGAAATTATCATCTGAAAAAGTAGATGTGAAGAAAACCTATCTTGCTGTGACTACGATGCTCATGGCTATACTTTGTGTAGATTTATACATGGTTGTAATAAAATTTCTTGGTGATGAATATTCTGTTATTCAATTAACAGTTTTTAGAAATGCAGCAGGAATTATTCCGTTACTATTATTGATAATATTTACAAAAGAATATTTTTCAATTTTTCAAAAAATTAACAAAAAATTTATAGTCTTAAGCCTTTTTAGAGGTTTGGCATTTTTATCAATGAACATATTTATATTCATTTCCGTAATCAATTTAGAGTTTGCAACAGCAATGACCTTAACTTTTTCATCGCCATTCTTCATTGTAATTTTATCTATATTTTTTTTAAAAGATAAAGTTGGTAAATATAGATGGTCTGCAATTTTTTTAGGCTTCTTTGGTGTCGTTCTAATTATGAAACCAACTAGTGAGATATTTAGTTTTTATTCAATATTTCCAATTATGACTGCATTTGCATGGGCAATCAGTGTTATCATACTTAAATTTATTCCTGTGGGCCATTCCACTGCAAAAATACAATTATATTCATTGATATTTAACGTGCTAGGTGGATTAGTATTATTTTTTATCACCAGTGGTCATGTTGAAATCAAAAATGTTCAAGACTTTTTTTTAATGACACTGACTGGGATCCTTGGCGGCACAGCTGCTATTTTATTTATTTATTCCTATAGATTAATCTCTGCAAGCAAGATGGCATCATTTGAATACTTAGGAATACCATCATCATTTGTATTAGGATGGATATTTTTTAATGAAGCACCTTGGGCCCAACTTTTTCCTGGAGTTATCTTAATAGTGTTGGCTGGTATGATAATTATTTGGAGAGATAAAGTTAACGAGAAAAGTATTAAGGGTAATAAAAATTTAGCTAGCTGATTTCATAGATTTCATAACAATAGCACGATCAATTTCTCCTAGCAATTTACCTGTATCACTACACACAACCGGAAATGCTTTATCGCTATCAACAAGTTTATCTATTAAAGTTTCAATTTTAGAGTTGTCTAAAATATAATTTTGTTTTGAATTATAAAATTCTTTAGTATCAGAGCAACATTCAACTCTCATTACTTTAGAAGCGCTTAAAACTTTATACTTTGGTACATCTTCACAAAAATCTTTTACATATTGATCCTTGGGGTTTGCAACAATTTCCTCTGGCGTTCCTATTTGTGATACTTCTCCGTCTTTCATTATTGCGATATGATCTGCCATTTTGATAGCTTCTAAAAAGTCATGAGTAATAAACACCATAGTTTTTTTTACTTTTTCTTGAATATGTAAAAGTTCGTCTTGCATTTCTCTTCTAATAAGTGGGTCAAGTGCTGAAAAAGGTTCGTCGAATATCAAAATTTCTGGATCTACTGCCAATGCTCTTGCTAAACCTACCCGTTGTTGCATCCCGCCTGAAAGTTCTCGAGGATAGTTATTTTGCCATCCATCTAAACCCACCATTTTTAAAACTTCCATTGATTTTTCAATTCTCTCAATTTTTTTGCTTCCTCTTACTTCTAAGCCGTAACCAATATTTTCTACAACTGTCCTATGTGGAAAAAGTCCAAAATGCTGGAAAACCATACTCATTTTGTTTCTTCTTAAATCTAGCAACTCCCTATTACTCATCTTTGTTACATCTACGTCATCCATTTTTACCATTCCTGAAGTAGGCTCTATTAGTCTTGAAATGCATCTTACTAATGTTGATTTTCCACTTCCTGATAAACCCATTACAACAAAAGTTTCGCCTTTTTGTATTGAAAAACTTACATCTTTCACAGCAACTACATGTCCGGTTTTCTCTTGCACTTCCTTGATTGATAATTTTGGATCTAGTTCCTTCATTACTCTTTTTTCATCAGGCCCAAAAAGTTTCCAAATATTTGAACAAGTTATTTTTGAAGGACTACTCATAATTTCAATGTATTTAGATCAAAATAGACAATATTTTCCTTTAAATGTAAAATAATATATTTTAATTTATAAATACAATGGATGCAGTCCAAAAAACACTAGAAAATAAAAATAATACAAAAAACATTATAAAATATTCATTGGTATTATTGGTTTTTATTGGAGCTTTATTTCTTTCAACTCAAAATGACGGACCATCAAAATTTCCTAAAGTTGTAACTGATGAATTTACTTTTACAGCATGGGTAAATGAAGGTGAAGATTATCTAAAGAAAAATTACAGATGGATTACAAAAATTTTGGCAAATTACATTAAAGCTGGTTATTATTTTTTAGAAGATTTTTTACTTGAGTCACCCTGGATTTTAGTTGCCGCAATTTTAACTCTTCCTTGTTTTATAGTTGGTGGGCTAAAATTAGGCTTGTTTTCTTGCTTTGTAATTTATTTTTGGGGAGCTGTTGGATTATGGGAAGCATCTCTTCAAACAGTTGCTTTAATGGGATTGTCAGTTTTCTTATGTGTATTTTTCGGAGTATTACTTGGAATAGCCTGCTCACAGAGTGATAGATTTGAAAATTTTATGAAACCTGTTTTGGATACTATGCAGGTTATGCCTGCTTTTGTTTATTTATTTCCTGCATTATTTTTTTTTGGAATTGGAGGGGCGCCTGCAATATTAGCTACAATGATTTATTCAATGCCACCAATCATTCGATTAACCAACACTGGTATACGGCAAGTTTCAAAAGAAACTGTGGAGTCTGCAACTTCGTTTGGTTCAAGTAAGTTGCAATTATTATTAAAAATTAAAATTCCTATGTCTTTGCCAAGTATTATGATGGGCATCAATCAAGTTATTATGATGGCTTTAGCTCTTGTTGTATTAGCATGTTTTATTGGTGCAGAAGGAATTGGTGGACAAGTATGGCAAGCAATAAGAAGACTTGATGTGGGATGGGCAATGGAAGGTGGTCTTTGTATTTTATTCATGGCAATAATGTTTGATAGATTTAGTAAAGCTTGTAGTAATAAAGAAGTCAAACTTCCATCAAATGTAAAAAAATTTCATTTGCTTCCTCAAAATCTAGAAAAATATAAAATTGCAAGAATTTTGGAAATGCCTTTAGATATTATAAGCAAAATTATAGACTTTATATGTATTAAAATTACGAATTTTATTGCATCCTTCACAAGTATTATAATTTCAATTTTCAATAAAAATACTGCAAATAATATTGGTGAATTTATAAGTAGAAGATTTTATCTGATTCCATCATTGATAGCTTTATTTGTTATTTCATTCATAGATTCTAATTTACATGAAATAGGAACGTTTCCTAAAGAGTGGAAGTTATCAATAAGACAACCGATTTCTAATGCTGTAGAATCGTTGACAGTTGATCCTGGCTTTATTGCATTTTCTAAAGGATTAAGAGGATTTGTTTATCTCAATTTGTTAAGGCCTTTAGACATTTTTTTAACTCATACACCATGGTGGTATACATTAGCAGTTTTTGCAAGTATTGGTTATTTTACAGTTGGACTAAGGTTTGCAATTATTACAATAATACTTTTATTGTTTATTGGAGCTTGTGGAATATGGCCCCAATCAATGATTACGTTATCCTCGGTTTTAGTTTCAGTATTGTTATGTTTTATAATAGGAGTTCCTCTTGGTATAATAGCTTCTTACAGCGAAAGATTTAAAAATGTTCAAGATGTTGTGCTGGATGCTATGCAAACGCTTCCATATTTTTGTTATTTAATTCCAGTTTTAATGTTTTTTGGAGGTGGAATAGTTTCTGCAGTTCTGGCTACAGTAATATATTCTATACCGCCTATAATAAGATTAACTGCGCTTGGATTAACTCAAGTATCTGGTACCTATTCAGAGGTATCAAGATCTTTTGGTGGATCCCTTTTGCAAACTCTCAATAAAGTAAAATTTCCTTTAGCTATACCAAGTTTAGTAATAGGTTTTAATCAAACTGTAATTATGGCGTTTGCAATGCAAATTGTTACTCCACTTATAGGTGGAAAAGGACTAGGTCTAGAGGTTTTTAATGGATTAGCTAGATCTGATACTGGAAGAGGATTGGCAGCAGGTGTTGGGATAGTCCTTCTAGCAATTATAATTGATAGAATAAGCCTTGCTTGGACGAAGAAACAAAGAATAGCATTGGGTTTGGCCAAAAAATAAATGACCAAAAATAAAGGTCTGCCTTTAACAAGTAATCATTGGGGTACCTACAGAGCCAAAGTTAAAAATGGCAAGCTCGAGGAACTAATTGGTTGGGAACATGACAAAGACCCATCTCCTATAGCACAAGGAATTGTTGATGTGCTCGATGGACCAACGCGTATTGAAAAGCCAATGGTAAGAAAAAGTTGGCTCGAGAAAGGTCCTGGGGCAAACAATAATTTAAGAGGTGTTGAACCATTTATTGCAGTTAGTTGGGATAAAGCAGAAGAACTTGTAGCAAACGAAATTAATAGAGTAAAAGATAAATATGGTAACTCCTCAATATTTGGTGGTTCATATGGCTGGGCGAGTGCAGGCAGATTTCATCATGCTCAAAGTCAATTACACAGATTTTTAAATTGTGTTGGTGGATATACTAGATCAAAATTTACATACAGTTTTGCTGCTGCAGAAGCAATGGTTCCTCATATACTTGGGAGTTATCGTGTCTATCTTGATACATGTACTAGTTGGGAGTCTATTAAAAAAAATACGGAAGTTTTTCTCTGTTTTGGTGGAATACCAATTAAAAATGGTCAAATTTCTCAAGGTGGAACAGGTCATCATTATCAAAAGGAAAATTTAATTGAATCAGCAAATTCAGGAATAGAGTTTATAAATGTTAGTCCACTTAAATCAGATTTAATTAATGAGGTTAATGGTGAATGGATTGCAGCAAGACCTAACACAGATACTGCTTTAATGTTAGGGCTGGCTCATACAATTTATTCTGAAGGACTTAGTGATACTAATTTCTTAAAAAAATATACAGAAGGTTTTGAAATATTTTTACCATACCTATTAGGAAAAAATGATGGTGTTGAAAAAAGTGCAGAATGGGCTTCAGCCATTTGTAATATTTCAGCATCTAAAATTAAAGAGATAGCTATAAAAATTTCAAAAAAAAGAAGTATGATTTCAATAAGCTGGTCGTTAACCAGACAAGATCATGGTGAACAACCATTTTGGATGGGTATTATGCTTGCTTCTATGATTGGTCAAATAGGATTACCAGGAGGTGGGTTTGGTTTTGGTTATAGCGCTACAAATTTTATTGGTGGTCAATTCAAAGTTTTACCTGGGGCAGCATTTCCACAAACAGAAAATAAAATAGAAAATTTTATACCAGTTGCAAGAATTAGTGATCTTTTGCTTCATCCAGGAAAAAAATTTGATTTTAATGGAAAGTCATATGTGTATCCAGATACCAAGATAGTTTACTGGGCAGGTGGAAATCCATTTCATCATCATCAAGATTTAAATAGACTGATAAAAGCTTGGGAAAAACCAGACACAATAATTTCAAACGAATGGTGTTGGAATACACTCGCAAAAAGATCCGATATTGTTTTGCCTTGCACTACTCCGCTTGAGAGAACAGACATAATGATGACACCTAGGGATCCATTTGTTGTATCAATGGATAAAATAATAGAACCTTATGGGCAATCTAAAAATGACTTCGAAATTTTTGCAAATATTGCAAAAAAAATGGGGATTGAGGAAAAATTTACTGAGGGAAAAAGTCAAGATGAGTGGCAAGAATGGATTTATAAACAGACATTTGATAGAGCGGCAGCTGCAAATATTGAAATACCTAAATATGAAAAGTTCAGAGAGCAAAAATGGTTTAAAATTAGCGATCCGACAGAACCAACAATAATGTTGAAGGATTTTAGAGAAGATCCTAAAAAAAATCCACTTAACACACCAAGTGGTAAAATAGAAATCTTCTCAAAGACAGTGGCTGACTTTAATTATGATGATTGTCCAGGACATCCAGTATGGTTTGAACCTTGTGAATGGCTGGGCAAAGTAAATAAAAAATATCCGATTCACTTAATATCAAATCAACCTAAAAATAAACTACACAGCCAAATGGATCATGGAAAGTATAGTAAGTCATTTAAAATAAATGAGAGAGAGCCACTTGAAATTAATCCTTTAGATGCAAAAAAACGTGATTTAAAAAGTGGAGATGTAGTTAAAATGTTTAATGATAGAGGATCTTGCTTGGCTGGAATAAAGATCACAGATGATGTAATGCAGGGAGTAGTACAAATGAGTACTGGTGCTTGGTATGATCCAGAAGATCCCAGTCAAGATGGAAGCATGTGTAAACATGGTAATCCAAATGTATTGACGCCCGACAAAGGTACATCTAAACTTGGACAAGGTCCTATTGCACATTCTTGTCTTATTGAGATTGAAAAATACAATGATACACTTCCAGAATTAACTGCTTTTGATCCACCAACAATTTTAAGATCTAACGCAAAAACGAATTAAAGAGATTAAATTGGGAAATCTACAAGAAGAATCTGATCTTAACAAAACTATTAAAATTAGTGCAAGAAGATTTGAAGAGTCTCCATACATTGAAAGAACCAATAGTTCTAAAATGGTCCGTGGAGTTTATGCTGGACGATATTTTCCAATATCAATAGGTGAAGATCCAATCGAAAAATATTGGCTACTAAGACAGAAAGCATTAATTTTTGACGTTCCAGAAAAACCAGTGGAAATATCAGGTAAGGATGCAATTCCCTTTTTAGAAAAAATATTAACGAGAAAAATTTCATCAATAAAAGAAGGTAGAGGTTATTATTCGTTAGCGTGTACTCCCCAGGGAGGGATTTTTATGGATGGTGTAATTTTTAAATTTAATGATAATAAATTTTGGTATGTGCAAGCTGACGGTCCGTTTGAAGATTGGTTATTAGCCCATAGTGAAAATTTTGATGTGAAAATATCAGATCCAAAGTCAAGGGTTCTACAAATTCAAGGTCCTGCTTCAATTGATATTATGAAAGCTGCATCAAAAGGAAATATAGATGAAAGCATGCCTTATTTTAGATCAGGTTTTTTTAATCTTGGAGGACAAGATCTATATGTTTCAAGAACTGGTTTTACAAATGAGCTTGGTTTTGAAATTTATTCAGATGGTTATAAAACAGATCACTTAGCTCTTTGGGATCATTTAATAGAATGTGGAAAACCTTATGGTATGGAACTATCATCCTCTCGAGCGATGACTATAAGAAGAATTGAAGGAGGAATATTTGGAAATTTAACTGATATTGATACTACTTTGACACCATTTGAGGCTGGTTTAGGATTTTTTGTAAATATGGATAAAGGTGATTTTATTGGAAGGGAAGCATTATTAAAAAAAAACAAAGGAACATGTTTATTTGGTGTTACTTGTGAAACTGATACACCGACTTCTGGAAGTAAAGTTATAGAAGGTGATAACGTTGTAGGAAATATAACTGCAGGTGTGCCCTCACCTACATTAAAACTTGGAATTGGATATGTGAGATTTTATGAACCAAAAGAATGGCCCGGTAAAAAGTTAAAGTTAGAGTTGCCTAATGGTGAAATCCATGACTGTAATGTTGTTAATTTACCATTTTTTGATCATGATAAAAAAATCGTTAAAGGAATAGACCGTACCATCCCAAAAAAACCTTAAAGTGGTCAATAGACCGCATTTTTAAGGTAAAAATGCACTGAGTTTTAAAATTATATAAAGTTTACATTCGCTGAATTTTTGCGCTAAAATAATACTTTAAATTTAAAAAGAGGATAAAACATATGAGGTTATCAAAAACAATATCGGCACTATTTTTATCTTTGGTGCTAATGGTAGGTAGTTTTGGAACAGCTAATGCTGCAAAAAGACTACATGCTGCTATTGCAGACTGGACAGGTGGAATAATTACTTGTGAAGTTGCTGTAGCAATTCTCGAAAGAGAAATGGGTTATAAGATTAAACAAACAGTATTTCCTTCAGGAACTGGTCTATGGGAAGCAATTGCAGCTGGTGAGCTAGATTTTGCTTGTGAGAGCTGGCCAAGTTATGCTGAAGCTGATGATGTAATGTTTAATGAAGATTTAATTTATGATGGCAAAGTAGTAAAATCTTACAAAGGTGATGGAACAGTTGACCTTTTAGGAACTACTGGAATTATAGGTATGTCAGATTATTGGATACCAAAATATGCTGCAGATGAATTAGGTATCAAAACTTGGAGAGACCTAAACAAACATAAAGCTAAATTTGCAACTATTGAGACAGGTGGTAAAGGAAGACTAATTGGTTGTCCAGTAGCTGGTTGGAACTGTCATGATCAAAAAAGACTTGATCTTTTAGGGATTGATTTTCAAGCAGATGAACTAGGTACAGAAGCTGCTGCAATTGCAGAAGCAAAAGCTGCTTACATGAGAAAAGAACCTTTCTTATTATATCTATGGTCACCACATTGGTTTTTTGGAGAGTTTGACATGGTAGGTGTTCAACTTCCTGAGTATGCAACATGTGAAGGTGATACATTTACTGAAGCAAATAACTGGAAGACTTGTGGCACAAAAGGATGGCCTGCAACTGGTTGGGACAAAGACTATACCATGAACTATGGAAATCCTGCTACTTTTGCTAAAGCAGAACATTCTGAGGCAAAAGCTTTTTTTGAAAGAATGAGATTAGAAAATATCGACCAAGCTAAAATGTTAGTTGAAGTAGATATCAAAAAAAGAGATGTTAAAGAAGTTGTTAACGAGTGGTTGGACAACAATCCTGATAAATGGAAAAGTTGGTTACCAAAATAGTTATTTATTAATTATTTAAATTAAAGGGCTTTGATTAATTTCAAGGCCCTTTTTTTTATTCTTGATTATTTGGGTCTTGTTCGTTTGACAGGTTTTCTTCCTCCTGCATTTCCTCTAAGGAAGCGTCACCACTCTCATCATTTGTGTCTATTGGATCTGACGTAGGTGTTTCAGTTGAATTTTGTAATTCTTCTAAATCATCCTTAGATACTTGAATTTTTTCAGGAATTTTTCTAGCTCGTTTTGAAGGTAATATTGGAACACCGCTTTTAGATATTTCACCTTTGTATAAATTTTCAAAATCATCACCTATATCCTCATCTTCTTCTCCAGTATCATCAACTTGTTCTACATGTTTTCTTAATTTATATACTGCAGCTTCAGTTAAATCTGGAACTTTGATGGTTTCTTCGGCAATTTCTCTTAATGCAATAACTGTATTCTTATCATTGTCTCTTTCTAAAGTAGGTTCTATCCCAGAATTCAGTTGAGTAGCTCTCTCTTTTGCTACTAACACTAACTCATATGGACTTTCTACTTTATCTATACAATCTTCTACTGTTACTCTAGCCATGGCCGGTTATTTATACCTGGGTCTATAAAAAATCAAGCTATTTTTAGATATATTCAGGATTGAGTTTTTTTCTTACAAAAAAAAGCAAAACTATTGATGAAAATATATAGATTGAGGAAACTATTGCAATTTTCTCAATCGTAAAACCAAAATCAATTAATACACCAAATAATGCTGTTCCAAATGCTGTTGAAAAAACCATCAATGCTGTGGTTAAAGCCTTTATAGAGCCAATGTGTTTTACACCGTATAACTCAGCCCATGTGGATGAGCCTAAAACGTTAGCTAATCCATTTGAAATACCAATTAAACCTAAAAATACAAATGCAGTAAATGGAATATCAAAAAAAATAATAACAAATGTTGAAAGTAGCAATGGTATATTCATAAAAATTAATAATTTTCTGCTAGTAAACTTATCAATTAGGATACCTGATATTAATAATGTAATTACTGACAGTAACGAATAAACCATAAATGATTGTGCAATAACGTATTCTCCCCATTCCTTGGAAGATGTAATAAATGATTGATAAACAAAAACACCAGTGGCAATCCATGGCATGGCAAGTAAATTTGCACTTATAACATAAAATCTATAATCCTTAATAACTTCAATTCTTGCCCATTGTTTAATGTCTTTATTCTTAACTTCATTATTTTCAGCATTTTCTCTTGAATCTAAATTTAGTTCTTTAATTAAAAAATAAGATGCAATTGGAAGAAAAACTAAAACCAACAATGAAATAGATATCCAAATATTTTGCCAGTTATATATGGTTAAAAGATAGATTATTGTTACAGGTAAAATAAATTCAGCAACTGATAAACCAAACCATCCTATGCTT
>CACHTB010000019.1 GCA_902582735.1 uncultured Pelagibacteraceae bacterium
TCCAGTGGTATCAATCCCTATAACATCTTCAATTTGTTTATTTGTTCTTTCAATATCAGATGCGGGTAAATCAATTTTATTTAAGACAGGTATTATTTCATGATTTATATCAAGTGCTTGATAAACATTTGCGAGTGTTTGTGCTTCAACACCTTGAGTACTATCAACAATTAAAATTGATCCTTCGCACGCATACAATGACCTGCTAACTTCATAACTAAAATCAACATGTCCTGGTGTATCAATTATATTTAAAACATAATTTTTTCCATCTTTTGCTTTATAGTTTAATTTTACAGTTTGTGCCTTAATTGTAATTCCTCTTTCCCTTTCAATATCCATAGAGTCTAAAACTTGTGCCTTCATTTCTCTATCTGTAAGCCCACCACATTTGTGAATTATTCTGTCAGCTATAGTTGATTTACCGTGATCTATATGCGCGATGATAGCAAAATTTCTTATATTATTAATTGTAGTTGTCATTATTAGGATCTTATTTTCGCACCAGACTTTCTCTCAACTGTAGAAATAATTAAATTATTAATTTTTTCTAGATCCTTTTCGTTTAAAGTTTTTTTAGATGATTGTACTGTAACATTAAGTGCGATTGATTTTTTATCTTTTGGAATATTTTCGCCTTCAAAAACATCAAAAACCTTAACATTTTTAATTAAATCTTTATCTATTGATACAATTATATCTATCAAATCTTGTGCTTTAATTTTTTTATCAATTACAAATGCAAAATCTCTCTCAGATTTTTGGTAATCGGAATATTCAAATTGAGACTTTTGATCTTTAAGTTTTTTCTTTGTTTCTTTAAAATAATCTAAATATATTTCAAATCCTATTAAAGCATCAGTTTTAATATCTAATTTTTTTACAATATTTGGATGTATTTCACCAAAAAATGCAATTGGCTTATCTTCTTCAGTGCTTAAAAAAACTGATCCTGATTTGCCTGGATGATAATAAGATGGGGCTTGATCTTTTATTATTAGTTTATTTTTACTAAATCCTGCCTCCACTATAGTTTGAACAGTATCTCTCTTTGCATCAAATACATCAACATTTCTCTCTGTTTCTTGCCAATTTAATCTAAAATATTTTCCAGCTTGCAAAGCACCTATCACTGTTAGTTGCTCACCTGGCTTAGTGCCTGAAAAAACTGGCCCTATCTCAAAAAAAGATAAATCTTTAAATCCTCTGTCTATATTTTTTTTTAAATAAAAAATTAAATTTGGAAATATTGAATTTCTTAAAACATTTAAATCTGAACTAATTGGGTTAACAATTTTTATTTCATTATAATTTTCTCTAAATAAATTATTTATTTTAGAGTCTGTAAATGACCAAGTAACTGTCTCAAAAAAACCTTTGGACGCCACCGAACGTTGTAAGAAATGGAATAATTTTTGCTGCCTATTTAAAGTTGGTTTAAGTCGAGATTTTTCTGGTATTAGTGTTTGAATATGCTCATAACCTTTGATTCGAACAATTTCTTCAACAATGTCTATTGGTTGTGTAATATCTGGTCTCCATGAGGGAATTTCTAAATCTAAATTTTTGTTATTCTCGTTAATTTTAAAACCAAGATTGGAAATTATTTTAATTATTTCTTTTTTTTCAATTTTAAATCCTGTTATTTTTTCAAACAAAGAAATTTTAAATTTTACTTTATTTGTTTTTTCCTCTTCCAATCTTTGAATATCAAATTTACTTACTTCGCCCCCACATACTTCTTTTATTAGATCTGCTGCTTTGATTAGCCCAGCTTCAATTGATTTTGGATCAATTCCTCTTTCAAATCTAAATTTTGCGTCTGTATCTATATTTAGTAATTTTGAAGTTTTTCTAATTGATCTTGGTAAAAAATACGCTGACTCTAGTAATATATTTTTTGTCTCTAGTTCAGTTCCTGAACGTGTTCCACCTATAATTCCGCCTAATCCTAACACTCCTGATTGGTCAGAAATTACACACATATCATCATCTAAGCAGTATTTTTTATTGTCTAGTGCTTCAAAAGTTTCACCCTTTTTTGAATTTCTTACTATAATTTCCTTACTTACTTTATCAGCATCATATGCATGAAGTGGCCTATTTAAATCAATCATCACATAGTTTGTTATATCTACAATTGCAGAAATTGGTTTTTGACCTAACGAAACAATTTTATCTTTTAACCACTGAGGACTTTCTTTATTTGAAACCCCCTTTATTAAACAACTACCAAAAATTGTGCAGCCTTGTTTTTTTTCTTTTTTAATAGTTACTTTTAAGTCCTGATCAAAATTTTGATTTAATTTACTATCTTTTATTTTTTTTAAAGAACCAACTCCAGCTGCAGCAAGATCTCTTGCAATACCTCTAACACCAAGACAATCTGGTCGATTTGGTGTTATAGATAAATCTACAACTTTAGAAGTTTTGGTATCAAAATATTTTTTCCCAATTTTTTCCTTATACTTTTCTGATAACTCTGTAATTCCCTCGCTTTCATCTGATAATTTAAGCTCAGCTTCAGAACACAACATTCCATAAGAAGTAACACCTCTTATTTTACTGATTGATAGTTTCATTTGATTTTTTGGTATAATTGCGCCCGGTCCTGCATATACTGTGAACAAACCTTTTTTTGCATTAGGAGCTCCGCACACAACTTTAACGGTTTCATTTTTACCAATGTCAACGTCACAAACTCTTAATCTATCTGCATTAGGGTGTTGTTGCGCATTTATTATTTTTGCAACAACAAAATCATCTAATTCGGAAGATGCATTTTCAAAACTCTCAACCTCAAGACCAACGTTTGTTAAATTATTAATTATTTCTTTGTCATTAAGATCTGTGTCTAAATGTTGTTTAAGCCAATCAATTGTAAATTTCATCTACTCAATCCTCTGTAACTTGATGGCACATCTAAAGGATCGAAGCCAAAATGGCTTAGCCATCTATAATCTGTTTCAAAAAAAGCTCTTAAATCATTAATTCCATATTTTAGCATACCCAATCTATCTATTCCGATTCCAAAGGCGTAACCCTGAAATTTCGATGGATCAACATTTACATTTTTCAGGACGTTTGGATGAACCATTCCGCATCCTAAAATTTCTAACCATTTGTCTCCTTCACCTATGATTATTTTTCCATCCTTAATTTCATAACCTATATCAACTTCAGCTGATGGCTCTGTGAATGGGAAGTGACTTGGTCTAAATCTCATCTTCAATTTATCCACTTCAAAAAACTCTTTAATGAAATAATTTAGACAACCTTTGAGATGTCCCATATTTATATCTTTATCTATATGTAGTCCTTCTACTTGATGAAACATAGGTGCATGTGTTTGGTCGCTGTCAGATCTGTAAGTTCTTCCAGGTGCAATGATTTTGAATGGAGGTTTGCCTTTTAACATAGTCCGAACTTGTACAGGAGAGGTATGTGTCCTTAGTAACAATTCTTTTTTCTCGTCTAAGTAAAATGTGTCATGCATATCTCTTGCTGGATGATTGTCAGGCGTATTAAGTGCTGTGAAATTATTATATTCATTTTCTACATCTGGACCCTCTTCAACGCTAAAACCTATTTCAGAAAATATAGATGAAATTTCGTCTATTACTTGTGAAACTGGATGAATCTTTCCCTGTTTAAAATCTCTTTCAGGTAAAGTGACATCTACTTTTTCATTTTCTAATTTCAGGTTAATCTCCTTTGTTTCAATTTCCTCAATTTTGCTTGAAATTTTATTTTGTAGCTCTTCTTTTATAAAATTTAAGTCTGATGCAAATTTTTTTCGCTCTTCTTGAGAAACTGATCCTAACTTTTTGAACTCGTTAGAGACTATTCCATTTTTACCAAATAATTCAGTTTTTATCTGATTTAAAGTTTCTATATTTTGATCTTTATCAAGTTTATTAATATATTCGTCTTTTATTTTTTTAATATCAGACATTTTAATAGATTATTTGTTAACTTAAGAAAAACAATAGTGAAGATTAATTTAGAGCTGCTTGTGCTTTTTTTACAATCGTTTTAAATGCTTGTGGATTATCGTATGCGATTTCTGCTAGAATTTTTCTATCTAATTTTATTCCTGATTTACTTAAACCATTTATAAATTTAGAGTAAGTCAAACCCTCTTCTCTTACTCCCGCATTAATTCTTTGAATCCATAAAGATTTAAAATCTCTTTTTTTATTTCTTCTATCTCTATATGCATATTGCATAGCCTTTTCCATTGCTTGTCTTGCAACTCTTATTGTATTCTTTCTTCTTCCCCATTGGCCTTTTACAGCTTTAAGAACTTTTTTATGTTTTGATCTGCTGGTTACACCTCTTTTAACTCTAGCCATTTTATCCTCTTAAACTATAGGGCATATAAGATTTCACAATTTTTCCATCTTGTTTTGCCATCACAGTTGTGCCCCTTTGTTTTCTTATTTGGGAATTAGTTCTTTTTATCATTCCATGCCTTTTACCGGCCTGTGCAGTAATCACTTTTCCTTTAGCTGAAATTTTAAATCTTTTTTTTGCTGAGCTTTTTGTTTTCAATTTAGGCATTATTTTTGGAGCCTTATACAAATATTAATATTAATTTACAACTAGAAATATGACTTATAATGGCTGAATAACCATTATCATTTGTTTGCCATCAAATTTAGGCTGTAATTCTACACGTCCAATATCTTGCATATCTTGCTTAATTTTATCCATTAACTCATTTCCTAAACTAGAGTGTTGCAGTTCTCTACCTTTAAAACGTATTGTAAATTTTACTTTATCCCCTTTTGCTAAAAATTTTTGAGCGTTCTTTATTTTAAAAGTATAATCATGTACTTCTGTTACAGGTCTTAATTTTATTTCCTTTAACTCAATTTTTTTTTGTTTCTTTTTTGCTTTGTTAGCTTTCTTCTGGGCATCATATTTATATTTACCCATATCCATTATTTTACAAACAGGAGGTTTGGCGTTTGGTGCAATTTCAATTAAGTCAAGTCCTTCATCCCTTGCACGATTAATTGCGTCATTTAAATTTAAAATACCCAGATTTTCGCCATCGTTTGCAATTACCTGAACCTCATGTGAGGTAATTCTGTTGTTTGATCTGGGTCCTTTTGGTTTTGTTCTTTTCTGAAAATAGTTTTGTTTGAAGTCTGGCACTTAAATTGAAGGCGCTTTGTTTAAAGCAGAGTATTTTTTTATAAACTCGTTAAAATCCATATTTTCTTGTTTGTTAGAATCCAATCTTCTAATAGTTACTGTATTAGAGTCAACTTCTTTTTTCCCACAAATAAGTAATAAAGGTACTTTTAGCAATGAATGTTCTCTAATTTTATAATTTAAATTATGATTTTTTAAATCAACTTCACTTGAGATACCAACTTTTTTTAATTCATGATTAACTTTTTTTGAATAATCAGCAAAGTCACTTGAAATTGGTATCACAACTACTTGTAATGGTGTAAGCCAAAAAGGTAATTTACCCGAATAATTTTCAATTAAGATTCCGATAAATCTCTCCAAGGAACCAAACAATGCTCTATGCAGCATTACAGGTATTTTCTTTGATCCATCTTTTTCAACATAAGTGGCTCCTAATCTTTCAGGTAAATTTAAATCTACTTGTAAGGTTCCACACTGCCAATCTCTTCCAATTGCATCCCTTAAAACAAACTCAATTTTTGGACCATAAAATGCACCCTCACCCTTATTTATATTGTATTCTAGTTTTGTCTCTTTAATTGCCTCTAAAAGAGCAGCTTCTGATTTGTCCCATACAGCGTCATCTCCAACTCTCAGCTCTGGTCGGTCTGAATATTTTAATATTACATTTTCAAATCCCAGGTCTTTATAAATTTCTAAAATTAAATTTGTAACTGATAAGCATTCTTGAGTGATTTGCTCTTCAGTACAAAATATATGTGCATCATCTTGGGTAAATGCTCTTACCCTTAACAATCCATGCAATGCACCAGAGGGCTCATATCTATGAACTTTTCCAAATTCCGACATTTTTAATGGTAAGTCTCTGTAACTTTTTAGTCCTTGATTAAACACTTGAACACATCCTGGACAGTTCATTGGTTTTATTGCAAATACTTTTTCATCAGGAGTTGTAGAGGTATACATGTTTGCACCAAATTTTTCCCAATGACCAGATTTTTCCCATAGTGAACGATCAAGAATTTCTGGTGTATTTATTTCTTTATATCCCGCTTGATCTTGTTTTTTTCGCATATAAGAGATTAATTTCTGAAAAAGGTTCCATCCTTTTTCATGCCAAAATACAGATCCAGGGCTTTCTTCCCTAAAATGAAATAAGTCCATTTCTTTTCCTAACTTTCTATGATCTCTTTTTTCAGCTTCCTCAATTCTATTTAAATATTCATCAAGTTCTTTCTGCGTAGACCAACTGGTGCCATATACTCTTTGTAACATCTCATTATTCGAATCTCCTCTCCAATAAGCACCTGATACTTTTGTTAATTTAAAATACTTTCCAATTTTACCTGTTGAACTTAAGTGTGGACCTCTACACAAATCATGCCATTTTCCGTGAAAATATATAGATACCTCCTCATCTTCTGGGATAGAATTTATAATTTCGGCTTTGTAATGTTCTCCATTATTTTTGAAATGTTTGATAGCATCATTTCTTTTCCAAACTTCTCTATAAGTTTTTTCATTCCTATCAACAATATCTTTCATTTTGCTCTCTATCTTTTCTAAATCTTCTTGAGTGAATGGCTCTTTCCTTGCAAAGTCATAATAAAAACCATCTTCTATTACTGGACCTATTGTTACTTGCGTGCCAGGAAAAAGCTCTTGAACGGCCATTGCTAAAATATGAGCGGTATCATGTCTAATTGTTTCAAGCCCTTCTTTATCTTTCGATGTAAATATTTTTACTTTGGAATCTTTTTCAATTTTAAAATCTAGGTCTTTAAGCTGACCATCTACACTAATAATTAATGCTTGCTTTGATAATGATTTACTAATTTTTTCAGCAAGCTGAAAACCAGTTACACTCTCACTAAAACTTAATTGTTTTCCATCTGGTAGAGTAATATTTGGCATTTAATTTATTAATTTTTTGTACTCTGAATAAGTAGAAAAACACATTTTTTCAACATTAAATTTAGCAGAAACATTTTTTCTACCTTCTTTTCCCATCTGTTCAATTGTTGATTTATCAAAATTAAAAAACTCAATTATTTTTTTGCTTAAATCATCTGAGTCTCCAGCATCAAATAAGATACCAGTTTTATTATTTACGATAGTTTCTTTCGAACCGCCTAGATTACTTGCAATAATGGGTTTTTCCATTGATTGTGCTTCCACTGCTATTCTGCCAAATGCCTCGGGTTCAATCGATGTTGATACTATCAAGTCGCTAATCTTATAAGCTAATGGCATATTTTCACAATGATCAACAAATTTTATTTGATCATTCATTCGATATTGTTCTACTAGCTTTATTAGCTTTTTCTTGTACAAATCTCTTCCTTGATCACTTCCAAGTATCACTGCTTTAAACGATTTGTGACCTAATTGAATATTTATTTTATTCATGGCTTCAATAAACATTTCGTGACCTTTCCACTCAGTAATTCTTCCAGGTAATAATATTGTTTTTTTTTCAACCTCAAGGTTCCATGATTTAAACAGTTTATCTTCCTCTTCGATCAAAGTTGTTGAGGCATCAAAATAATCAATGTTTATTCCTCTAAAAATTACTAAAAATTTTTTAGAGTTATTTAGATATTCCTTATAATTTTCTTTGATATGAGAAAATATAAAGTTTGATCCAGCTATAATTAGATCTGATCTTAACATTATGGAATTATAAAATTTTTTAATCTTACTTTTAAAATTATATGTACCGTGAAAAGTTGTTACAAACTTTTTTCTAGTAATTTTAGAAGCTAAAAAACATGACCATGCTGGAGCCCTGCTCCTGGCGTGAATTATGTCTATATTATAAAAAATAATAATGACTGAAATCAAAATTGTGTTTAATAACATTATAATAGGGTTTTTAGAATTTACGGGAAGTCTTATGTATTTTACTTTTTTTTTATTTATGAATTTAGTTAGTGACCCACCATTTGTAATTAAAAATGAATTACAATTATTTTCAAATAGATAATGCGCTATATCAAAACAACCTGTTTCAGCCCCTCCATAACCTAACTTTGGTATTACTTGTAGAACTTTTAATTTTGATGACATTAACTGTTATTATATATTAATAAATAGAGCCTATAAACTTTTATGAACAATTATAAATTTTTGCAAATTTCTAAAAGCATTAAAATTAGATATCTACATCATAATTCAAAAAATAATTTATATATTGTTTTTCTTCATGGATTTATGTCTGATATAAATGGTGAGAAACCAAAGGTTTTCAAAAGATTTTGTAAAAACAATAAATTAGGCTTTTTAGCAATTGAATACTCTGGACACGGAAAATCAACAGGTGAGTTTACAAAAGGGAACGTAACAAAATGGACAAATCAAGTCAAAAAAGTAATTAAAAGAGTTTTAAAAAAAAAAGATTTTATACTTATTGGTTCAAGTATGGGTTCATGGATATCTGTAAATCAATTTAAGTTTTTTTCAAAACAGATTAAAGGTTTTATTGGAATAGGATCAGCACCAGAGTTTTTAGAGAGGGTAATGTGGAAAAAATTTACAGTCAAAATGAAAAAAGAAACCATTGATAAGGGTGTATACAATCTTAAACATGGCGGTTTTGAATATCCAATCACTTACCAACTTATTAAGGATGGAAGAAAAAATTTAGTATTGAACAAAAAAATTAATGCTAAAATACCTGTAACTCTTTTTCATGGATCAAAAGATGAAGCAGTACCAGTAACTTTCTCAAAGAAACTTATTAAAATTTTTAATAATGCAAACAAGAAACTTAATATTATTAAAAATGGTGATCACAGCCTTTTTGCAAAAAAATATCAATTAAAAATAATTAGAGAGTTAATATCAATAATTTCTCAGTACTAATTAACTTGCAAAGCTTTTGACTGACTTCAATGTTATAGGATTATCTAATTTATCAAGCATTTCTTTTGGACAAACTTGATAAAAGTTTTTTATTTCACTCTCAAAATTATCTAAAATTTTCTTTGCATACTCCGAGTGAGTTTCGCTCACGTGTTCTGAAATGATTACCCTGAGGTAACTTTTCCAGTAATCCGTTTCTGGTATCTGCCAGATAACACTCTCAGAATTTACACGCTTCTCAAAATTATTGTTTTTGTCATAAACAAAAGCCATACCACCAGTCATACCAGCAGCAAAATTATCTCCAACATCTCCTAAAATAATAATATTTCCTCCTGTCATATACTCACATCCGTTTGAGTCGCAGCCCTCTACCACAGCTGTAGCACCTGAGTTTCTCACAGCAAATCTTTCTCCTGCTTGTCCGGCTGCAAATAGTTTTCCAGAGGTAGCACCATACAAAACTGTATTTCCAATTATTGTATTCTCATTTGAAGTCAAATTACTCTCATCCTGTAGTTTTATAGAAATAGATCCACCAGAAAGACCTTTGCCTACATAGTCATTTGCATCACCTTTTAAGTTCAATTTTAATCCCTTAATTGCAAAAGCTCCAAAAGATTGACCTGCCGAGCCTTTAAAATTTAATGATAAATAATTTTCATCTAGTTTGTTGTTTCCAAATTTTTTATATAAGTGATAAGAAATTCTTGTACCTACAGCCCTATCAGTGTTTTTAATATCAAATTCAGTCTCAATTATTTTATTTTCATCAATTAATTTTTCTATATCTGGCCATATTTTTTGATCTAGAGTATCTGGAACTTCATTAATTTTAGGATTTTCACAATATCTTTTATTTTTTCCAGGATCTGCTTGAACAAAAAGTGGATTTAAGTCTAGATCATCTAAATTTGCAGATCCTTTGCTAACTTGTCTTAATAAGTCTGTTCTACCAATAACTTCATTCAATGATCTAAATCCTAGTTCAGATAGAATTTGTCTTACCTCTTCTGCAATAAAAGTGAATAAATTAACAACTTTATCTGGTGTGCCTGTAAATTTTTCTCTTAATTTTTCGTCTTGAGTGCAAACTCCAACTGGACATGTATTTGAGTGACACTGTCTTACCATTATGCAACCCATAGCAACTAGAGCTGTGGTTGCTACTCCAAATTCCTCAGCTCCCATCATCGCTGCTATTACTACGTCGCGACCTGTTTTAATTCCTCCATCAGTTCTGAGTGTAACTTGATGTCTTAAGTCGTTTAAAGTTAGAACTTGATTTGCTTCTGTAAGTCCCATTTCCCATGGTATTCCAACATATTTTACACTTGTTTGAGGGGTAGCCCCAGTACCTCCTGAGTGACCAGAAATTAAAATTATATCTGCTTTAGCTTTTGCTACTCCAGCTGCAATTGTTCCGATGCCTGATGAAGCCACTAACTTCACGCCTACTCTTGCTTTCGGATTTATTTGTTTAAGATCATAAATGAGTTGGGCCAAATCTTCTATGGAATAGATATCATGATGAGGTGGTGGTGAAATTAATGTAACTCCAGGTGTAGAATGTCTTAATCTTGCAATTTCATTAGTAACTTTGAAGCCTGGTAATTGACCTCCCTCACCAGGTTTTGCGCCCTGGGCAATTTTGATTTCTATCTCATTACAATTATTTAAATAATTTATTGTTACCCCAAACCTAGCTGAAGCTATTTGTTTTACTCTTGAATTCGCACTATCTCCATTTTCTCTGATTTTAAATCTATCTTCGTCTTCGCCTCCTTCTCCACTACATGAGGCACCCTTGATTCTATTCATACCAATCGCTAATGTTTCGTGAGCTTCTTTGGATAAAGCACCATGAGACATACTTCCACTACCAAATCTTTTCATAATCTCTGACACATTTTCTACTTCATCAATATTGATTGGATTTTTCGATTTAAAATCAATTAAGTCTCTTAAGCTGATTGGTTGTAGATTATAAATTCCCTTAGTATATTTCTTATAAACTTCAAAAGAATTTTCGGTAACTGCTGTTTGTAATAGATGAATTAATTTACCTTGGTATTGATGCGTTTCACCGTTTTTCCTGTAACGATATATTCCTCCAATCGGTAATATATTAGATTGGTTTTCGAATGCTTGTTTGTGAATATTTCTAATTTTTTTTTCAATACCTGTTAAGCCAATTCCAGAAATTTTAGACAGTACGCCGGGAAAAAAGTCTTTAACTATTGTTCTACTAAGACCTACTGTTTCAAAATTACAACCTCCTCTGTAAGAACTAAGAACAGAAATTCCCATTTTTGACATGATTTTTAATAAACCTAAATTAACAGATTTGATAAATCTGGAAATACACTCGTCAAAACTTAGGTTTCCAAATAATTTTTTTGAATATCTTTCAAATAAACTGTCAAACGCCAAATAAGGATTAACCGTAGTCGCTCCTACACCAATTAAAGTTGCAAATGAATGTGTATCAAGGGCATCTCCTGTTTGGACGTTTATTGAAACGTATCCTCTTAAACCTAATTTTATTAGATGAGTATTGACAGCACCAATACAAAGTAGCATTGGCATTGGTAGCTTTTCACTTGAAATATTTTTATCACTTAAGATAAGCTGCGTAATTCCCTCTCTTGCTGCTTGCTCTGCTTGATTTTTTAAATTTTCTAGAGCGCTTTCTAAATCTGAATTTTGTTCAAATAAACAATCTATAATTCTTTGATTTTTTCCAAAAAAGTCTATGAACTTATCAAACTGAGAATTCGATAGAACTGGGCTATCTAAAACATAAATATTTTCCTCAGTAAGATTGTCAAAATCTAATATGTTACCAAGATTCCCAAATCTTGTTTTTAAACTCATCACCTTATTTTCTCTTAAAGAGTCGATTGGTGGATTAGTTACTTGACTAAAATTTTGTCTAAAGTAGTGATACAAAGGTCTATATTTATCAGAAAGTACTGCTAAAGGAGTATCATCACCCATAGATCCGGTTGCTTCTTTTGCGTCCTCTGCCATTGGGTGTAAAATTAATTCTAAATCCTCTAAACTATATCCAAAGCAATGCTGTCTGGTTCTTAACTCTTCATTAAAAAATAAATTTTTTTCGTTCTCGATAGGAAACTTTTTATCTAGATCAATTATTTGATTATTAAAATGCTTGTACTCTTTTGCAAGGTAATTTTTAATATCACTGTTTGTAAATACTTTTCCTTTTTCAATTCTTACACCAATTATTTCTCCAGGTCCTAATCTTCCTTTTGTTACTATTTTTTTTTCATTAAGATCAACCATTCCTGTTTCTGATCCAGCAAACAATAATCTATCTCTTGTAACAGTGTATCTCATTGGCCTTAGACCATTTCTATCAGTAGCTGCGATTACCCACTCGTTGTCAGTAGCTGCTATAGCAGCAGGGCCATCCCAGGGCTCCATAGTGCTATTAAGAAAATTAAATAGTTGAAGATGGTCTTTAGGAAGAACTTTACTTTTTTTTGACCATGCATCAGGTATTAAAAGTAATTTAGCTAACGGTGCAGGTTGACCAGAAATATTTAGTAATTCAAATACATTATCCAGTGATGCAGAATCTGAGTTTCCAGATGGGATTACAGGTTTTAAATTTTCCATATCATCAAATAATGGACTATGCATTTCTTGCTCATGAACCTTCATCCAATTAACATTTCCTTGAAGAGTATTTATCTCTCCGTTATGAGCTATTGCTCTAAATGGTTGTGCTAAGTCCCAACTGGGTGCTGTGTTAGTAGAAAATCTTTGATGAAAAATTGCAAATCTTGAAATAAATCTTTTATCTTTTAGATCTGTATAAAAATCTGACAATGCCTCAGCAAGAAACATTCCTTTGTAAATAATTGATTTAGAACTAAATGAACAAATATAAAAGCCATTAAGTTGGTTGTTTATAGCTTCCTTTTCAATTTTTCGTCTTGTTTCATATAAAGCTCTCTCTAAATCTTTGCCAACTACTTTTTTATCATTATGTTTGAATAAAACTTGAGTAATCTCAGGTCTTGTATTTTCAGCTTTTTCACCGAGCACAGAAGGATTCACGGGAACCTGACGCCAACCATAAATATTGAAGTTTTTTTTTGTTAATTCACTTTCTACAATTATTCTACATTGCTCCTGGCCTTGGTAATCATTTCTTGGCAAAAAAATCATCCCAACACACAAATCAGAGTCGTCATGTCTGTGGCCAGTTATTTCAATTTTTTCGATAAAAAAATCTTTTGGTATCTCAATATGTATTCCTGCTCCATCACCAGTTTTACCATCTGCATCTATAGCTCCTCGATGCCAAACGGCTTTTAGAGCTTGGATTCCATACTCGACAACTTTTCTAGACTTTACTCCCTCTGTTGATGCTACCAGTCCTACACCACAAGCATCATGCTCCATAGTCTCGTTATAAACTAAACTTTGCTTCAATCGGTTCAGATTTTTTTTATAAATATTCATTAAGCAACTTTTTGTTTTTGTTTTAATTGAAGATAATTTGAAATTGATAAAGCTGCATCCCTACCATCTTTAATTGCCCAAACAACTAACGAAGCTCCTCGCACAATGTCGCCAGCCGCAAAAACACCGGGGATATTTGTTTCCATGGTATCAAAATCGGCTTTAATTGTACCCCACTTTGTAACTTGTAATCTTTCCTCTTGAAATAATTTCGGCAACTCCTCAGGATCAAATCCCAACGCTTTTATCACTAGGTCGGCTTTAATTTTAAATTCTGAATTTTCTTTTATAATTGGTTTTCTTCTTCCACTTTCGTCTGGATCGCCTAGCTCTATCTTGTCTACTAGTAAACTCTCTACTTTATTCGTTCCTTTAAATTCTTTTGGACTACTTAGCCAAATAAACTCAACTCCTTCTTCTTCTGCATTAGCAACTTCTCTTGCAGACCCTGGCATATTCGCTTTATCTCTTCTGTATAAACATTTAACAGATTTTGCATCTTGTCTAATTGAGGTTCTAACGCAGTCCATAGCAGTATCTCCACCACCAATTACAACTACATCTTTATCTTTAGCATTTAATGTTCCATCATCAAAAAGTTCAACTTTATCTCCTAACCCTTTTTTATTCGAGGCAGTCAAAAATTCCATAGCAGGAAATATATTACTAAGATCGTTTCCTGGAAGATTTACTTCTCTTGCTTTATAAACTCCAGTAGCAATTAAAATTGCATCATGTTTTTCATTTAACTCTTTTAAGGTAGCATCTTTGCCTACCTCAAAGTTGTTTACGAATTGAATTCCACCTTCTTTTAAAAGCTTAATTCTTCTCTCTACAACATGCTTTTCTAGTTTAAAATTAGGAATACCATAAATCAACAATCCACCAGAACGATCATAACGATCATAAATTGTAACTTGATAACCTTTTTTTCTTAATTCTTCACCGCAAGCAAGTCCTGCAGGTCCAGCACCAATAATACCAACACTTTGATTTACCTCATGAATTACTTTTATTGGCTTCACCCAGCCATTTTCCCAAGCAGTCTCTGTAATATATTTTTCAATTGATCCAATAGTTACAGTTCCGTGTCCTGATTGCTCAATAACACAATTGCCCTCGCACAACCTATCTTGGGGACATATTCTTCCACACACCTCTGGCATATTGTTAGTACTTTGAGATAGTTGATAAGCCTCTTCATGTCTACCTTCGGCTGTTAACTTAAGCCAATCAGGTATATTATTGCTTAAAGGACAGTGAACTTGACAAAATGGGACTCCACATTGTGAACATCTACTTGATTGCTCATTTGCTTTTCCTTTAATAAATTCTGAATAAATCTCGTTAAAATCCTCTTTTCTAGAGTTTTTGTCTCTTTTAGGTGGGTTTTGTTGACCTATCTCAACAAACTTTAACATTTTTTCTGACATTGGAGGGCAGATATATACTATTGTTATAGAAGGATAAAGAAAATATAGGTCATATTTACTGACTAATAATTTCCAATTTCTTATAAATTTTGCGGTTTTTTCACTTTTAACATACTTGATATGCAATTTGGTAATTGCTTTATTTTAGTTAGAATTTGATTATTTATTAATTTCTTGATGATTTCAAAATACATAGAAACTTCCATACTAGCAATTATTCAAGGTTTCTTTGAATTTATTCCAGTCAGTTCTTCTGCACACTTAATTTTAGTTACAAAATTTAATGATTTTCAGACAGCTTCACTACAATTAGATATTTGTCTTCATCTTGGTTCTTTATTAGCAATAATTTTTTATTTTAGAAAAGACTTAATAAACATTTTTAAAAATAAATCTTTAGCTGTTTTAATATTTTTAGGATCAATTCCTCTAATTTTAGTTGGTTTTATTTTACACTCAACTGGTATTATAGAAAAATTAAGATCTATAGAGGTTATTGCATGGACAACTTTGCTTTTTGGATTACTTCTTTTTTTTGCTGATAAACAAACTATTAAAAATAAAATTGATTTAGATCTTAATTTAAAAAATGTAATTATAATTGGTTTATTTCAAGCTTTAGCCGTTATACCTGGTGTAAGTAGGTCAGGTGTGATTATAACAGCCTCACGTTTTTTAAATTTTGATAGAATTGATTCCACTAAAATCGCATTTTACTTATCTATCCCTGCCCTTGCAGGAGCAAGTGTTCTTGGTATAAGCGATCTAGTAAATGATGAAATCAAATTTGATTTAGTTTTTTTATTATCTATAATTTTATCATTTATAATTTCTTATATAACAATTAAATATTTTCTTATTTTTGTAAGTAAATTTAGTTTAAGCTTGTTTGTTTATTATAGAATTTTTCTAAGTATTATTTTATTTGCACTTATTTACTTTTAAACTTTCTTAACAGCTGAAGGAGCAATCTGTGATAAAATCACAGCAAATAATATTAGGAAGCATCCAATAATATTATCCAAATTTAAAATTTGATTAAGGATTATCCAGCCTGCAAGTGCAGCAAAAACACCTTCTAATGAATATATTATAGCTGCAGGAGCCTCATCAATATTTTTTTGTGCATACATCTGAAGAGTAAAAGCAACACCACCTGATAGAATTCCTGCATAAAGTATTGAACTGTATTCTAAAAGTATTTTTTGAATATCTATTTCCTCTAATACATAAGCAGCTATTATAGAAAGTGAAAAAACAAAAATAGACTGTAAAGATGCATAAAATATAGGTAAATCAAATTTTTTCATAAATTTTCCTGCAAAAATTATATGCAGTGCCCAAAATAAAGAGCACAGAATTACCAATGCATCACCTAACATTATTTGTGAGTTTGAAAAATTACTAAGTAAATAAACTCCGATTATACACATTGCTATCGAGGGCCAGATACTCCAATGAACTTTGATTTTATAAAAAAAAAATAATAATATCGGGACAATTGGTACGTAAAAAATTGTAAAAAATGCTGCATTAGCAATATTGGTATATTGTAAAGCAGCTTGTTGAAGTGAAGTACCCAAAAATAAAGATACTCCCATAAACATATAATATTTAAAAAAAAGTTTTTTGTTTGAATTAATTTCAGGGATTATTTTTTTTCTCTCAATTATTAAAGCAACTGGAAGCATAAAAATGAAACCAACAAAAAATCTAGCAGAGTTGAAAGTCAGTGGGCCAATATTATCCATCCCAGTATCTTGTGCAATAAAAGCTGTTCCCCAAATAAAAGTCGTTATTAGAGCACAAATTAATGATGCTGATTTATTCATTTTGATTTAAATTTAATTAATTATGCTGTTCATTCTACAACAGCTGTCAAAATCTTCCTTATTGATATAACAGCCAGCCATTTTTCTCTTTCCACTAAATGACCCTCTTCCATGCATTACTCTCCAATTATTAAATATCAAAAGTTCTCCTGGTCGTAATATATGTCTCCACTGATATTTTTTACTGTTAGCTAGTTGGTCGAATTGTTTAATTGCATTATAAAATTCTAGTGTTGATTTATATGGTAAGTCGATGGGAGCTCTATCATAATTATTAAAACTCACTTGTACAATTTCTTTATGATTATTTAATTTAAAAACCGGTCTCTCCGCCTCAAGATCGACACCATCCCCTAAATATTTACCTTTTACTTTTATCTCAGTGAGAGTTTTAAATAATTTTTGATGATTTTTTTTTAATTCTCTTGCTATAGATAAACCATCAACCATAATTGATGCTCCTCCTTTTGCATTATACTTACAACAAAGTAGTAATTGTAATCCAGGCGCATCATTACTGTATGTTGAGTCAGTATGTGGTCTTAATTCCTCCTGTGAATATGCGCTGTCGGCTTTTTTATTATCTGATTCAAAAGTCCAAAGACCACCAAAAATTGAATTTCTTACATAACCTATTTTATTAGCGATTTTATTTACTGATTTAAGATTTGGCTTACAATTTTTTATAACTGCAAAACCGTATATATGTAAACTCTCAAGCAAGTTTATGAAATTTTTATTTTCATCTATTTTATTATAATCAATGTAAATCTGGTTTTTAATATTTCGAGCTATCCATGGTTTAATATTTTTCTTTATTTGCTTTTTCTCTGAATTATTTAACAAAAATTTGTGGGAATATTTTGCTGGTGAAGATGAGTCTGACCAAGTTATACTTAAAAGTTTTCCATTTTCTAAAATTTTGCCCTTAACTGCCTTCAAATCTGGCATTAGATTAGCTGTAAAAGTCTTTCTTTGGTTTGTTCTAAAATCCCAATTTTCAATATTTTTGATATGATCACGTAACCATATATTCGGATATATTTTTGATTTTCTATTCGCAAAAAAAATTTCAACATTATTTTTTTTTAATTTGAAATTTTTAATCATGTTTTTTTATATTAGATCGCTAATTTGTAAGCAAAATTTTTCCCTAAATTATCCTTTAGTTCGTTATTAAATCTAGCCGCTTCTGCACCATCAATTATTCTATGATCATATGATAAAGATAAAGGTAAAACAGTTCTAGTCATAAATTTATTATTAATATATATTTGTTTCTTATAAGATCTACCAATACCGAGAATAGCTACCTCTGGTAAATTGATTATAGGTGTAAAAAAAGATCCACCTATTCCTCCAAGGCTTGTAATTGTCATAGAACCTCCAAAAAATTCTTTTTTATTAATTTTTAATTCTCTGCAATCATTACTTATTTTTTTTAATTCATCCCCTAGCTGGGCAATATTCTTTATGTTAGCGTTTCTAATTTTTGGAACCATAAGTCCATTAGGGGTATCTACTGCAATACCTATATGAAAATATTTTTTAAGTGTAATTTTTCCTTCCTCAATATTGTCTATGGAGGCATTAAAATGTGGAAACTTTTTTAAGCTAGAAACCAAAGCTTTTATGATGAATGCTAAAGGTGTTATTTTCTTTTTTTTACCTGTGTAAATATCTGTTAAAGACTCCCTGAATTCGTCCATTTCAGTTATATCAGCTTCATCGTGGTTCGTTACATGAGGTATTTTATTCCAAGAATTTGTTAAATGAGGAGCTGCTATTTTTTTTATCCTGGAAAGATATTTTGTCTCTACAGCTCCAAACTCTGAATGCTTATATTCATCGATAATCTCACCTCTTTTTTCGTACTTTTCAGACCTAGTAGGCTTGTTAATTCTATCAGCAACAAATTTTTTAACATCACTTTCTACAACTCTGCCTAATCTCTCTGACCCCTTAATTTCTGATACATCTACACCTAATTCACGGGCGAATTTTCTTGCTTTTGGACTAGCAAGAGTTGCTGAGTTTTGATTATTTGAGGAAATATTTACCTCTTCACTTTTATTTATATTTATAGGAGCTTTTATT
>CACHTB010000020.1 GCA_902582735.1 uncultured Pelagibacteraceae bacterium
CACACATTTGCTAATGATCCATCAAGAGGAGTCTTTATATTAACATTCCTACTATTTCTTGTTTTACTAGCCGTTTTCATTTTTTTCTTTAATCAGAAAAATTTTCCAGATACATACCAAAGATCATTTTTAGTTAGTAAAGAGACAGGTATATTAGTCAATAACTGGTTTATGATGTTTTTTTTATCAGTAGTATTAGTTGGTACAGCTTATCCTATATTTCTTGAAGTAATTAATGATGCTAAAATTTCTGTAGGACCACCTTTTTATCATAAATTAATTGTTCCATTTCTTATCCCTTTTTTATTTTTTATGGCATTAGGACCAAATATAAAATGGATAAAGGATACGATACAAAAAAGAAACATATCACAAATTATTATTTTTATTTTATGTTTTATAATTTCCTTTTTTATTGTTTTTAATACTAATACTAATTATTTATTTTCAACTTTGTTGTTTACATTCAGTTTTTATTTATTTTTTAATGTAATAAATAGTTTTAAAAAAAAAAATTCGAATTTATCTCAAAAAATTTCGCATCTTGGTTTTAGTATTTTTATGCTTAGTATTTTATTCAATGGTATTTTATCGAAAGAAAATTCAGCAAATATGAAGGTTGGTGATGAAATAAACTTTATGAACAAAAAATTAATTTTTGAAAATGTAAAAGTTGAAAGTGATTCAAACTTCAAAAAATTAATTGGTGAATTCAAATTAAAGGAAAATGAAAAAATTATCCATTTTAGACCGGAAATCAGAGTTTATAGCCAGCCTGAAACAATCACAAGTGAAGCAGATATTTCATCAACACTATTTTCAGATAATTTTTTGGTTTTCAGCCTTATTAAAAATGATGGTTTTTTTAATGTTAGATACCAATATAAGCCTTTAATGATTTGGATCTGGATATCAGTATTATTGATGTCGCTCGGTGGTGTAATGAGTGTCTTTAAATTAAATGAAAAATAATAAAATTTTTTATTTCGTTGTAATTTTAATAGTAGCAATTTTTTTTGTTTTGCTTTTGGGATTGAAAAAAGAAAAAAATTATTCCCCTCAATCGGACTTAAAAAAATTAAATAATTCAATTTCACTTAAAGAGCTTTATTCAGGAAAAAATATTTTTCTTAATGACTTGCTTTTAACAAATGAATTAAATTTAATAAATATTTGGGCGTCTTGGTGTTTACCATGTAAGGCTGAACACCCTTACTTAATAAATCTGAATGTGAAATTTGACATAAATTTAATAGGTATAAATTATAAAGATAATCTAGATAATTCAAAAAAATTTTTATCTGATCTTGGAAATCCTTATGATGAGGTCTTAGTAGATAGTGATGGAACAAAATCAATTGAGCTTGGCGCTATTGGGGTTCCAGAAACATACTTGATAAATAATGAAAATAAAATTATCAAAAAATTTATTGGACCACTAGATCAAGATGATTATGAAAATATAATTAACTTAATTAAAAAATGAAAAAAATCTCTTTAACAGTCCTAATATTAATAATAATTACTTTATACTCCAGTATCTCTTTTGCAGATAAAAAAAAGAATATTGATCATATAACTAAGAACTTACGATGTTTAATTTGTCAGGGTCAATCTGTTTATGATTCTCAATCAGATTTCGCATTGAGTATGAAAAAATTAATCCGAATTAAAATCAAAGAAGGAAATACCGAAGACGAGATATACAATTTTTTAAAAGAAAAATATGGTGAGTGGGTTGTTTATGAGCCAGAAGTTAATAAAAATACAATTTTTTTATGGGGATTACCCCTTATTTTATTTATTTTTGGTGGTCTTTTAATTATTAGAAAAGTATCTATAAAGTAATCCTATTTTGATATGAAAGTATTAACGAGCTTTGTTGTGTTTTGTGTTTTAATTTTTCCAAAATTTGGAAATGCTGAAAATTCTGGAAATAAATGGAATTTTTATATAGGCATGTTTGATTTTAGTGATGATGGAAAAAAATCAAATCTATTTGGTATTCAACATATAAATGAAGATTTATATAGAGAAACGTCTTTTGGCACTTTACAGCCTGTTACCGGTGTATTCATAACTGCTGATAACGCTAAATATATATATACAGGTTTTCAAATTCCAAAAAAAAACGGATCTTTTACGTTCACACCAAGCTTTACGCCTGGACTTTATGATGAGGGAGATGGAAAAGATTTAGGACATGTGATTGAATTTAAAACTGAAATTCAGATATCTTTTGAGATATCTGATCAAAGTGAAATCGGCATATCTTATAATCATATTTCAAACGCTAGCCTAGGTGATAAAAATCCGGGCGCTAATAGTTATATGTTTAATTTTATAAAAGTTTACTGACAATTTTCCAATATATGAGAGTTAAAGATTGTTATAATTTTGAGGATTTTAGAAAACTTGCAAAAAGCAAGTTACCAGCGCCAATTTTTCATTATATTGATGGAGGGGCAGATGATGAAGCAACTCTTAAAAGAAACACAAACGCGTTTAATGATTGTGACTTAGTTCCAAGTATTTTAACAAGCGTAGGAGAACCTGATCTGAAGACAGAAATTTTTGGTAGAAAAATTGATATGCCCATTTTTTTATCTCCAACAGCAATGCAAAGTTTATATCACCCGGATGGTGACAAAGCATCAGCCAGAGCAGCAGAAAAATTTAATACAATGTACAGCATGTCTACTATGGCTTCATTCTCAATTGAGGAGATTGCAAATGTTTCAAGTGGACCAAAATTATTTCAACTTTATATTCATAAAGACAAATCTTTTACTGATGATCTAATTGATAGATGTAGAAGAGCAAACTTTGATGGACTATGTTTGACTGTAGATACCTTAGTTGCGGGTAATAGAGAAAGAGATCATAGAACTGGATTTACTACACCACCAAAATTTACTTTGGAAAGCTTGATGAGTTTTGCAATGAGACCTCAATGGGTTTTAAATTATTTAATAAATAAAAAGTTTGAATTAGCAAATATCAAACATAAAACAGACAAAGGTACAAATATTGCTAAATCTGTCATTGATTATATTAATGAGCAATATGATCCAAAGATGAATTGGAGTGACGCAGAGTATTGTATTAAGAAATGGAATGGACCATTTGCATTAAAAGGTGTTATGTCAGTTGAGGATGCCAAAAGAGCTGTGGATATTGGATGTACCGCAATAATGATCTCAAATCATGGTGGTAGGCAGTTAGATGGATCAAGATCTCCATTTGATCAAGTCAAAGCAATTTCAGATGCTGTGGGTGATAAGCTAGAGATAATACTAGATGGTGGGGTAAGAAGGGGAACACATGTGTTAAAAGCTCTTGCAGCAGGCGCAAAAGCATGTAGTTTTGGAAAAGCTTTCCTTTTTAGTCTTGGAGCTGGAGGCCAAGCAGGTGTAGAAAGATTGCTACATAATATGCAAGCTGAAATTAGAAGAAATATGATACTAATGGGTTGCAAAAATTTATCAGAATTAAACCAGGACAAGATAATATATAGGAGATAGATTATGGAAATGAAATTAGCTGCAAGCTTAAATAGATTAGGTACAGAAACTGCTTTTAGTGTCCTAGCTGAGGCTAAAAAACTAGAGGCAAAAGGTCATCCCATGATTCATCTTGGACTTGGACAACCAGATTTTAAAACTCCAAAGCATGTAGTAGATGCTGCAAAAAAAGCCTTGGATGATGGACACCATGGATATGTAATGTCAAATGGAATACCTGAGTGCAGACAAGCTGTAACTAGATGGATTAAAAAAAGATACAACGCTGACGTTGATTTTGAAAGAATATTAATTATGCCAGGTGGTAAACCTACCATGACATATGCAATCCAGTGTTTTGGTGAACCAGGTGCTGAGATAATACATCCGACACCAGCTTTTCCTATTTATGAGTCTATGATAAATTATACTGGATCCACACCAGTTCCTTATGATCTTACAGAAGATAAAGATTTGAAATTCAATGCTGATAAAATTTTATCTCTGATAACAGCTAAAACAAGACTTTTAATTTTAATCAATCCAAATAACCCCACTGGAAGTTTTGTTGAAAAACCCGAAATAGATAAACTTGCTAAGGGATTAGAAAAATTTCCACATGTAACAATTTTAAGTGATGAAATTTACAGTAGACAGATTTTCGATAATAAGGAAATGCCTACATTTTTCAATTACCCAGAATTAAGAGACAGATTAATAGTATTAGAAGGTTGGAGCAAAGCATACTCAATGACTGGTTGGAGGTTAGGTTGGAGTTTTTGGCCTGAACATTTAGTTGAACATGTAAACAAACTTCTAATTAATAGTGTTTCATGCGTTAATGCAGCTGCACAATTTGCTGGAATAGCAGCCTTAGATGGCCCAGATGACTCAATACATGAAATGATGGAAAAATTTACTGCGAGAAGAAAATTAATCCATGAAGGTCTGAATAGTTTACCAGGTGTTGAATGTAGTTTACCAGGTGGTGCTTTTTATGCTTTTCCTAAAGTTACTGGAACTGGAATGAATGGTTCAGAGTTTTGTCAAAAAGCAATGCATGAAGCTGGAGTTGCTATAGTTCCAGGAACAGCATTTGGAAAAAGTTGCAATGAATACGTTAGATTTAGTTTTGCGGCATCTAGAGATAACATCTCTCAAGCTTTAGAAAATATCAAAAAAATGCTTGGATAATTTATGACTGAATTAGCATTACCACAAATAGACAGGACTACGGTTTCAAAAAAAAGTCTTATAGTTTCTCAATTAAAAAAATTTACTAATGATGAAAATGTCTTAAGTGAAAACGAGGAAATAAAACCATATGAAACTGATGGCTTGGCTGCTTATAAACAGACTCCACTAGCAGTTGTTTTGCCAGAAAATACAAAAGAGGTTAGTGAAATCTTAAAATTCTGTAATGAGGAAAACATAAAAGTTATCCCTAGAGGTGCAGGAACAGGGTTGTCAGGTGGGGCGCTACCCCTTCAAGATGCAATTTTGTTAGGTCTTGGAAAATTTAACAAAATTCTTGAAATAGATTTTGAAAATAAATGTGTTGTAACTCAACCTGGCGTTACAAATCTTGGCATTACACATGCTGTACAACACAAAGGATATTATTATGCCCCAGATCCATCAAGTCAGCTAGCATGTTCAATTGGAGGAAATGTAGCTGAAAATTCAGGAGGCGTTCACTCATTAAAATATGGAACTACTACAAATAACATTCTTGGTGTCGAAATGGTAATGATGGATGGAACGATTACCAAAATTGGTGGTAAGACTTTAGATCAAGAGGGATATGATTTATTAGGGCTAGTATGTGGATCTGAAGGGCTACTAGGGGTGATTACAGAAGTAACAGTAAAAATTTTAAGAAAACCTCAATCTGTAAGAGCTGCATTAATTGGCTTTCCAACCGTCGAGGACGGAGGAAATTGTGTTTCTGATATTATATCAAGTGGGATAGTCCCTGCTGGAATGGAAATGATGGATAAAGCTTTGATAGATGCAACGGATAAATTTTCAAAAGCTGGTTATCCTAAAGATGCAGAAGTTTTAATGATCGTTGAGCTTGATGGTACCAAATCTGAAGTTGACGGTCTTTTAAATAAAGTAAGTGAGATTGCAAAACAAAATAACTCGAACAGTATGAAATTAAGCAATAATGAAAAAGAGAGATTAGCTTTTTGGTCTGGAAGAAAAGCTGCTTTTCCAGCCTGTGGAGCAATGGCCCCAGACTATTATTGTATGGATGGCTCTATTCCAAGAGGAAAGCTGTCTTTAATTTTAAAAGAAATAAATCAACTTTCAAAAAAATATAACTTGGCTGTAGCAAACGCTTTTCATGCTGGAGATGGAAACTTGCATCCCCTTATAATGTTTGATGGTAGTGATAAAGAACAGTTGAGAAAAACTGAAGAATTTGGAGCAGAGATTTTAAAAGCTTGTGTAAAGCATGGTGGAGCGTTAACAGGTGAACATGGTGTAGGAATAGAAAAAAGAGAATTGATGTGTGAAGCTTTTAATAACGATGACATTCAACAACAATTAAATATCAAAAAGTCTTTAGATGAAAAAAATCTTTTAAATCCAGGAAAAGTTTATCCAATATTGAGAAAATGTGCAGAGGAAGGAAGAGTCCATGTCCACAGAGGAGAAGAAAAATTCCCAGATCTCCCTAGATTCTGAAACGTTAAGTCCAAGTACTGAAAAAGAAGTATCAGAAATAGTAAGAGAAATTTATTCGAAACAATTACCTATAGAGATTACTGGAACAGGCACAAAAAAAGTTTTTGGTTATAATTTACAAACTGCCAAAAAACTCAGCCTATCACAACTTTCTGGTATCATTGACTATCAAAAAGAAGAACTCTATATCAAAGTAAAAGCGGGAACTCCTATTGAAGACATTGAAAAAATATTAGAGGAAAACAATCAAGAGTTAGCATTTGAACCAATTGATTTTGGATACATGATAAATGGTCAAACAAACAAAGGAACTATTGGTGGCTATGTAGCGTGTAATTTTGCTGGATCTAGAAGATTTAAAGTTGGAAGTGTTAGAGATCATATTTTAGGTTTCAAAGGAGTTAATGGAAAAGGTGATATTATAAAGTCGGGTGGGACTGTAGTTAAAAATGTTACTGGTTATGATCTTTCAAAACTAATATCAGGTTCGTTTGGAACGCTTGTTGTTTTAACCGAAATAACATTAAAAGTTTCACCAAAAAAACAATCTCAAATTACAGTAATTGTTTATTCTGATGAAATTAAAAAAATATCAAATTTATTTGATAAAATTTTAAGCTCTAGTAATGAAGTTTCAGCAGCAACATTCATACCTGAAGAACCCACTCATAAAAACTATGAACATACAAAAAATAAAATTTTCAAATTTAACGATCTGGATCAAGAAGGTTCTTTTTTAGCTTTTAGAATTGAAGGAGACAAGAGATCAATTGACGAGAGATTAAAAGAGCTAAAAATAGAGTTAGATTTATCAAATTTCAAAAGTTCAATATTAGATGTTCACCAATCAGTACCTTTCTGGAAAAAAGTAAATAATTTGGAGTTATTTAGTGGAACAAAAAATAATATTTTGAGAGCTGTTATGCCTCCCGCTAAATGTGAGGCATTTAGTAAATTTCTTAATAAAAATTATAAATATTACATTGATTGGTGTGGATCATTGTTTTGGATCGAGGTCCTCGACAAAGATGATGAAAAAATAAACAAAATAAAAAATTTTATCCTTGAAAATAGTGGATATCTAACGATTCTTAAAAAATCTGAAAATTTTGATTTTCAAGACACTTTGTTTACTATCGATAGTACAAGATTAATGATATCAAAAAAAATAAAAGGTAGTTTTGATCCAAAAAAAATTTTTAACCCTGGAAGAATGTATAGAGAACTGTAATGCAAACCAATTTTTCAGAAAACCAACTAAAAGATAAAGACAACCAGTCTACAGAAAAGATATTTCAAAAATGTGTGCATTGTGGAATGTGCAATGCAACTTGCCCTACTTATGGAATATTAGGCGATGAACTAGATGGACCAAGAGGAAGAATTTATCTAATTCAGGATATGTTGGAAAATGAGAGAAAGCCATCCAAAAAAGTCGTTAAGCACATAGACCGTTGTCTATCATGTTATAGCTGCATGACTACTTGCCCAGCTGGAGTTAATTATATGCATGTGATTGATCATGGCAGAAAATATATTGAAAAAAATTATGACAGACCTTTATTTGACAAAATTTTAAGAAATTTTTTATCAAAAGTTCTTCCAAATACTCAATATTTTAAATTAACAAGTTACTTAGTTAAGATCGGAAAGTTATTTAAATTTTTATTTCCAAAGAAAATAAAAGACATGATGGAATTGATGCCAACTTCTTTTCCAGAAAAAACTATCAAGGTAAAAGAAATATATCCAGCAAATGGAAAAAAAATCGCAAGAGTAGCCTTATTGACTGGATGTGTGCAAAAAGAATTGTCACCACAAATTAATGAGTCCACAATAAGATTATTAAACAGACATGGCGTTGAGGTTGTTGTCCCAAAAAAAATTAGATGCTGTGGTTCATTAAATCATCATTTAGGTAAAGAGGACGATGCAAATATCGATTTTATAAATAATATTGAAACCTGGTATGAAGAACATAAAAAAGGAAATCTTGATGCAATATTATCTAATACCTCTGGATGTGGAACTACTTTGAAAGACTATGGATTTATATTTAGAAATGACAAAAATTTTAAATCTAAAGCAAAAATAGTATCTGAGTTAAGTAAAGATGTTACTGAATATCTATCAGAAAACTTAAAACTAAACATACAAAAGAAAAACAAGAAATATAAAATTGCATATCATTCTGCATGTTCAATGCAACATGGTCAAAAGGTTCATAATGAACCGATCAGCTTACTTAAAAAAACTGATAATGATATTATGGAAATACCTAATGGACACCTTTGTTGTGGTTCTGCAGGAACTTATAATATTCTGCAATCAGAAATAGCAAAAAATCTTTTAAAAGATAAAGTTAAGAATATAGAGAGTACAAATCCACAGATTATATCTACTGGAAATATAGGCTGCATAACCCAAATATCTAATGGTACCAATATACCAATTTTACATACTATAGAACTGCTGGATTGGTACACTGGTGGTCCAAAACCAAAAATTTTGAATAAAATTTAATATGAAAAAAATTCTAGTAACAAGAAAACTACTTAGATCTTGTGAAGATAAAGCATTAAAAAGTTTTGACGCTAATTTGAACTTAAATGACGAATTGTATTCTCAAAAAAAATTAATTGAAATGAGTGAAGGGAAAGATGGAATATTATCGTCTTTAACAGATAAACTTGATGCTGAAACAATAAACAAATTACCTAAAACTATAAAAATTATTTCAAATTTTGCAGTTGGTTTTGGAAATATAGATTTAGAAGCTGCTAAGACGAGAGGAATAGCGGTTACAAATACACCTGACGTTTTAACTGATGCTACAGCTGAAATTGGAATCTTGTTAATACTTGGAGCATGCAGAAGAGCATCAGAGGGGATAGCGTCTGCAAAAGAAAGCAACTGGAAGTGGTCTGCAGATTATTTAATTGGAAAGCAACTGACTGGTGCAAGACTTGGGGTATTAGGCATGGGAAGAATTGGTCAAAAGATTGCAAAAATTGCAAAGTCTTTAGGAATGATAATACATTATCATAATAGATCAAAATTATCTGATGAAAAAGAACAAGGTGCGATTTACCATGATAATTTAAAAAGTTTGTTGTCAGTATCTGATGTTTTATCTATTTGTTGTCCAGCTTCAAAAGAGACAATTGATATGATTAATAAAGATACAATTGAATATTTACCAAAAGGTGCCGTTGTTACTAATGTTGCAAGAGGTGATATTGTAGACGATGAGGCTTTGATAGATGCACTTGAAAGAAGAAAAGTCTATGCAGTTGGTTTAGATGTTTATAAAAATGAGCCAAATTTAAATCCAGGTTACCTGAAATATAAAAGCGCCTTTATCCTTCCCCATTTAGGAAGCGCTACAAAAGAAACAAGAACTGCAATGGCTAATCTTGCAATTCACAACATTGATGAATTTTTTAAAACAGGAGTCTGCAAGAATAAAGTAAATTAGGACTTTTTGACCTAATTATACAATCTCAAATTGTATTTAATTTGTAAACTCAATCGATTTTAGAATGACTCTAACAATTTTACATGTTTAAATCTTTGAAGTTAATTAACTTAAAGAGGAGAAATAAATGGTTAAAGAAAAAAAACCTTTGAAGGGAAAAATTCCTTCAAGACGTAAGTTCTTTAAAACGGCAGCAGCAACTGGTGCAGCAGCAACAGCAGCAGTGGCAATGCCTAATCTTGCATTTGGAGGCGGTCATACTACTCTTAAAATGCAAGCAGCTTGGCCTAGTGGAGCTAATATCTTTTTCGAAATGGCAGGAGACTATGCGAAAATGGTTGACCAGATGTCAGGCGGAACATTAAAAATTGACTTACAACCAGTTGGAGCAGTTGTTAAAACTTCCGAAATTGGACAAGCAGTAAGTTCTGGAGTACTTGATATGGGTCACTGGGTGACTGCATATTGGTATGGAAAAAACCCTGCAGCTTCATTATTTGGAACTGGACCATCATACGGTATGTCATCACAGGAAGTTATGGGATGGATGGAATATGGTGGAGGAAGAGCTCTATACGAAGAAACTCTAGCAAAAGTTGGTTTTGACTATGTTGGTTTCTTTCATATGCCTATGCCAGCTCAACCATTCGGATGGTTTAAAAAGAACGTAACTAAAGTATCTGATGTAAAAGGAATGAAGTACAGAACAGTTGGTCTTGCAACTAACGTTCTTACTGCAATGGGAATGGTCGTAAGACAGTTACCAGGTGGAGAAATCCAACCAGCAATGAAAACTGGTTTGATTGATGCAGCTGAGTTTAACAACCCAACTTCAGACTCTCAGTTTGGTATGCAGGATGTATCTAAGCACTATCACTTAGGTAGTTTTCACCAATCTCAGGAGATGTTTGAAATTCCTGTTAACAAAAAATCATACAACAACCTTTCGCCTGCACATCAAGCAATTTTGAAAAATGCTGCTTATGCTGCAAACACTGATAACTACTATAAAGCTTTAGTAAGATATTCAGCTGACTTATCTAAGTTAATGAATGAGCATAAAGTAAATGTATATCAAACTTCAGATGCAATTCTTGCTGAGCAGTTAAAAGGTTGGGACAAAGTAGTAGGTGATTTTTCTGGAAAAGATCCATTCTTCAAGAAAATCATAGACTCACAAAAAGCGTATGCTAAGAGAGTAATGAAGTACTTGCTGATGAATCAGCCTAATTACAAACTTGCTTACGAAAATGAGTTTGGTCCAATAGCAAAAGTAAAAATCTAATAATTTTTAATAAATTAGAAAAAAAAAGGGGGGCTTTTTAGCCCCCTTTTTGTTATTACTTAGACAGTTTTTATGAGATCATTTATCAAGTTTGCAGATCAGTTAAGTACATCAATGGGTAAGGCATTTGCATGGTGTATTGTAATTTTAATGTGTGGAACTTGTTATGAAGTGGTGATGGCATATGCATTTAATGCTCCCACATTATGGAATTTTGATTTTAGTCTTCAAATGTATGGAGCTATTTTTATGATGGCAGGTGCTTATACATTGTCGACCGAGGCTCATGTAAGAGGTGATGTAATTTACCGATTGTTCAAACCCAGAACTCAAGGTTGGATAGATCTAATTTTATATTTTGTATTTTTCTTTCCAGGTGTTTTGGCTCTAGCATTTTATGGGTATGAATACGCATCCATGGCTTGGAAAATAAAAGAAACAAGTTGGAATAGTCCAGCACAAATTCAAATTTATATGGCAAAATCTTTGATACCACTTTCTGGTTTACTATTAATCATTCAAGGAATAAGTGAGGTATTCAGATCAATCATTTGCATTCAAACTGGTCATTGGCCTGCAAGAATGGTTGTTGCTGAGGAGACAGAAAAAATTTTAATGAGAACAACTCAAGACGAGGACCAAAAAGATGTTATTTAGTTTAACAAATCCTGAAATAGCTATCTTGATGATGGGAATATTTCTATTTGCAGTGCTGTTAGGTTTTCCAATTGCATTTACTTTGATGGCAATGGGAATTGGCTTTGGTTATTTTGCATATTACGATCCGTCAAGAATGGATCATTTATTGGATAACAGGATATTCCAATTATTTGTCCAAAATACATATTCCGTTATGGATAATACTGTGCTTACCGCCGTGCCCTTATTTTTATTTATGGGTTATCTAGTTGAAAGAGCAGGAATTGTAGCAAGATTATTTAATGCAATTAGACTTGCTTCTCATGGCTTACCAGCTTCAATGGCTGTAGCCGCTCTTGTAACTTGCGCATTATTTTCTACAGCTACAGGAATTATCGGTGCAGTAGTTACATTAATGGGACTACTTGCATGGCCTGCAATGGTAAGAGCAGGTTACGATAAAAAATTTGCATCGGGGGTTATATGTTCGGGTGGTTGTTTAGGTATTTTAATTCCTCCAAGTATTATGCTTATAGTTTATGCAGTAATTGCTCAATTATCCCCTCTTAGATTATTTGCAGCAGCAATATTTCCTGGATTAATGTTGGCAGGACTTTATATAATTTATGCAATAACTAGGGCGTACTTTAATCCATCCATTGCACCTAAGCCTCCAAAGGAGGAAATACCACCAAGAGCAGTGATATTAAAAGAGGTTTTAGTTTCATTTGTACCATTATTTTCTTTAATAATATTAGTTTTAGGTACTATTCTTGCAGGTCTTGCAACACCAGCAGAGGCAGCAGCGGTGGGAGCTCTTGGATCTTTAGTACTTTCTTTGATTTATAAATCTTTAAAATGGAAAAGTTTTAAAGAGTCTGTTTTCCTTACAGCAAAAACAACTGCAATGATAATGTGGTTGTTTGTAGGATCATGGACTTTTGCAGCAGTGTTTTCTTATTTGGGCGGTCATGAAGTTTTTGAACACTTTTTTAAATCTATGAATTTAGCTCCTTGGCAGTTTTTAGTGATAACTCAAATAATTATTTTTATTCTAGGATGGCCTTTAGAATGGACAGAAATTCTAATTATTTTTGTACCTATATTCCTTCCACTGGTAGAATTTTTTGGTGTTAATCCGTATTTCTTTGCTATGTTGATTGCATTAAACTTGCAAACATCTTTCTTAACACCCCCCATGGCAATGTCTGCATATTATCTTAAAGGCGTACAAACAAAAAATGTAGAATTGTTGGAAATATTTAAAGGGATTATGCCATTTTTAGGTATAGTGATTTTTGCAATGGTATTGATGTACATTTTTCCAGGTATAGCTTTATGGCTTCCGGATGTACTTTTTGCTGACTAAAGAAGAAATTAATGAGTGAAATATTTTCACAGAGTGTAGAAAACCTTGCTTTAAAAATAAAAAATTCAGAATTAACTTCAGTAGAATTGTGCGAAAAATATATTGAGAGAATCGATAAATTTGAAAAAGAGGTAAAAGCTTGGGCATTCTTTGATAAAAAAATTTTATTAGAGAAAGCTAAAGAGTCAGACGACTACAGAAGATCAGGTAAACCAATTGGCTTCCTACATGGTATACCCATAGCTGTTAAGGATATTATCGGGACAGTTGATATGCCAACTGAGTGTGGGACAAGCATAAGAAAAGGTAAATCTTACTCACAAAATGCAGAAATTGTTGATTTATTGATTTCGGAAGGAGCCATTGTAATGGGTAAAACTGCAACTTCAGAGTTAGCTTTTCTTGGACCTCCAAAAACAACAAACCCACATGATTATTCTAGAACACCAGGTGGTTCCTCGAGCGGATCAGCTGCATCAGTTGCATCATATATGGCACCCCTTTCAATTGGATCTCAAACAGGCGGATCAGTAATAAGACCTGCTTCTTACTGTGGTGTAGTAGGCTATAAACCAACTTATGGATTGATATCAAGAAATGGTGTTTTAAGAACCTCTCAAACTTTAGATCATATTGGTATGTTTGGAAGAAATGTAGAAGACGTTGCTTTATTGGCTAAAGCTTTAATTAAGAAAGACAAACAGGATCCAGCTTCAATACATTATTCATCAGAGAATATTCTAGCAGAGACAAAAAAAGGCCCATTATTTGAACCAAAATTTATATTTTATAAAACAAATCACTGGAAGATGATTGAAAAAAAATCCAGAGATGCTTTTGAATATTTTATTAAGTCTTTTAAAAACATTGAAGTTTTTGATACTCCGTCTTACTTCAAAGATATACATAAATATCATCAAGTAATTCACGAAACAGACTTAGCAAACAATTTTTCAATTTATTATAAAAAGTTTAAATCTAAATTGTCTAAATACATGCAAGATGCAATTTCTAGAGGAAATAAATACTCCGCAAAAGAATATGCAGAGGCTATTGATTTTAGGAAACAAAGTTATGAATCTTATAAAGAAGTTTTTGAGGATTACCATGGGGTACTAATGCCGTCCAGTCCAGGGGTCGCACCCAAAGGATTAAAAAGCACAGGAACAGCAGAATTTAATAAGGTTTGGTCTTATCTTGGTACGCCTTGTATTTCTCTTCCTTTACTTGAAGGTGAAAATAAATTACCATTGGGTGTTCAATTAATCGGTGATAAATATGATGATCACAGATTTTTAGGAGTTGCTAGATGGCTAGAGAAGGAATGTGAAGATTAAATATGAATAAATTAACAACAGTTATTGGAATTTCGTTTGCTCTATTCTTTTTAGTTGGCTTAGCTACTACTCTAACTAGATCTATGATGATAACTTTTTTAGACGTATTACCTGTATATATCTTTATGGGTGCAGCAATTATAATGATGATTTACGAAGCTTTTTTTGACAAGCAATAAATCTTTCAATCTAAACATATCTTCTTAAAAATAAAAATTAAACTATAAGAAATAAAGATGAACAAACAAAATCTTTTTCCTTATCTATTACTTTTTATTCAACCAATTTTTATGGCAAGCAACTTAATAGTTGCTCGTGGGGGTGTTGAGTTTATACCTCCAATTTCATTAGCATTTTGGAGGTGGTTTTTTGTTTTTTTAATTCTGTTATCTTTTACTTTTTTTTCTATTAAAAGAGAAATTAGGATCATAAAAAAAGAAATCTGGAAACTTTTATTTTTAGGCTCAATGGGCTGTGGTGTATGTGGCGCCTTTCCTTTTATAGCTGGAAAAACAACCACAATAATTAATATGGGAATTATTTATACCTCCTCTCCAATTTTTATTATTATAATTTCCTCTTTATTTTTTGGTGAAAAAATTAATAAACTTAAAATTTTTGGTTTAGCTTCCTGTTTAGTCGGAGTTCTTATTATTATAATCAAGGGTGATATTTTGCTTTTATTCAATTTAACTTTTAATCAAGGTGATTTATGGATGTTGGGGGCTGCAATTGGTTGGGCATTATATTCAATTTTCTTATTTTACTGGAAGTCTGATTTAGATGTTTTTCCAAGGTTTACTATTATCTCGCTCGGCGGCATCATTAGTTTGTTACCTTTCTACTTATTAGAAGAAATATATTTTGTACAAACTCAATTTGACTCAAATTTTTATTTTTGGGTATTGTTTGCAGCAATTTCACCAGGAATTATTGCATTTGCACTTTATACTTTAACACAACAAAAATTAGGAGCGTCTGTAACTGGATTTACATTATATTTATTCACTGTTTATGGGGCATTTTATGGAATATTTTTATTCGATGAAAATTTAGAAAACTACCATTATCTAGGAACCGTCTTAGTATTTTTTGGAATATATTTAGTTAAAAGAAAAGTTGATAATGAACAAAAAGCATAAAATGATTTTTTTTAAAATATTACTTTATATTTTCTTAATTTATTTTGGGGTCTCGCTTGTAGTATATTTTTACCAAAGAAAGTTACTTTATCATCCAGGTGAAAATAATTACTTAGATGAAGGACCGCTTAATCACAAAATAGAAAAAGTATATATTCAGTCTGAAAATGAACTTGTAGCTTGGAGATTTGTGAAAAATAAAAACTTTAAAACTATTCTTTTTTTTCACGGTAATGCAGGAAAAATAGATAATAGAATTTATAAACTTAATGAATTTTCTAAGTTAGATATTAATTATTTAATTTTTGCTTATAGAGGTTTCAGTGGAAATAAGGGCAAACCAACTGAGCAAGGACTTTATGAAGATGCAAGGGCTGTGAAGAAATGGCTTAATTCAAACGGTGTAGAGGACAATTCAATTATATTATATGGAGAATCTCTTGGAACAGCAATTGCT
>CACHTB010000021.1 GCA_902582735.1 uncultured Pelagibacteraceae bacterium
TCTTGCATCCAAGGATTTGTTCTTGCACCTGATGATAAAATTCTGCATTCAATCCATTCGCCACCGTTTTCTATATTCGTTTTATGAAGTATTGACCATAACTCGTCCTCAGTCATACCTGCTTTAAGCTCTTCTCTCATTTTACTTACACCAATTTCTGCAACTTCTATTGCTGCCCTCATACATTTTAATTCCTCAGATGATTTAATAACTCTTGCTTGCTCCAATATAGATTTTGCATCTACTACCTCTATTCCACACTTATTTAATTCAGTAACTGCTGGGCCGTTTAAAACGTCGATTGCAATTTTTTTTGATTTAAAAAACTTAATTGAAAGATCTTTTATCTCTGTGATCCATTTTTTTAATTGTAAACTAGCTTGATCTCCATGGGCGAAATAATCCCAAGTTATTGCTGGTCTAATTTCATCAATTAAATTTAAATGCTCAGATAATTTTTCACAATTAAAATATTCATATAGTATTGTTGGTCCATCTACTGGAATAAAACAATATCTAGAAAGATTGTGCATGTTGAAAACACTCATATTTACAGTGTCCAATGCATAACGGACATTGACTGGGTCAAAGAGAATACAAGCTTCTAAATTATTTTTTTCTAATTCTTTTTTTACTCTTTCTAAACGATAAGATCTTAATTTATCAAAGTCAATTTCATCTTCCCTAATTCTTTTTTTAGAGAGAAAGTTTGTAAAAGTTTTATATTCTGGATTTATTTTTCTACTAAATTTCATTGAGCTATATTTGTTGCAACCCATTTGTGGAAATGATGTGTAGGGTTATCCATCACAGGAGAAAAATTTCCTCCGTTATAAACACTGGAATTTCTACCTATTTGCATTCCCTGTATAATATCAACATCCTCTTTTTGTATATCTTCCCAAAGTGTAAAATTTTGTTTTCTCAAAGATTTATATTTTTTTGAATTTGCTGCACCATCACCTACATAATATATTTCCATATGCTCCAAAGTTAAATCGTTACTTTTTGGCTCTAACCAATATGCATAAAAATGATCTTTATGAATGCCAAGCATAACATTTGGGAATAATGCAACGTATTCTGCTATATTTTCCTTATTTTTTGGCCAATTTGGAAAACATGGAAATTTCTCTTTTCCTTTAAGTCTTGGATTATAAACAACAGTTCCTTGACCTGCAAAACGATTTGGTAGCCCTTGTATGTGGTAATGATCCTCAATTTTAGAATAAGAATTTAAACCAGGGTGAACCCAGGGCAGATGATAACTTTCACAGTAATTTTCAATTGCAAACTTCCAATTACACTTAGCTTCTAATTTAAAATATCCATAATCATTTGAATGTTTAATCATATCTCTATCAGAATTTTTCCAAAATTTACTCCATCGATCACTTAAAGGTTTTATGTATTTATCAAAAGGCATTTCATTATTGCTAATATTAACCATAATTAAATCTAACCAAATATAAGATCTTATTTCTTTTAGATTACTTCTTGATTTATTAAACCGTGGGTGAGTATGTTTATTCATTCCACCAATATGAGGTGTAGCTATTAGCTCACCATCAAAATTATATGACCATGAATGATAAGGGCATCTAATAACATTTTTAATTTTTCCTTCTTTATGAACAAGTTTTACTCCTCTATGACTACAGATATTGTGAAAAACTTTTATTTTATTTTGTTTATTTCTAACTATTAATAAAGGTAAATCTAATAAATCATAAGGTTTGGCGTCACCTATGTTTGGAAGTGAACTTGCAACACCAATCACAACCCATTTATCTTCAAAAAGTTTTTTTCTCTCTATTAAAGTATAGTCCTTATTTGTATAACACTCATTAGGTAAACCATGGGCTTTTGAAATAGGTTTAGTAACAATATCTAATTTTTTTTTATCTATAATATTGTATATTTCAGACATAATTAAATGACTTCATAAAGCCCTAACCATGCATTAACATCTTTGCTTGCAATATAATTAGATTTAAAGAATTCGATCTCACGCCATTTATTATTATTGTTTAATTCACTTATTTTTTTATCAAATCCGTATTCTTCGTGAATACCCTCGTTTATTGTAAAGCAAATGTATCCTCCTGGTTTTGTAATTCTTATAAATTCATCCAGTGCAGGTGGTTTTACATGACCAAAGGTAAAAGTGCCAACGCATAGAACTGCATCGTATGTATTATCTTCCTCTTCTATTTTTTTGTTTAAGTCTACTTGATCTAATTTTTTATACAGATTAGCTGGGACTAAATCTAATAATTTTCTTGATAGGTCTGCACCATAAAAATTGGTAAAACCATATTTTTTAAGTTCAACACCAACCAACCCAGTACCACAACCCGCGTCATAAATTTTAGCATCTTTATTTTTTTCGTACTTGATAAAAACTTCAGAGGTTTCTTTAGGTCCGGTATAATTCCAATCAACCATGTCTTGATCGTATTTATTATCCTTACCCCACTCATCATAGTACTCCATGACTTCATCAGTTTTTTTTAATTTATAAATCGGTACTTTGTTACCGACATCTTTTTGTGCCATTAGCTTCTCATTTTCTGTCCACTTGGATCATAAAGTGGTTCTTTAATTATAGAACAATTAAACAGATCTCCGTTAATCTCTACTTGGATTTTATTTTCTGATTTAATTTTTTCCTTATCAATGAAAGTGAAAGCCACACTTTTGTTTACAAAATGAGCAAATCCACCAGATGTTACATAGCCTATACTATCTTTTCCATTCATAACTGCTTCATTGTTTGTTACATCAATGTCGTTTGTTTCAACAATTAAGGGAGTAAGCTTGCAAGAACTGTTTTCTGTTTGGGCTTTTTCTTTTCCAATAAAATCTTTATCCCAATTTATAAACATGTCTAAACCTGTTTCTTTTGCACTAAAATCAGGCCTATAATCTAATGTCCATGCTCCCCAATTTTTCTCCAATCTCATTGACATTAGGGCTCTTGCTCCAAATAGTTTAATATTAAACTCTCTTCCTGCTTCCATTAACTCTTCATAAAGTTTTATTTGATAGTGTGGTGCAACATAAATTTCGTAACCAAGTTCGCCTGTGAATGAAATTCGGTTTATAATTGCAGGAACGCCACCAACAAACATTCTTTTAGAGTCTCTAAATTTAAATTTTTCATTGGAGACATCTTCTCTTACTATTTTTTCCAATACTTTTCTTGAATTTGGACCAGCTATAGATATACCATGAAATTCATCAGATCTATTTTTGTAATTAACATCAAATTTATTCAAGTGACTTTCAAACCAACGTCTATGCATTTCTTGCGCTGCACCAGATCCAAAAACCATAAATTCATTTTCATCAAGACAGGCAACTGTTAAGTCTCCACATAATTTTCCTCTATAAGATAACATTGGAGATAAAGATATTCTTCCAGGTTTTGGGAGTTTACCTGCCATTACATGATCTAAGAATTTTCTTGCATCATTTCCTTTAAATTCATGTTTTGAAAAATTAGCTACTTCTATTAAGCCTACATTCTCCCTTACATTAATAACTTCTTTCGAAACATAATCATGTGACCTAGATCTTTTTATAGTTGGTTCCTCATGTGCATCTTCTTTATTATTTGCAAACCACAAAACATTTTCTAAACCAAAACTATCTCCCATAACTGCACCCTGATTTACAAATCTATCATAGAGTGCTGTCGTTTTTTGCTTTCTACCTTTGGGTAAGGTTTCATTTGGAAATGTCATTATAAATCTTCTCTCATAATTTTCAGATGATTTAATTGTTCCATATTGCGGTGATGCATAATCTCCAAATCTTGCAACATCCATTGCCCATACATCTATTGATGGTTCTCCATCAATTATCCATTCAGCAATACACTTTCCAACTCCACCTCCTTGACAAAATCCAGCCATAACGCCTACAGCTACCCAGTAATTTTTCATTCCTGGTACAGGACCAATCAGTGGAGATCCATCTGGTCCAAAAGTAAATGGTCCGTTAACAATATTTTTTATTCCTGCTTTCTCTAATGCAGGCATTCTTTCAAAACCTATTGCCAATCTATCTTCAATGTTATCTAACTTTGGTTCTAATAACTCATGACCAAAATTCATTGGCGTGCCTTCAACTTTCCAGGGAGTTGATTTAGGTTCATATGTTCCAAGAAGCATTCCTTTTGCTTCTTGTCTAAAATAAATATTTCCCTCAAAGTCAGTACCTATTGGTAGTCTTTGATCACCCATTGCCTCTATTTCTGGAATTGCCTCAGTAATCAAATAATGATGTTCCATTGGCTGAACTGGTAGATTTATTCCAGCAAGTTGACCGACTTCTCTTGCCCATAATCCTCCAGCGTTGATTACTATTTCAGCATTGATATTGCCCTTCTCGGTTATTACATCCCAAGTCCCATCTTCTTTTTGTTTTGTATCTTTAACCAAAGTGTGAGTGAAATATTTTCCACCATGAACTTTTGCTGCTTTTGCAAAAGCGTAGGTTACTCCCGATGGATCAACTTCTCCATCAATTGGATCCCACAATGCTAAAAGATATCTAGAAGGGTCAATTAACGGGTGTTTTTTCTTAACTTCCTCAAGAGATATAAATTCCTGATCTAAGCCCATATATCTTGCTTTTGATCTCTCTCTTTTTAAATAATCGGCCCAAACCTCATTTGATGCTAGATAAAATCCTCCACTAGGTTTGAAACCTACTGAATGACCAGACTCTTTTTCAATATCTTTGTATAGCCCAATTGTATAAGCCATCATTCTTGAAATATTTGGATCTGAGGAAATTACATGCACATTTCCTGCTGCATGCCAGGAAGAACCAGAAGTAAGTTCATTTCTCTCAAGAAGAATGCAATCCTTAAGACCAAATTTCGATAAATGATAAAGAATTGAGCAGCCAACAACACCACCACCAATGATAACTACTTTTGCATGATTTTGCATTTTAATATTTTATTTCTTTATTTACATCCTTCAATGACTTGTCTGTCCCATGGTGAAAATGCTTACTCATATCTGGCATGTACTTCATTGCTATTGGTTTTTTACCAACTGCAACAGCCATTTCTCTCACATGATGAGCTTCAGCACCACAACAGATACCTATTAAATTAATTTTTTCTTTTAGACATTCTTTTGCAAATTCAGCCATTTCAAATCTGTTACAAAACAAATTATCTAAAGCTACAGGAAAAGCATTTCCTCCTGGGATGCAATCACATCCATGGTCTGTTTGATTTAAAAATCCTGGTTCTTCCTCTGTTGTCCTATAAGGAACGGGTAACCCTGCAACATGGCATGAAACTTTTTTTCTAACTTCTTTTAAAAGTTTCATTGTCATTTTTGGACCCCTGTAACAATTTAAACCTACAACATCTGCTCCAAGATCCTCAACTATTTTACATGCATCCCCAGCAGTATGACCATCTCTTGTCAAATCACCACGAGGTATTGCGTAATTGGCAACTGCAATCAATCCTTCATCTTTAATTGCTTTTAAAGCTATTTTCATTTCATCTACCCAATTGATTGTTTCAGCAACTACAAAGTCAACTCCCGCTTCTTTTGCCCAAAGTACTTGTTCCTCGTACATTCTTTGACATTCTTTAAAAGAATTTTTATCCTTTGGATCAAAAATATTTGTATTAGCTACATCACCACAAACCATTAAATCTAAATCTTTAAATTCATTTGCAGCATCCTTTGCGATTTGAAGAGCATTTTTTTGCATTGGTTCAAGTAAATGTTCTTTTCCTATAATTCTAAGTTTTTCTCTATGTCCATAATAAGTGAATGCTTGAACAACATCTGAGCCAGCTCTTATAAATTCTCTATGCAATTGTGTAACTACATCTGGATGTTCTAGCACCACCTCAGGAACAAAAGGTCCAGCAGAAAGGTATCCTCTTCTTTCCATTGCAAATAAATATCCTTCTGCAAAAATAACTGGACCAGCATCTAATCTTGATATTAAATCTTTTTTCATTTTCCTCCCTTTGTTTTATTTTTTTTTAAATTTGAGGAAAAAATTTTAATAAGTGTCTCTTATAATCGATTGTTGAAAAACTGTTTTACAATTTAGATTGAAATAAAATCCTAAAAAAAAATTTTCACTGATTAATCTCATTATGAATAATATTATTTAAAAAAATTAGTGTGATAAAGACATTTTTACTACAACTTTTAGTTGAAAGAAGTTTGCAATTTGATTGGGTATGTGTTCTCCTAATAAATAATTAATTAATTAGGAGAGTATAATGAATATTAAAAAAGTACTTCTCACGCTCGCTGTTATTTTCGGACTTTCAAGTTTTGGAAATGTTGCAAATGCGAAATGTGGGGACATAACTATCGCTAATATGAACTGGGCTTCTGCAAACTTTATGGCAGAAGTTGATAAAATCATATTAGAAGAGGGATATGGATGTAATGTGGAATTAGTGCCAGGTGCAACTATGCCAACGTTCACATCTATGCAAGAAAAAGGTGAGCCAGATGTTGCTCCAGAATTTTGGGCAAACGCTGCAATCGTTGCTTTAAATAAAGCAGTAGACGAAGGTAAAATGCATACGCTTAATAAAGCACCAATTACTGGTTTAGGTGAAGGTTGGTGGGTATTACCTGCAACTTTAGAAAAGCATCCAGAACTAACAACTGCTGATGCAATTTTAAAAAGACCAGACTTATTTCCACATCCAGAAGATCCATCAAAAGGTGGTTTTCATATCTGCCCTCCAGGTTGGAACTGTGAATTAAGTAACAGAAACCACTTTAGAGCATGGGGTATGGAAGAAAAAGGTTGGGCTATTGTTGAAACAGGTTCTGCTGCAGGACTTGATGGATCAATAGCAAAAGCTGCTGAAAGAGGTGAGAACTGGTTTGGATACTATTGGTCTCCAACAGCTTTAATTGGTAAATATAACATGCAAGCTGTAGACATGGGAGAATGGGGTGGAAAAGACAACTGGGATAACTGTTTGGTTAAACCAGAGCAAGAATGTGCAGACCCTAAGAAATCTTCGTGGGTAAAATCTGAGGTATTCACAGTTACGACTGACAATTTCAAAAAAACAGCTGGTAAAGATGGTATGACTTATCTTGAAAAAAGAACATATCCTGGTCCAGTTATGAACGGAATGTTGGTTTGGATGGGTGAGAACCAAGCTGAAGGTGCTGATGCTGCAATTGAATTCCTAAAAACACAAGAAAGTGTTTGGACTAAGTGGGTTTCTAGTTCAGCTGCTAAAAAAATTAAAAAAGCACTTTAACTCAAACTCAATAAAATTTTGAACCCGTTGAAAAACGGGTTCAAATCCAATAAAACATCATCATGGATTTCTTTAACAAAATTCCAGTAATGGATAGAACTGCGTTACGAGAGTTAAAGAAAGGTATTGATTTAAGTTTTAAAGATTTTTCAAGAGCATATGGAGATGGGATAGAATCTTTTTTTGATCCATTGCTTTATTTTTTAATTTGGTTAGAAAAATTATTAGTAAATAGTCCATGGCCAATAGTAATTGGAATTTTTGGATTATTGGCATGGGTTGGTTCAAGAAGCATCAAGTTAGTAATTGGGACTGTAATTTGTTTCATAATTATTGGTTATTTTGGTATGTGGAAGAATTGTATGGCAACAGTGGCCATAATATCAGTTTCCACACTTGTATGTATTGTTGTTGGAATTCCAATAGGGGTTCTTATGTCTAAATCAAGTAGAGCTGAAAAAGCTATACTGCCAGTTTTGGATATGATGCAAACGATTCCGAGTTTTGTATATCTAATTCCTATAATAATGTTGCTGGGTATCGGGAAAGTGCCAGGCCTATTGGCTGTATGTATTTATGCCCTACCTCCAATTGTAAGATTAACCAATCTTGGTATCAGAGAGGTTGATAAAGAAACTTTAGAGGCAAGTGAGGCATTTGGTGCAACCCCATTACAAAAATTGAGATCTGTTCAAATACCACTTTCACTTCCAACAATTTTTGCAGGTGTAAACCAAACGATCATGATGGCATTGGCTATGGTTGTAATAGCATCTATGATTGGGGTTAAAGGCCTAGGGGTCCCAATTTTACAGGCTATTTCAAACCAGTACCTGGCTCTTGGAATGATGAATGGTTTAGCAATTGTTGCTCTAGCGATTATTTTCGATAGGGTGACCCAGCAGTACGGAAAGCGGATCCAAAAACACAGAGGCCAAAAAAAATAATTAGCCCAGTTTGGATATCGATTTTTCTAGACTCATATTTCAAAATAAATAAAGATCCAAAAAATAATGAAATTTTCTTTAGAAATTGGACCACAATCAACTCTTGAAAACTTGCCACCAGTTAAAGATGTTTACATAACTATGTTACCAGGAGGTGACTATAAAGATACCGCTGCAAAGTCAGGAGAGCTAGTTGAAAAAGGTTTTAATCCTGTTCCACATTTTCCAGCAAGATCAATCAATGATGATAATGAATTAAAAGATTATGTAACAAGATGCAAGGATTTAGGAGTTAAACAAGCTTTAGTGATTGGTGGAGGTAGAGAACCAGTAGGAAAATTTGATAGCTCATATCAAATGCTGGAAACAGGATTTTTTGATGGAATTAAAATAGGAATAGCAGGACATCCTGAGGGTAGTCCTGATATATCTGATACTGATTTAGAAAAAGCAATGATAGATAAGAAGCCTTATGCTGATTACATAGTGACCCAATGGTTATTAGACAGTCAGCCTATTATTGATTTCATTTCTAAACAAACAATACCAGTGCATGTAGGAATTACTGGGCCAATGAAAATATCTAGCTTAATAAAATTTGCTAATATTGTAGGGGCAAAAAATTCCATAAACTTTCTTAAATCTAATTTTAGTAAGGCGTTAGATTTATTAAAACCTAAAGACCCTAATGATTTAATTGGGAAAGTTAAATCGCATACTGATTATTTTCACATTTATACATTCGGCGGCTTGAAGGAAACAAACAAGTGGTTGAAGGAGAATAACTATGTCTAATGAGTTTGACTATAGTAAAGTAAGGCACGTAACATCAGTAGATCAGTCTGATAGAAATGTACCTTACAATTTAAGACAAAGCGGTCCAACAAAAGTTGAAATGCTAATTTCAACAAGGGTAAGAAAATCACCATACTGGCATTTATCAATGAAAGCTGGATGTTGGAGAGCAACAGTTTACAATCGTATTTATCATCCAAGAGGATATGTAAAACCTGAGGACGGTGGAGCGATGGTTGAGTACGATGCAATTGTTAATCACGTTACAATGTGGAACGTTGCAGTAGAAAGACAAATAAGGGTAAAGGGTCCTGATGCGGAAAAATTTGTGGACTATGTGATAACTAGAGATGCAACTAAAATTTCACCAATGAGAGCAAGATATGTGATACTTTGTAATGCATATGGTGGGGTATTAAATGATCCGATTCTTCTCAGAATTTCTAAGGATGAGTTTTGGTTTAGTTTATCTGATAGTGATATTGGTCTTTACCTTCAAGGAGTAAATGCAGATGAAAGATTTAATGTAAACATTGATGAAATTGATGTGAGCCCTGTTCAAATACAAGGTCCTAAATCAAAAGCATTAATGAAAGATTTATGTGGTGATCATGTTGATTTTGACAACATGCCATTCTATGGTCTTGCAGAAGCGAAGGTTGGAGGAAGAAGTGTAGTAATATCGCAATCCGGTTTTTCAGGTGAAGCTGGTTTTGAAATATATTTAAGAGAATCTACTTTATATGCTGAAGATATGTGGAATGCTGTTCTAGAAGCGGGTAAAAAACATAATTTAATGGTTATTGCTCCAGCACACCATAGAAGAATTCAAGCTGGAATTCTATCTTGGGGTCAAGACATGGACAATCAACACAATCCATTTCAATGTAACTTAGGTTATCAGGTTTCTTTATCAGGAAAAGGTGAATGGAATAAAGCAGGAGATTATGTAGGAAAAAAAGCTCTAGAGAAAATGAAAGCTGATCTTAAAGCAGGACATAAACCTTATAAACTTCAGTTAGTTGGGCTAGAACTTGGAGGAAAACCAATTGAAGAATATGCGCCGGATTTTTGGTTAATCTCAGGTGAAAACGCTGGAGAGCCAGTAGGTTTTATAACTTCTCCTTGGTATCACCCAGAAAAGAAACAAAATATTGCAATGGGCTATGTGCCATTTGATGGAACTTTGAACACAAATGGCTTCCCTAAAGGTAAAGTTGGCTCAAAATACAAAGTGCATTTGCCTGAAAAATACTCTGATACTCGAGGACAACCAGTTGATGCAGTTGTAGTAGATATTCCATTTACTGAGTCCTACAATGCAAATACAAGAGAAGTTGTAAAAGGATAAAATTTATTTTAGGGGGGTTTTTTAAATTCCCCCTAAATTATGACTAAAACTTTCTTAATTGTAATTTGCATATTTATAGCCATTGGATTAATACTTTTTCCATTAATAGTTTCTTATAAAGCACAAAAAAAAGACCAAAAAAAATAATGTTTGCACAATTTTTAGATATAATTTCTAAGTCCTTAAAATTAGATAGAAATTTATATAAAGATCAAAAATATTTTGGTGAAGCTGCAATTTATTTTGCAGGTTTAATTATGATTTTAGATGGTGTTGCTGGAGCTTTTGCAGCTAATACTATTGTTAAAACTTCAATTGGAATTTCAGGTCTTACTGCTATTTTAACATGGTTAGTATGGTCAATATTCATTTATGTTATTGGAGTAAAAATTTTTTCAGATAAAGAGAGTAAAATACCTTTTAAGAAAGTTTTAATTGCTGTTGGATATGCTCATGCGCCAGGTTTACTAAGATTTTTTGCAGTTACGCCTAATCTTGTTATTCCAATAATATTTTTAACTCAATTTTGGATTTTTGCTTCTCTAATAATATCAACAAAACAAATATTAAATATCAAATCTAGCTTTAAAGCTTTTGGAATTATATTTCTGTCTTTTTTAATTATTGCTTTCTTGTCGATTTCATTCGTAATGAGTAGAATGAATGCTCTTCCTATAAGCAATATAAGTTAAATTGGAAAGATAGTCTTTGAAGTTCTACAACATTTGCAGAGTTTAAATCCTGTTAATATTAAATTTTGAGAAACGCTTTCATCTTCTTTTTTACACTCATCACATTTATTATTGAAATCTCTTAAGTCATCCTCTTTAATATTTTTAAAAGGATCTTTGTTAGTCATTATCTGTTAAACCTGCTCCTGCTGCAGATTGCTTTAGTTCATCTGTTTCTTCAACAAAAGTATTCTCTGACAATTTATAAAGTTCAGACCATTCTACTTCACTGAATAAATTATTATTTTCCATAAACTTTAGTTCAGCTTTTTCACTTTTATCAACAATATCCCCACTTAAATAATTCGAGTAAACTGCTTGATTAAAATTAAAAAGAAATTCTTTATTATCTATTTTCAAAAATATTCTTTTACCTATAATTTCAGAGGTACGGCTTACAAATGGAATAAATAGTAATGGAAAACCAAGGTTTTTAATTTCAATATTATTAGCATCTTTTAATTGAATTGATTGGTCAAAAAAATTTACCCCCATAGTGATTGGGCAATATAAACTTTTAGAATTATTGACACTTGAAATTGTCTGAGGAATATTACGGCAATAGATATTCAGTTATGGTTCATGGAATAGGATTGTGTGATGAATGGCCTTCAATAAGATATCCAACTGATGGTGGAGATAAAAGTGGTAGGTTTCTTAAAAATATGACTATTACTGTTGAAAGTTACATAGGAAAAGTTGGAGGCAAAGAAGGTGTGAAACTTGAACAGCAATATTTAGTTAGAGAAAACGGACTTGAATTAATGTCCCATCATCCTTTAGAAGATATCCAATAATCAAAAAAAAATATGAAAATTATATTAAGAGAAGATGTCTCCAATGAAAAATTTAAATTTAGAGACTCTAAAAGAATGTTTGTTGGTGGCGTTCCTGCAATTATAAACCGAATTTCATTCACAGGCGAACTTGGTTACGAAATTTATGTTGCACCACACTATCAAATAAAACTTTATGAAGAGTTAATGGAAGCAGGAAGAGAGTTTAATATTAAACTATTTGGAGCAAGAGCCCTAATGTCAATGAGATTGGAGAAAAATTGGGGAGCATGGACATTAGATTATAGGCCTGATTTTAGTGCAAAAGAAACAGGTTTAGACATGTTTATAAATTGGGATAAAGATTTTATTGGAAAAGAAAAAGCCCAAACAGAAAACAGTTCTTGCAAGCTTACTCCCTTAATTGTTGAAACAAACGACATTGATGTAACAAACAATGAAGCAGTTATGAATGGAAAAGATAGTATAGGCTATGTAACATCTGGTGGATTTGCTCATTTTGTAAACAAAAGTGTGGCTTTCACTTTCATTGATAAGGAAAAAATTAAATCAGAAAATAAAATCCAAGTAGAGATTAACGGAGATCTGTTTAATTGTTCTATAATTAAAGAACCACTTTATGATCCAAGTGGACAGAAAATGAGAAGCTAATGGCACAAAAAGATGTCGGTAACAAAGTACCGATTTATAAATTAAAAAAAACTGATGAAGTCATGGAGTACTATGATGAGTGGGGTAAGGATAATAAATACGATCAAGACATGGTTGATTGGAATTATACCGGACCTAAAGAAACCTCTGAAGTTTTTATCAAGTACGAAAAAAATAAAGATGCTAAAATTTATGACGCGGGTTGTGGTACTGGGTTGGTTGGTGTTGAACTTAAAAAATATGGTTTTACCAATTTTTATGGTGCAGACCTATCAAGAAAATTATTAGATTTAGTCCCAGCTAATCTGTATAAAAAATTAGATCAAGTAGACTTAAACAAAAAAATAGAAGAGGAAGATAATACATACGATGCAGTTCTATGCGTTGGCACTTTTACCTTTGGTCATGTAAAACCACCTGCACTGGATGAATTTATAAGAATTACAAAACCAGGAGGATACATTTGCTTTACAATAAACGAGGGTATTCACGAAGAATACGGATTTGATAAAAAAATAAGTGAATTAAACAATAATAATAAATGGCGTGAGATCGAATTCTTTAAATCTAATTATATTGCAAGCAAAGATGTTAATGCATGGTTAGGGCTTTATGAAGTCATTTAATTATGTCTGAAATATACAATATTATAGATAAAAAAAAATTAGATATTGTTACTAAACCTATTTCAAAAGCCCATGGTTTACCTAATGAGTGTTATACAAATAAGGACTATACTTTAATAGAGAGAAAAAAACTTTTTGAAGATAAATGGGTTGTGATTGGTGTTGCAAGTTCACTTCCAAACATAGGTGACGCCAAACCTTATGATTTATTAGATTTACCTTTATTAATAGTTAGAAATAAACAAAATAAAATAAAAGTTTTTCACAATATCTGTAGTCATAGAGGAGTAAAACTTGTTCATAAAGAAGGAAAAATTAAAAATGTTATTAGATGCCCTTATCATTCATGGTCATATAATTTTGATGGTGAGCTAATAGCTACACCTCATATTGGTGGAATGAATAAACATACTCACCCACGGTTTAATAAATCAAGAAGTAATCTAAAAGAAATAAGATCTTATATTTGGTTAGATTTAATTATGGTTAATATTAGCAATAATGAAATGCCTTTTGATAAATACATAAAACCTTTAAGTGATCGATGGAGTAAATTTTGGAAAAATTCTGATAGAGATATGATTAAACATTCAAATGATTATGGATATTTTAAATTAGAAGCTAAGTGTAATTGGAAGTTTGCAATTGAAAATTACTGTGAAAGTTATCATCTGCCCTGGGTTCACCCTGGTTTAAATTCTTATTCTAAAATTGAGGATCATTACCACATACAAGGGCTACCAAATCGTTTTGCAGGTCAAGGAACTGTTGTTTATAATCCAAGACTTAAAGGAAAAGAGAAATTTCCATGTTTTCCAAATTGGCCAAAAAATAAGGAAAATATAGCAGAATACGTTGCATTATTCCCAAATGTTATGCTTGGCATTCATAAAGATCATTTTTATGCATATTGGTTAGAGCCAAAAAGTAACGATTTAACTTTGGAGCATATGGAAATATATTATGTAGGTGATGGTGCAGCAAATTCAAAAAAATATAAATCTTTGAGAAAACAAAATTTTACACTTTGGGAAGATATACAAAAAGAGGATGTTGATATTATACAGGGAATGCAAATAGGTAGAAATTCCAGTGTTTATAACGGAGGAAATTTTTCTCCTGTGATGGATAACCCTACACATCATTTCCACAAATGGGTTGCAACAAATATAGCTCAATGAAATTTAGTAGAAAAATAAATCCAGAATATAAAACTTTTACAAACTTTCTCTCTAAAAAAAGAATTAGGGAAGATGAAATTGACTTTGATAAATTAAGATCTTATCGTTTAGAAAGAGTAAAAAAAGAATTAGAAAAAAATAATTTAGAAGCTTGTATTCTCTTTGACCCAGTCAATGTCCGTTATGCATTGGACACTGTAAATATGAGTGTTTTCAACATGCACAATCTTTCTAGATATTGTTTTATTCCAGTAGATGGACCAACAATACTATATGAATATTTTAATTGTGAAAAATTATCTGAGCATTTAAATTTAATTGATGAAATTAGACCAGCAATAACTTGGGATTATTTCGCCCATGGAGATCAAGCTAGTTTACAATTAAAAAAATGGATCACAGAGATAAAAGATCTTTCAATTAAGTTTTTTAAATCAAAAAAAATTGCAATCGACGTTTTAAACGGCCCAGCAGTTACTGAATTAAATAAGTGTGGAATAGAGGTAGTAGATGCAAAATCTATATTGGAGCAAGCAAGAGTTATTAAATCATCTGAGGAATTAAAATGTATGAGGGCAGCAATAGAAGTTGCAGAAATTGGTGTAAGTAAAATGAGAGAAGAGCTTAAAGCAGGTATGACTGAGGACGAGTTATGGTCAATACTTCATAAAACGAATATAGAAAACGGTGGCGAATGGATTGAATGCAGAATTTTATCATCAGGTGCAAGAACAAATCCTTGGATGCAAGA
>CACHTB010000022.1 GCA_902582735.1 uncultured Pelagibacteraceae bacterium
CAATTGTTAGAAACTTTATCGGCGCCTGCTGCATTTGCAATTCGTAATGCAAAAATGGCTAAAGAAATGATTGAAAAAAATAAAATTCAAAAAGAAGTAGAAATAGTTGGAGATATTCAAAAGTCTCTATTATCTAAAAATAAAAAAGAGGAATTCCCAATAGCGGGTATTAATATTCCAGCTAAAGTTGTATCAGGTGATTTTTATAATTTTTCTGATTTAGGAGATGGGAAATATGGATTTGGAGTTGCTGATGTTTCTGGAAAAGGGATAAAGTCTTCACTGCTTATGTCAAAAGCATCAAGCTTATACAGTTGTTTAAGTAAGACAAATTTTTCTGCTGCTGAATTACTCAATCAATTAAATAACGAAATCTGTGAAACAATTTCCAGAGGTATGTTTGTGACTATGCTAATTGGTATCTATGATAGTAATAAAAATGAATTACTTTTGTCAAGTGCTGGTCACGAACCTCCTATTATTTTTGATCAAGATGAAAAATTCACTAATTATAGCGAGTCAGGTCCTCCTTTGGGAATTATGCCAAATACGAAATATACCCAACATTCGATTCCATTTAAAAAAAGTTCTATGTATATATTTACAGATGGTATTACAGAAATAAAAAACCCTAATGGTGAAATGCTTGGTTCAGAAGGATTTCAAAATTATATAAAAAAACACAAGGAAAAGCCAAATGATGAGAGGCTTGAAATTATTATAGATGAAATTTTGAACAGTGGGCATACACAAAAAGATGATTTAACAATTGTTGTTATTGATAGTAAAAATTAAATAATAGTGTAGTTAAAAAAGTCTTTTATTATTCCCCTTATGTAAGGTTGGTTGCTTACAAAAAATTTGGATAATTTTTTAAATCCATTTGCTCCCTTTTTTGCACTACAGGTTGTATATAATTTATCACTATTTAAAATAATAAAATTAAGCTTCATTAATTCATTTAATTTTCTTATCACGCTTGCTCTTGGTATTCCTGTTAATTCTGCAATTGTTGTTGGATTTAAACCTTTAGAATTTTCAAGTGTGTATCTAGTTATAGTATTTGTATACATATCATGCATTTTTTTTGTGTTTTCGGCTTCAATTTTTTGATCTGAATTCTTCATGTTGTAAGCTTGATTGAGCAAACATACGCAAAAAACCATTACATTTTGATAGTTTAGAAATACATTTTTAAACCTAAGTATTAATCCTATTTGAAAATTTAAGAAATCGTTCCAATAGTGTGTATAATTTTTTTTAATTTGTTTCTCAAAATATTCACTCTTTTGAGATTTAAAGTTGTTATTTATTATTAGATATTTTGAAGAAGTTGATAAAAAGTTTGAGAAATTTTGTATACTAGCGGTTGGCTTTTGATAAGTAAAAGCATTATTTTGAATAGTAATTTTTTTTTTGTCTCTGACTATAATTCCATCTTTTGTCAATTCATTCAATTTTCTTCTTGCCGTTTCTTTCGAAAGTTTAAGCTCTCTAACGATTTCACTTATGCTTATTTTTTCTATATCAAGAGATTTATTTGAATAAAATTCATCAAAACTCAAATTAAAAAAATGCTTATTATAAAATGAAAGTGTTTTATTGACTAAATACGCTAAAATTACATATTTATCTATATCTTTAAAAGCATTGTAAGCATTATGAAACCAACCAAATTGTAATTGATAGTATTTTAACATCATATCCTCATAATTTTTATCACAAGCCTCATTAACACTCTCAATTGAAATAATATTGGAAATATTTGGTTTTAAGTTGTTCATTAATTTTTTTTTTTACATCTTGTAAAATACTAGTAATTTGAGATTTGATCCTGGCTATAAATTTTACAGCTCATTACAATACTTAGGCCTAACATAATTGATAACATAGAAGAACCACCATAGGACATGATTGGTAGAGGAGCCCCTACAATTGGCAGCAATCCTAAAACCATTGATATATTTACAAAAATATAAAGAAAAATTGCAGAGGCAAATCCAAAGCAGAAAAGTTTTGAAAAGAAGCTTTTTGCATAAAAGCCAATACTAATAATTCTGTAAATTAATAATATGTATAAAAGCAAAAGAATTATAGATCCAATGAAGCCAAATTCCTCTGAAAAAAGTGTAAATATAAAATCTGTGTGTTTTTCTGGCAAAAATTCCAAATAACTTTGCGTCCCTTTTAAAAAACCTTTACCAAAAAAGCCCCCAGAACCTATAGCAATTTTTGACTGTATAATCTGGTATCCTGCACCAAGGGGATCTCTGTCTGGATTAAAGAAAGTTAAAATTCTAGATTTTTGATAAGGCTTCAGCAAAGAAACTACAAAGGGCAAAGAAACAATAAGTAATAAAGTAGAGTAGACAAAATATTTAATATTTAACCCCGCTAACCAAATTATTATTACTCCAGTTCCAGCTATTAAAATAGATGTTCCAAGATCAGGTTGTTGTAATACCAAATAACAAGGAATAAGTAGTAAAATTAATGGTACTAAAATAAATTTATAATTTTGAATCTCTGCAGTTTGAATCCGATGATAGTATCTTGCAAAACAAACGATTATAGCAATTTTCATTACCTCAGAAGGTTGAAGATTTAAAAAATAAAGATCCAGCCATCGTCTAGAACCAGACGCCATAAGACCAAAAAATAATGTTATAAATAAAAGAGATACACAAACAGTGTAAAAAAAATATGCATTCTTGTACCAAAATGTAATTCTGACAAATGATAACACTAAAAACATCGCAAAAAAAACCAACAATCTAAGCAAATGATTTTTAGTGTAAAATGAAAATTCACCTCTTTCAGTAGAGTAAATTGCAAAAACACTGATCGCGCCAATTAGCATAATTATTAGTATTAAAAAATAATCCACAGATTTTAATTTTTCAAATAATGAATAGTTTCGTGTATTTAATCTTTCAGTTAACATTATGCTAAACTTGTTTTTCCTTTTTCAATTTGATCTCTTAAAGGATGACGATCAATAATCTTTTTAATTAATTTACTTGCAAGTGGTGCTGCTCCACTACTACCTGATCCTCCATGCTCTACTAAAACACTGATTGAGTATCTTGGGTTTTTATAGGGAGCGAAAGCTATGTACAATGCATGATCCCGATTTTTATACTCTATTTGAGATTGATCTAAATCTAGCTTTCGTTCCTCTTCTGTAATTCTTTTAACTTGTGATGTTCCAGTTTTTCCAGCAAATTGATATTTTAAATCATCATATCTTGATTTATAAGAAGTTCCATATTGCTCGTTAGTTGAGCCAAACATTGCATCTTTTATAAATTTAATATTTTTAGGATCTCTATATAATCTCTCATACAATTTATAATCTCTATCAATTAAAAATTTTTCATCCTTTGAAAAATCTGCTGTTTCATTTACAAATTGATTTGCAATTTTAAGTCTCGCATTTTCATAATTAATGCTTTCATCTTGAATAATATGAGGTTTTATTTTGTATCCTCCGTTTGCAATTTGAGCTGTCATTAAGCATAATTGTAAAGGTGTTGTTTGAATGTAGCCTTGCCCTATACCATTTATAACTGTTTCACCCAAATACCATGATTTGCCTATTGCATTTTTTTTCCATAAAGTATTTGGAACTACCCCTTTTTTTTCATCAAAATACAAATCTTTTAGAATATTTGAGCCAAGACCGTAACGTTTTGCAATAATTGCAAGTCTATCAACCCCCAACAATCTAGCCATTTCGTAAAAATAAATATCACATGATTGCTTAATTGCATTTCTAAGTCTCATGTAACCATGCCCTTGTTTTTTCCAGCAGTGATATTTAACGCCATATAATTCGTAAGGATGCTTATGACCTTTACATAAAATAGGTCTCCCTGGATCAATAGTTCCAAACTCTAAAGCTGCAAGAGCAACCAAAGGTTTAAAAGTTGAGCCAGGAGAATATAATCCAGCAATTGATTTGTTAACCAACGGTTTTAAAGGATCATCTCTAATCTCTCCCCAATCTTTGTGACCAATGCCGTGTGTAAATTTGTTTGGATCATACGTAGGAGAAGATGCCATTGCAATTATTTCTCCTGTATAAATATCCATAGCCGAAATTGATCCTGCTTTTCCCTTCAAAAGTTCTTGTGCTAATTGTTGTACTTCAAGATCAACTGTAAGCTTAATTTTCTCACCTTGAGTTTCTTTTATATAGTCAATCTGACTAATTCTTTTTCCAGAGGAATTAACCTCATATCTTTTAATTCCATATCTTCCAATTAGCTGTGTTTCTTTAGCATATTCAATTCCCGATTTTCCAACTTTCAATCCTGGTACTAAATTTTCTTTAATGACATCTTTTCTCTCAATATCTTTTTGACTTGCTGCTCCAACATATCCTACAATATGAACTAGTGAATTTTTATATGGATAAAATCGCGAGGATGAAACTACTGGCTTAACTCCCTCTAAATCATGAAGATATAGATTCAGTTTAGAAAATTGAGTCCAATTTAAATTATCAGATGCAACTAGAGTGTCCCAGGGTTTAAGTCTTTCCTTTTCTCTGTAAATCTTTTTTAACTCATTATTTGATAATTCTAAAATATTTTTGAGTTTAAAAATAACTTCATTAAAATTTTTGATCTGATCTAAATCTAAGTGAACCTGAAACACCCTATCATTATCTGCAAGAATGTTGTTAAAATGATCGACTATAAATCCTCTTTGTGGGGGTGTTTTCCACTCTCTAATTCTATTTTTATCTGAAAGTAATTCATACTTTTCCCTGTCAGAGATTTGAAGACTGTATAATCTTGATGTAATTCCTCCTAATAAAACCAATTTTGCAGCGGCTAACATAAAAACTCTTCTTGTAATTAGTCTGCTTTTTTCAACACTACTTGCTCTATTTTGCATTTTCTTGCCTTAGATCTATTAGATAAATTTGATTAAATAATTTTGAAAATAAAGGATACACTAAAAATGTTAATATAGAAGAAAACATTAAAGTGCCATATTGAATTGGAATGTCAAAAACAATTGTCAAAATTGTATAGTGCAATGAACTTATAATTAAAATTGCTATAATAAAAAATCCCCAATCATATAATAAGTTTGGAAGGAGAGTTCTTGCTCTTATGAACAATGCGAAAGTGCAAAGTAACATATAATTTATTGAAGAGACACCAATTGGAAAATTTTGTACAACATCATTTATAATTCCTGCACAAAATACTAAACCATATCCTAGTCTTTCGGGTTTTTTTAAAATCCAAAAGAAAATTAAAATATAAATAAAGTTAAACGAAAAACTTATATTAAATAAAAGAAAAGACAAATCAAAACCAGTAAACGCTATAAAAAATAACAACAAAATAGGAAAGCTGTGAATGAGGCTTTTATAGGCTTTTTTTGGAAAGGATAATGCCATGATTAGTTGTTAACTCTTATAAATTTCAATTGATTATAATTCACAAAAAAATCGACATATCTTTTACCATTATCAATTTTGACTTTACCTACTGGTATTGCTGGAGAAATTATTCCATCAACACCTGATGTATAAACTATTGAACCCTCTTTTATTTCGTTCGTCTTTGGCAAAAACTCTAAATCTGCGAACGAATTATTTCCATTGCCAGACAAAATTGCATTTATTCCACCAGGTTCTATAACCACAGGTATCTTGCTGTTCAAATCTGATGCAAGTAGAATTCTAGATGTTAACAAATTTACATTTATAATTTTTCCAACAAAATAAGATTGATCTTTCACGGCAACACCTAATTTAATTCCGTGCTTATAGCCTTTGTTAATTATTATTGATTTTAAAAAGGGGCTTTGTTGATCAAGTAAAACTTTTGCTAATAAATAGTCCTCTGAATATATATTTCTTTCATCAATTAATTTTTTTAGTCTAATATTTTCAAATTTATAAAACTCTATTTGATTTTTTATTTCCTCTATTTCAAAATTTTTTACTCTCAAAAGTTTAAATTCTTCATACATATTTAGATGGTCTTGAAGCAAGTAATATTGATCTTTTACATATACAAACGGTGCTGATACTAAAAAAGATCCTTTAAATATTAAATCTTTAGTAATAGATCTAAATTTATTAATTGGCCCTGATTTAAAATACTCTAAAGATAAAACTAAAATTGAAATTATTAACAGGGTAAATAATGAAAAGTTTTGACGTGTTCCTTTTTTTAAAAAGGCTGATCGAATAGCAATTATAAAGTCATCTCTACCCGAATCTGCTGCCATAGTATTTTAATACTCAGATAATACAGTAGAAAATATTTCTTCTTGATCAAGTGCTTTTCCTGTTCCAATTGCAACACATGATAATGGATCATCGGCTATATTAACTGGTAATCCTGTTTCCTTAGAAAATCTTTTATCGATATTTTTTAACAAAGATCCACCACCTGTCATCGTTAATCCCATATCAACTAAGTCAGCTGATAACTCAGGAGGTGTATGTTCTAAAGCTTTTTTAATTCCAGAAACAATATCTTTTAAAATTGGGTTTAAAGCCTCTGCGGTATCTTCCTCTGAAATATTTACCTCTTTAGGAGTACCTGATCTAATATCTCTGCCTTTTACAGCATAAGTGTTGTTATTAGTTGGAATTGCTGTTCCAATGTCTTTTTTAATTTTTTCAGATGTACTATCACCAATCATAAGATTGTATTCTTCTCGCATGTAGTCTCTTAATGCGTTATCCATTGCATCACCTGCTACCCTCAGTGATTCTGAGTAAACAACTCCACCTAATGACATAACCGCGATTTCAGTTGTTCCTCCGCCAATATCAATTACCATAGAGCCTGTTGCCTCTGAAATTGGAAGTCCCGCCCCGATTGCAGCTGCGATAGGTTCCTCAATTAATTGAACTCTTCTTGCTCCAGCTGCAAGTGCACTATCTTGAATGGCTTTTCTTTCAACAGGAGTTGATCCTGTTGGAACGCAAATTAAAATTCTTGGATTTGCTAAAGTTTTTTTATGAACTTTTTTAATAAAGTGTTTAATCATTTCCTCTGTAACAATAAAATCTGCAATTACACCATCTCTTAATGGTCTTATTGCTTGAATATTTCCTGGTGTTCTCCCTAACATAGTCTTCGCTTCATCGCCTACTGCCAAAACTGACTTTTTTCCTTTATTATCAACAACTGCAACAACAGATGGTTCATTTAAGACAACTCCTTTTCCTTTCAAAACAACAAGTGTATTAGCTGTTCCGAGGTCAATTGCCATGTCCTGGCTCCAAAATTTTTTAATTGTTCCAAATAATTGCATTCCCTTATATTCCTTTCATTTGTTTATTCTCAAATTGCTCCTCTGGAGCTGTTTTCTCTCTTTTAATAATCATTTTGTTTAAAGAATTTATATATGCATTTGCTGATGCAACTAATGTGTCGGTGTCTGCTGCTTGACCAACAGTTGTTTTGCCATTTTCCTCAATTTTAACACTTACTGTCGCTTGCGCATCGGTTCCTTCTGTTACCGCATGAACTTGATAAAGTTGTAAATTTACATCATGAGGGTAAAGTTTTTTAATACATTTAAATATTGCATCCACTGGTCCATCTCCTGTCTCTGATGTCTTTTTTACATCGCCAAAAACATCTAAAGTCATTTCTGCTTTTTGTGGTTCACCTGTTCCAGCAAATACTTTTAAAGATTTTAAATTTATTGCATTAACTTTGTTATCAATAATTAAACTATCATCAATTAATGCTATTATATCTTCATCATACACATGTTTTTTCTTATCAGCTAAGACTTTAAATTTTGCAAATGCATTGCCTACTACATCATCTGTAAGATCTGGATAACCTAATGAATTTAATTTATCTTTAAATGCATGACGACCAGAATGTTTACCCATAACAAGAGATGTTTGTTTTACACCAACACTTTCAGGTGTCATAATTTCATATGTTTGTCTGTTCTTTAACATTCCATCTTGATGAATTCCTGCCTCATGTGCAAATGCATTTTTACCAACAATAGCTTTATTGTATTGAACAGGAAAACCTGTGGCATTTGAAACAATTTTTGACGCTTTGCTTAAAAGAGTTGTATTAATCCCAGTATCATAAGGCATCAAGTCTGGTCTCGTCTTAATTGCCATTACCACTTCCTCTAAGGCAGCGTTTCCTGCTCTCTCTCCTAAACCATTAATGGTACACTCAATTTGTCTTGCGCCCGCCTGAACACCTGCAAGAGAGTTTGCAACCGCTAATCCTAAGTCGTTGTGACAATGAGTTGATAAAATTGCTTTATCAATATTTGGAACTTTATTTAACAATGTTTGAATTATAGTTGTAAATTCAGATGGTATTGTATAACCGACTGTATCAGGGATATTTATAGTTTTTGCCCCACATTTGATGGCAAGTTCAACAGTTTTGCACATATAATCCATATCAGTTCTTGTTCCATCTTCACACGACCACTCCACATCATCAGTAAATTTTCTTGCATATGTTACATGTTCTTTAATCGAATCATAAACCTCCTCTGGAGATTTATTTAGTTTATGTTTCATATGTAATGGGCTTGTTGAAATAAATGTGTGAATTCTAAATCTTGGAGCATGCTTTAATGCTTCATAACAACGATCTATATCTTTTTTTGAATGTCTAGATAAACCTGCTGGTATAGAATTTTTTAAAATTTTACTAACTTCTGTCACTGCTTCAAAGTCTCCAGGCGATGCTATTGGAAAACCAGCTTCAATTATATCAATTCCCAGTTCATCAAACACTCTTGCAATCTGGATTTTTTCCTCCAAACTCATTGATGCACCCGGGGACTGCTCTCCATCTCGCATGGTAGTATCAAATATATAAACTCTTTCTTTATCAGCCATAAAATGTAAATTTATTACCGAAAAGCATCATACATACTCTCGTTTAGATTGCAAAATAAATTGAGGCTAAAGACCCAAATAAATTAAAATGATTCTATTTCTTATCGCTATCAACTAATTTTTTTTTAGCAATCCAAGGCATCATTGCTCTAAGTCTTGCTCCAACCTTTTCAACTGGATGTTCTGCAAGTTTTGCTCTAGTTGCTAGGAAGTTTTTTTGACCATTTTTACATTCATCCATCCACTCTTTTGTGAACTTACCAGATTGGATATCTTCTAGCACTTCCTTCATTCTTTTCTTTGTTTCTTCTTTGTTAATTATTCTAGGTCCAGATTGATACTCTCCATATTCTGCTGTATTAGAAATAGAATAATTCATATTAGCAATTCCACCTTCATAAATTAAATCAACAATTAACTTTACTTCATGCACAGTTTCGAAATAAGCCATTTCAGGTTCGTATCCAGCTTCGACTAAAGTTTCATATCCATTTTTTATTAATTCTACTAAGCCACCACAAAGAACAGTTTGTTCTCCAAATAAATCAGTTTCGACTTCATCTTTAAATGTTGTTTCAATAATCCCTGATCTACCACCACCTACAGCTGATGCATAAGACATTGCAAGATCTCTTGCTTTACCTGATCCATTTTGATGAACGGCAAAAAGACATGGTACACCTCCACCTTTTTCAAACTCAGATCTAACTAAGTGACCTGGCCCTTTTGGAGCAACCATAAAAACATCTAAATCTTTTCTAGCTTTAATTAAATCGTAGTGAACATTTAGACCATGAGCGAATGCAATTGATTTTCCTTCTCTAACTCTTTGTTCAATATGATTTTTATAAATTTCAGCTTGTAATTCATCTGGGGTCAAAATCATTACAACATCAGCCCATTCAGCAGCATCTGATAAGTTCATAACTTTTAAACCTTTAGACTCCGCTTTTGGTGCACTTGATGATCCTTCTCTTAAGGCTACAACTACTTCTTTAACACCACTATCTCTTAAATTTAAAGCATGAGCGTGTCCTTGACTTCCATAACCAAAAATAGCAATTTTTTTGTCTTTGATTAAATTCACATCAGTATCTTTTTCATAAAACATTTTCATAGTTTTTCTCCTTAATTATTTAAATACTTTTTCACCTCTAGTCATAGCTACAGCTCCAGTTCTAGATATACTTATTAGCCCGTATTTCTTTAATTCATTTGCCATTTTATCTATTTCTCTTCTAAGTGCTGTTATTTGAATAACTTTAGATCTGTTCGTGGTATCCAATATTACAGCATTATACTTTTTACAAGCATTAATGGCTTTATCAATTTTTCCATTAGCTCCAACAAATTTAAAAAGAGCCATTTCTTTAAATATCACATTTTTATCTTCACGTTTAAAGTCAGCAACTTTATGAACTGGAACAAGTTTTTTGAGCTGTAGTTTAATTTGGTCAACCACTTGTGGCGTTCCTGTTGTAACAATTGTTATTCTTGAAATGTTTAATTTTTGATCAATCTCTGCAACTGCTAAAGACTCAATATTATATCCTCTTCCAGAAAAAAGACCTACAACCCTTGCTAAAACACCAGCCTCATTATCAACCCATACTACAATAATATGAGTATCTAATTTCTCTTTTTTACCAGCAAAGCTGTATGCAGATTTTGATTTTGGCATTAAACGAGAGTTCTTCCTTTGCCTGTAATTTTATTCTCTTTTTTATCTTTTGGACCTAAAATCATTTGATTATGAGGTTTGCCTGAGGGTATCATTGGAAAACAATTTTCTTGTTTATCAACTAAACAATCAAAAATAACAGGTCTGTCTGTATTTAACATTTCTATGATTTTATCATCTAATTCTTCAGGTGTTTTAGCTCTAATCCCAACACATCCATAAGCTTCTGCCATCTGTACAAAGTCAGGTAATGCCGCAGTGTAACTTTCAGAATAATTTTTATCATGAAGTAATTCTTGCCATTGTCGAACCATTCCCATGTATTCATTGTTCAAAATAAAGATTTTTATTGGCAAACTATATTGCACAGCAGTAGACATTTCTTGGATTGTCATTAATACAGATGCCTCTCCTGCAATATCAATTACTAACTTTTGTGGATGTGCAATTTGAACTCCAACTGCTGCAGGCAAACCATATCCCATAGTTCCCAATCCTCCTGATGTCATCCATCTATTTGGTTTGTTAAATTTATAGTGTTGTGCAGCCCACATTTGATGTTGTCCAACTTCAGTCGTTATAAAAGTATCTTTATCTTTTGTAAGTTCATACAATCTCTCTATTGCATACTGAGGTTTAATTGTTTCTTCACTGCCAATGTAATCTAAAGATCTTTTTGATCTCCATTTTTGTATTTTTTCCCACCACTTAGATGTTTTTTGTTTATTGGATTTAATAAAATTTGGTTTTGATTTCTTTAAAGTTTTTAAAGTAGATGTAATTACTGATTTAACATCTCCAACAATCGCAAGATCTACTTTAACATTTTTATTAATTGATGATGGATCTATGTCGATATGAACTTTTTTAGATTTTGGAGAAAACTCGTCTATTTTCCCTGTGATCCTATCATCAAACCTTGCACCAATATTGATCATTAAATCACATTCGTACATTGCATTATTTGCTTCATAAGTTCCGTGCATTCCTAGCATTCCTAAAAATTGATTGTCATCTCCAGGAAAAGATCCTAATCCTTGTAGTGTTGTGGTTATTGGAAAACCTGTAGTATAAACTAATTCTCTAAGTAATTCACTAGCCTTAGGACCTGAATTAATAACACCCCCACCTGTATAAAAAATGGGTTTGGTTGCTTTGCTCATTAAATTAATTAATTCATTAATACTTTCTTGAGAAAAATTATTATGACTTGCACCGTTTAGTTTATTTTTTCTTTTAAATTTCTTGTACGGTGCTTTTTGAAATTGAATATCTTTTGGAATATCAACAAGCACTGGGCCTGGTCTACCCGTTGTTGCAACTTCAAATGCTTTATGCATTATTTCTGCTAAATCGTTTATATCTTTAACCAACCAATTATGTTTTGTGCACGGTCTTGTAATTCCTGTTGTGTCACATTCTTGAAATGCATCTGTACCAATTAAGTGTGTTGGTACTTGTCCAGAGATACAAACTAAAGGTACACTGTCCATATAAGCATCTGTTAATGCTGTAACTACATTTGTTGCACCTGGACCTGATGTAACAAGAACAACGCCTGGTTTTCCAGTTGATCTTGCATAACCTTCTGCAGCATGACCTGCTCCTTGTTCATGTCTTACTAAAATATGTTTTACAGAGTTATGATTTTTTAATTCGTCATATATTGGAAGTACCGCGCCACCTGGGTAACCAAAGATATGGGATACATCTTGGTCTTCAAGACACTTGAATACAATTTCAGCTCCAGAAAATAATTTTGGCATCCAGTCAATCTAGCTGAAGTTGTGCTTAAAGGTCAAGTTTTAGAGTGTTCAAATTAGATTTTTTTCAAAAATTTCTTTAGGTCTTTAAAGTTAATTTTATTCCAGTCTAACATCTGTCCTCTTGCCCAAGTGCTTTGTCTTTTAGCGTATTGTCTTGTTTTTATACTAATTTTCTCTTGAACCTCTTTTAGATCTGATTTTTTTTGTAAATAGTCCTTAATCTCAGCGATACCAATTACCTTATTTGAGCTGTTATCTCTCTTAACTTTAAGCTTAATAAATCTTTTTACCTCATTTATTGCACCATTTTGCAACATTTGCTTTGATCTAGTGACTATTCTTTCAATTAATTCAAGTCTTGGATATTCAATATAAATTTTATAAAAACTATCATCTGAAAAGTTTGATTTAGTGTTTTGAAACCAATCGTATAAAGATTTTTTTGTATGAAATTTTACCTCGTATGCTCTAATTGATCTTTGAGAGTCAGTTTCAATAATTTTATTTTTAATATTAGGATCAAGTTTTAAAAGTTTTGAATAGAATTTTTTTTGACCAAGCTTGTTGTGTAAATTTCTTATTTTATTTCTAATTCTTAAAGGTATTTGCGGAATTTTAACTAAACCATCAGTAAGAGCTTTAAAATAAAGACCTGTTCCACCAACAAGAATAGGAACCTTATGTCTTGATTGAATTTCTTTAATTTTTCTTTGACAAAGTTTAAGCCAATCGCCTGTAGAAAATTTTTTTGTTACGTTTAAGAAGCCATATAAATGATGTCTGATTTTTTGATAATCTTTTTGTTTAGGTCTTGCAGTTAAAATTCGTAGTTCTTTATAAACTTGCATACTATCAGCATTGATAATTTCTCCTTTAATTTTCTTTGCAAGACTAATCGCAAAGTTTGATTTACCAGATGCTGTGGGTCCTGAAATTAGAACGATTTTGGACTTAAGGTCCATTAATCTAGTTTAACACCAATATATCTTCTTTGATTTTGGTTGTTATAAATTGCTATTAGTAAAGTTTTCTCTGAGCTTCTTTTAGCCATTTTTACAATATTTTCTAAATCACCAATTGTATTAATTTTTTTCTTTTGAGCCTCAACAATAATGTTACCAGTTTCAAGATAGTTTATAGGGCTATCTTGAGCAATTTTAGTTATAACAACTCCTTTAACATCTTTTGACAATTTTCTTTCCTCTAAATCTTTTTTATCAACTAATCTTACAGTTATTTTTAATCCTTCAATTTCAACTTCTTTTGGCTTTTCTGTAATTATTGTTTTTTGTTTAAAGTCTTCAGAAGTTTCTAATCTTCCAAGAATAATATTTTTGGTAATTTCTCTTTTATTTCTCCAAACTTTAACAACTACTTTTTTTCCAACATCAGTTTGAGCAACTATTTTTGGAAGCTCGACCATTTCTTTGATTGGTTTGCCATCAAACTCTAAAATAATATCTCCAGCTTTAATTCCACCCTTATCAGATGGACTACCATCAGCAACACTTGCAACTAAAGCACCTCTTGGTTTATCTAATTTTTCAACATCAGCAATTTCTTTTGTAACGGTTTGAATTCTAACACCTAACCAACCTCTTTTTGTTTCACCAAATTCTATTAATTGTTTAATTACTCTATCTGCACTATTCGAGGGAATTGCAAATCCAATTCCAATAGATCCAGATTGTCCTAAGATTGCTGTATTAATTCCAATGACATCTCCATTCATATTAAATAATGGTCCGCCAGAGTTTCCTTGGTTAATAGATGCATCTGTTTGAATAAAATCTTCATATCTTGATAAACCTATGGATCTATTTCTTGCTGAAATAATTCCAGCTGTAACAGTTCCTCCTAATCCGAATGGATTTCCAATTGCAATGACCCAATCTCCAATTC
>CACHTB010000023.1 GCA_902582735.1 uncultured Pelagibacteraceae bacterium
CATCTTTTGTGGATTCAGAATTACACTCTTTAACATCATATAAAAGTCTTTCAAAGTTACTTGCTATCTGAATATCCATACTAGGAGTATTTGTTTCTTCAACTTTCTTTTGAGTATAATCACCTCCAGAAATTGCTCTGTGAAGAATGTCGTTTTTGTTTGTTGCTACTATAAGTTTGTCAACAGGTAGACCAAGTTTTTTTGCTAAGTAACCAGCATAAATATCTCCAAAATTACCTGTTGGAACAGAAAATGATAAAGGTTGTCCATTACCTGTTTTAAAATATGCATAAAAGTAATAAACGGCTTGAGCAATTATTCTTGCCCAATTAATTGAGTTTACTCCTGACATGTTGATCTTATTTGAAAAATTTTGATCATTGAACATGGATTTTACTAAATTTTGACAATCGTCAAAGTTACCCTCAATTGCTATATTAAAAACATTTCTCTCTTCATGAATTGTCATCAATCGTCTCTGAACTGGTGAAATTTTATTATGAGGATGTAATATAAAAACATTTAGATTACTTTTGCCTTTCAATGCATCAATAGCTGCAGCCCCTGTATCTCCCGAAGTTGCTACAATAATATTAATTTTTTTCTCTGCATTTTCTAAGTGATATTGGTAGAAATTACCTATTAATTGCATCGCAATATCCTTGAAAGCGAGTGTTGGACCATGAAACAATTCCAAAATTTTAAATTTTCCTAAATCAGAGATTTTTACAACATCCTCACATCTAAAATGTGAGTAAGATTTGGATATTAATAAAGATAATTCTTTTTTTGTCATAAAATTTCCAATAAATGGGAAAATAATTTCAGCTGCTAATTCATTGTATTTAAGGCTGCTAAGTTTGATTAATTCATCCTTACTAAATGGTTTAATTGATTTAGGCACAAATAGACCGCCGTCATCTGCTAAACCTTTAAGAAAAACTTTTTTAAATGAGAAATGATCTGAATTATTTCTGGTACTAATATATTCCATCAGTAATTTTTTTTTCTAAAATATAAATATATCAAAAGTATAGAAACAGCTAATGAAAACCAAGTTAATGCATATTTTAAATGGTTGTTGGAAATATTGGCTCCCACTTGTTTTGACTTTGGATAAATTCCTTCTTGCTTACTGATATTGATTATAATGAATGGAGAAAATTGTTTACCAGTATAATTTGATAAATCCTCATCTTTTAATGTAAACCAATAGTTCTTGTTTAAATCATTATCTGGCTTAAAATAATTAAATTTACTTTTCAGTTTCAAAATCCCTTTGAACTTAATTTCATCTGAAAAGTATTTTTTTGATTTAAAGTCTCTAGGGACCCATCCACGATTAATCAAATAACTTTTATTATTGATACTTATTGGATTGACGATATCAAAACCTGGCTCTCCTTTTTCACTCAAACTATACAAATAAATGATTTTTGAATTATCTAATATTCCTTCAAATTTAATTTTTTTAAAATTAGTTGGATTGCTGCCGTTAAACTCTATTGGTTCACTTTTTAAAGATTGTTCGATTGAGTTTATTAATTCAAGTTTCCAGTTTAACCTTATTAATTGCCAAGTACCTAGGGCTAAAAAAACTAAAATAAAAAAATATACAAATAATGAAAACGATAACTTGTTTTTCAAACTATTTTAACTTCCCCAAATGTATATGGCTGCAAATAAAAATAACCATACCACATCGACAAAGTGCCAATACCAAGCTGCTGCTTCAAAACCAAAGTGATGTTCTTTTGTAAAATGACCCAGTTTTCCCCTCCATAGACACACTGCTAGGAAGATTGTTCCAACAACCACATGAAAACCATGAAACCCTGTAGCCATGTAAAAAGTTGCTCCATAAATATGACCTGAAAAACTAAATGTAGCATGTTGATATTCATAAATTTGTAAAACTGTGAAGAATGCTCCTAGAGCAACTGTACAAATCAGACCATTAATAAATCCTTTTCTATCACCTTCTAGTAAAGAGTGATGAGCCCATGTAACTGTTGTACCTGATAAAAGAAGAACTAGAGTATTTATAAGAGGAATATCCCATGGATCAAATGTTTCGATATCTTTTGGTGGCCAAACATTACCAGTAAATTCATTCGGAAATAAACTTGCATCAAAGTAAGCCCAGAACCAAGCAACAAAAAACATTACCTCAGAGGCAATGAATAAAGTCATTCCATATCTATGATGGAGTTGTACAACTGGAGTGTGATGGCCTTGGTGCTCGGCCTCAATAACAACATCTCGGAACCACATAAATGCACAATAAATTAGCAGCGCAAATCCAAGCAACATTGCCCACATTGCTTGTGCATGCAAATAATAAACTGTTCCTAGTGCAGTAATTAATGTAGCGAAAGAGGTAGCAATCGGCCACGGACTAGGGTCAACTAAGTGGTAATCATGCTTTTGAGCTGAGGACATTTTTAACTCTCGTTTTTCTCAACTTTATAGTAGTCAGAGGAGAAAAAAGTATAGGACATAGTAACATCCTCTATATTTTTAGTTTTTGGGTCGTTTACTAATTCAGGGTCTAGATAAAATACTAAATCATAAGATGCCTTTTCTCCTGGTTTAAGTGTCTGTTTTTCAAAACAAAAACAGCCTAATTTATTAAAATACTGACCAAAGGACGAAGGGGAAACATTGTAGCTTGCAACTGCGGATGAAGGTTGGTCGCCCAGGTTTTCAACATTAAATTTGATTTTATAAACTTTGCCTGGTTTTACATCCAAAGTTTTTTCATTAACTGCAAAATCCCAATCTAACTGAGAATTCACGTTTGTATCAAGCCTTACATTTACTATTTTATCTAATACTATCTTTGGTGCTTCTTTAGAGATTTGGGTAGTGCCTCCAAATCCTGTTACCCTACAAAACAAATCATAAAGTGGTACTGCTGCAAATGATAATCCCAACATAAAAACGAATATTCCAGCTAGCAAAAGAGGTGTTAATGTATTTTTTTTTATCATATTGATCTCTCAAAGACACCTACGTTATATAAAGTAAAAACAAACAATATCACTATAAAAATTACAAGACCTAGCGCAGTCCATAAATTTTTCTTTTTTGTTTTTTCGTCTCTTATCATTAAATAAGTTTATCGATTAAAAATAATACAAAAATTAAAAATAAATAAAATATTGAGTAAGCAAAAATTTGTTTTGCAATTTTGATCTCAAATTTATTTTTCTTATAATTATAAAGTTTAAAGCAAAGATAATTATAATAAATAGTCAAGGTCAATCCAAGTGTAAGAAATAATTCTGATGTAAATCCGATCGCATATGGAAGAACCACTGTTGGTAACATTAGCAATGAATATATAAATATATTCTTTTTTGTGTCTTCAATTCCATTAGTAATTGGCAACATTGGAATTTTCGCCTTTTTGTAGTCTTTAGCCTTATAAAGGCTTAGGGCCCAAAAATGAGACGGTGTCCAAACAAAAATTATTAGAAAAAAAACTATAGGTTCAATTGATAAAGAGTTTGTTGCTATGGTCCAGCCAATAACAGGTGGCAACGCACCTGCTGCTCCTCCAATTACTATATTTTGGGGAGTTCTTCTTTTTAACCAAATTGTATAAATAAACAAATAAAAGAAAATTGTAAAAAACAGTAAGAAAGCTGAAATAGCATTAGTAAAATAATATAAGCTAAAGACAGAAATAATAGATAATGTTGTTCCAAAGTATAAAGCCTGAGCTCTATTAAGTTTGCCTCGTGGAATTGGTCTTAAACATGTCCTAGTCATTAATTTATCAAGATCAGCCTCGTACCACATGTTCAATGCACCTGCTGCACCTGCACCAATGGCTACTATGAGAATACCAATAACTGCCTGAGTGAAAGGTATGGAATTCGGAGCTGTGAGCAAACCAACTGCACAAGTAAATATTACTAAAGACATTACTCTCGGCTTCATGAGCTTTATTAGCTCTGAGATAATTCCAAGATCTGTATTAGATCTTTTTTCTCTTAATATAGTAGACTGCATTTTATTATTATATATTTTTACTAGAATCTAACTACTAGATTTTTCTGCACCCTCGACGTTTTCGAATTTAGGAAGCTCATCAAAAGTATGAAAATTAGGCGGTGATGGAACTGTCCATTCTAAGGTGGTTGCCCCTTCGCCCCATGGATTCTGAGCTGCTTTTTTCTTTTTAGCAAATGCGTAAATTAAATTTGCAAAAAATACTGCTAATCCTACGATCGATATATATGACCCTATGGATGAAATATAATTCCAGTCAGCAAATGCATCAGGATAATCTGCATATCTTCTCGGCATACCCGCTAAACCTAAAAAGTGTTGTGGGAAAAATACTATATTTACACCAATGAATGTAAGCCAAAAATGAAGTTGTCCCATCCACTCTGAATACTCATAACCTGACATTTTTCCAAACCAATAATAAAAACCTGCAAAGATTGCAAAAACAGCTCCAAGCGATAGAACATAGTGGAAGTGAGCAACAACATAATATGTGTCATGTAATGCTGTATCAACTCCAGCGTTTGCTAAAACAACTCCTGTTACTCCACCGACTGTAAATAAAAATATGAAACCAAGTGCCCAAACCATTGGGGTTTTAAATGATATTGATCCACCCCACATAGTTGCAATCCAAGAAAAAATTTTTATTCCGGTTGGGACGGCTATTATCATAGTCGCAGCTAAAAAGTATGCTTTGGTATCAGTATCAAGGCCTACTGTGTACATATGATGAGCCCATACCACAAATCCAACAATTCCTATTGCAACCATTGCATATGCCATACCTAAATATCCAAACACAGGTTTTTTGGAAAAAGTAGAAACGATATGACTTATCATTCCAAAACCTGGTAAAATTAAAATATAGACTTCTGGATGTCCAAAAAACCAAAATAAGTGTTGAAACAAAGTTGGGTCACCACCGGATTGAGCCTCAAAGAATGCTGTTCCAAAATTTCTGTCTGTTAATAACATTGTTATTGCTCCAGCTAAAACTGGTAAAGATAACAAAAGTAAAAAAGCAGTAACAAGTATAGACCAAGCAAATAATGGCATTTTATGCAATGTCATACCTGGCGTTCTCATGTTTAAAATTGTAGTTATGAAATTTACTGCACCTAAAATAGATGATGCGCCCGCAACGTGTAAACTTAAAATTGCCAAATCCATTGCTGGACCTGGTTGACCTGCTTTTGAAGATAGTGGTGGATATATAGTCCAACCTCCTCCCACGCCTTGTGCCCCTGGAGGTCCATCTACAAATATTGAAACTAGAAGTAAAATAAAAGCTACAGGTAACAACCAAAAAGAAATATTATTCATTCTTGGGAATGCCATATCAGGCGCACCAATCATTATTGGCACAAACCAATTACCAAAACCACCAATCATTGCTGGCATCACCATGAAGAAAATCATTATCAAACCATGTCCTGTAACTAGGACATTATATAAGTGATAGTTACCACCTAAAATTCCATCACCTGGATGCATTAACTCTATTCTCATTAAAACTGAAAATGCAGTTCCAATTACCCCTGCAATAATTGCAAAGATTAAATACATTGTTCCTATATCTTTATGGTTTGTAGAATATGCCCATCTTTTCCATCCAGTTGGTGTATGGTGGTCGTGGCCGTGTAATGTTGCTGTACTCATTATTTACTTATTCGCTATTAAATTTTTATTAATTAAACTTTCGTCTTTTGCGAAATTTATTTTCGCATCTGACAACCACTCTTGATAGTCCTCATCAGAAACTACTCTTACTTCAATTGGCATAAATGCGTGCTTTATTCCACATAATTCTGAACATTGACCATAGTATGTTCCAACTTTTTCTGCTTTAAACCATGTTTCATTAATTCTTCCTGGCATTGCATCTCTTTTAACTCCAAATGAAGGCAATGCCCATGCATGCAATACATCATTTGCTGTAATTAATACTTTTACAACTTTATTTACTGGCACCACTACAACGTTATCAACTGCTAGCAATCTTGGCTGACCCTCTTTTAAATCCTCTTCTTCAATCATGTATGAGTCAAAAATTATATTTTCATCTGGATATTCATAGCCCCAGTACCACTGATATCCAATTGCTTTAATAGTTACATCCGCTTTTGGAATTGTATCTTGAGAATACAAAACCTTAAATGATGGAACAGCCATTACTATTAGAATTAAACATGGAACCAATGTCCAAATTATTTCCACTGCAACATTATGAGTTCTTTTTGACGGATTAGGATTTCTAGACTCTCTAAATCTCACCATCACATATAACATCAGAAACAACACAAACGCACTTATTGCCACAATAATTGGAAGCAACATATAATCGTGGAACCACACAATATCTCTCATTGTCTGAGATGCAGGCTCTTGAAAACTCAATTGCCACTTCTTCGGTTGATTTGCAAAAGCAGGCAATGAAATTAATGAAGTTAATAAGGTTATTATGAATTTTTTCATTTTCAAAAGTTTATAAAGCCAAAAATATAAAAAAACACTAGAGATTTCGCGACAATTTATCAATTTTTTAGAAAATTGATCACAGATAAAGCTGATATAACTGCAGTTTCAGTTCGAAGAATGTTATTACCCAATTTTATTGATTGTGTTCCACTATATTTAAGAATCTTTTCTCTCTCGATCTCAGTGTAATCACCTTCGGGGCCAATTAAAATACATAAAAGTTTTTTGTTATTTATTTTTAATTTTTTATTATCTGAATTTAAATCTCCAAATATAAGATTTAAATCTTTATTATTTTTAAAAAACTCATCTAATTTTTGTATTTTATCTATTTCAGGAATACTTAATCTGTTACTTTGTTCTGAAGCTTCTGTAACAATTTTTATTAGTCTTTCATAATTTATGTTTCTTACAACAGTCCTTTCTGTAATTACTGGAATGAATTTTGTTACACCTAATTCTGTTGCTTTTTGAATCATGAAATTAAAAAAATTTGATCTAATAGGAGAAAAAGCTAACCAAAGATCAGTTTCATTTTCTTCATGTCTAAGTTGCTTAGTAACTTTAAAAGTTAAATCATTTTTTGAAATTTTTTTAATTATTGTTTGCCATTCACCAAATTTATTAAATAAAGAAAAATTACCACTAATAGGAATTCTCATCACTTTAGTTAAATAATGAGATTGTGCTTTATCTAATTTTCCTTCTAAATTAATTGATAAACTTTCTGGATAAAATAACCTAATATTACTCATTATATTTAAATTAAATTATGAAAAATATTAAAGCAATAATATTTGATGCTTATGGAACTTTATTTGACGTCAATTCTGCTGCAGAAAAATGTAAAGGAAAAATAGGTGATAAGTGGGAAGGTTTCGCAAATTATTGGAGAACCACACAATTAGAATATACTTGGCTAAGGAGTTTAATGAATAGACATAAAGATTTTTGGAAGATTACTGAAGACAGTTTAGACAAATCGATGAAATTTTTCAAAATTGATTACTCCATGAGAAATGATTTATTAGATTTGTACAAAGTGCTCTCCCCTTTTTCTGAAGTTAAAGAAACTTTAAAAAAATTGAAAAAGAGAGATATAAAGTTGGCAATACTTTCTAATGGTACTCCTAGTTTGCTGGAAAATCTGGTCAAAAATAATAATTTAGAAAACATTTTTGATGATATTTTTTCAATTGAAGAAGTGGGAATTTTTAAGCCAGATTCAAAAGTTTATGACATACCTGTAAATAAATATAACATTAAAAAGGATGAAATTTTATTTTTAAGTGCAAATACATGGGATGTTTCTGGGGGTGGAAACTATGGATATAATTCTGTTTGGGTAAACAGGAATAAAAATATATTTGATAATCTTGACTATCAACCATTAGATGAAATTCATGATTTAAGTGAGTTACTTGAAATTATATAGTTAAAGTATATATCGATCGAATGAAATCAATAGAAGTTGAAAAGATTATTAAACCTATATCGGCATCAGATGGTGCTGGAGTAAAATTAAAAAGAAGTATCGGAGTTGAGCCAAATTATTTTGATCCATTTTTAATGTTGGATGAGTTTGGATCAGAAAATAGTGAAGATTATATTGCAGGCTTTCCGCCCCATCCTCATAGAGGTATAGAAACAGTAACCTACATGTTAGCGGGAGATTTTGAACATAAAGATAGTACTGGTGGACAAGGTAGAATGACAGCAGGAGATGTTCAGTGGATGAAAACAGGAAGTGGTATTATTCATTCAGAAATGCCAGCAATGAAAGAGGGTAAACTTCATGGTTTTCAATTATGGATAAACATGCCAGCGAGTATGAAAATGGATAAACCTGAATATCATTATATTGATGCTGACAAAATGAGTGTACATAAAGATAATGATAAACAAATAAAAGTTATTGCTGGAAAATTTCAAAAAGCAGAAGGACCAATTAAAAAGCATAATGTAGAACCTGTTTATTTTGATGTTGAACTTAGAGAAGATAAGGAATTTAATTTTGAGATACCCTCCTCTCACAATAGCTTTATTTATTTAATTGAGGGTGAAATAAAAATCGGAGAAAAAAAACATGATAAAGTTAAAGACTCTACTTTGATTCTTTTAACTAATGGTGAAAAACTAAAAGTAACTGCTTTGACTAAGGCTAAATTTTTATTAATATCTGGAAAACCAATTGGTGAACAAATTGCAAGGGGTGGACCATTTGTAATGAATACAAAACAGGAAATACTTCAAGCTATTAACGATTACCATAACGGTAATTTTGTAAAACAATGAAAAAAATTGAAATAAAAGAATTTGGTGGACCTGAGGTATTGGAAATAAAGAACATCGAGATTGGAAAACCAGGCCAAAATGAAGTGGTAGTTAAAAATTTATCTATTGGTATAAATTATATTGATACATACCACCGCTCAGGTCTTTATCCCATCCCACTACCAAGTGGAATTGGACTTGAAGCTTGTAGTATTATCGAAGAAGTAGGTTCTGAAGTTAAATTATTTAAAGTTGGAGATAGAGTAACTCGTGCTTCCATGCCAATTGGGACTTATTCTGAAAAACAAATAATACCTGAAGAAAAACTAGTGAAAGTTCCAGATAACATATCTGACGAGGTTGCATCATGTATTACTTTAAAAGGTATAACAGCCGAGTATTTATTGCACAGAACTTATCAAGTTAAAAAAGGAGATAAAATTTTATACCATGCAGCTGCAGGGGCACTTGGTCAAATTTTCTGCCCGTGGGCCAATGCACTTGGTGCTGAAATAATAGGAACAGTCGGTTCAGATGAAAAAATAGAAATAGCGAAAAAAAATGGATGCCACCATGTTATAAACTATAATGAGAAAAACTTTGTTGAGGAAGTTGAAAAAATTGTAGGAAAAAATGGACTTGATGTAGTTTATGATGGAGTAGGAGCAAATACATTTGAAGGTTCAATAGAAGTTTTAAAAATAAGAGGGATGATGGTTGCTTTTGGAAATGCATCTGGTTACGTTCATACATTGGATATAAAAAAACATATAAATACAAAAGGTCTTTTTTTTTACAAGACCTTCAATCGCTCATTACACTATCATTAGAAAAGAACTTGAAGAAGCGGCTGAAAAAGTATTTGAAGCAATATCTAAAGGTAAATTTAAAGTTGAAATTTCAAAAAAGTATTCTTTGGATGAAGTTAGAAAAGCTCATGAAGATCTTGAGGGAAGAAAATTACTTGGTCCTGCAATAATTTTACCAAATTAATCTATTTTTACATCCATGTCAGACATGTGTAAATTGAGTGCATTTGTGGATATTTGAATTTCTCTTATAAAGAAAATAATTGATATGATCATTGATAAACAGCACGAACCAAAAATTACTCTCGCTAAGAATAATTCATTTAAATAAAGAGCAAAAACTGTAAGCATATTAAATAAAAATCCAAAGGCAGCAAACATTATAGTCCACCTTAAAATTGAAATTCTTCTACTCAAGTTAATAAATTGTTTTTTCCATTCTGCAGGAATATGTTTTTCATATACATGTTCGTCATGAAGTTCTCTAATCAACCTGCTTAAAGTATGAAATCTGTTACTGTAAACCCCCATTAAAAGAGGAATTGCAGGAAACATTAAAGCTGTAACTGTATAATCTATATTCATTCGAATCGAATTGATTATGAAACTAGCCTTTGTTATTTACAAGTAAATTAATGTTAAACGTTAAATTATTTATTGAACTTACAAGATTGAATAAACCCATAGGTTACATGCTTCTTTTTTGGCCTTGTATTTGGGGTCTTACAATTGCCTATGAATTTACCAGTGAACTTGAAACATATTTTTTTTATATCCTGCTTTTCTTTCTTGGGGCTGTGTTAATGAGATCGGCTGGTTGTATAGTAAATGATATAACGGATAAAAATTTTGATAAACTTGTTGAAAGAACAAAAAATAGACCCATTGCTTCAGGAAAAGTATCTGTAAAACTAGCAAGTTTTTATTCATTTACACTGTGTGGGATTGCTTTTTTAGTTTTAATTAATTTTAATTTTTTTACAATTTGGATGGCACTATTATCGATGCCACTTGCATTCTCTTATCCTCTAATGAAAAGATTTACATATTGGCCACAATTGTTTCTTGGAATTACTTTCAATTATGGTCTTGTATTGGCATGGATCTCTGTCACTAACGAAATCTCAATTCTTCCAATTATTTTCTATATTGGAGCCATATTTTGGACACTGGGATACGACACTATTTATGGATACCAAGATATAAAAGATGATGAAATTATAGGAGTTAAATCTACTTCAATTAAATTTAAAAATGATCCAAAGAAATTTATTTCTTTTTGTTATTTGATCTTTATTGGAGCTCTAATCTTAGTAGGCCTTTTAATGAATTTTAATTATTTTTATTTTTTATTTTTATTTTTGCCTATTGGGCATTTGATTTTTTTTCAAATATACAAACTTAATGTTAAAGAGCCATTAGACTGTTTGTTTAAATTTAAAAGTAATAATTTTTTAGGTTTGTTAATATTTATAAATATTTTAATTGGGAAACTTTTATAATTAATGACTAATTTACAGATCTTAAAAAGATTATACAACGACTATACGAAAATTTTTATTATTAAAATTTTGTTAGCTGTATTTTTCTCTGTCTTGGTTGCAGGAAGTACATCTGCAACTGCTTGGCTTTTAGATCCTGCAATAGAGAAAATTTTTATTAACCAGGATCAAACTTTAATATTTGTAATTCCTATTTTAATTGTTTTAGCTTTTTCTACTAAAGGAATTTCATTGTATATCGCAAAAGTAATAATGATAAATGTTGCTGAAGAAGTTAAGAAAAAAATTCAAATTGATATGCTTTCATCCTTTATTAAAGCAGATACTCAACAAATAGAGAATAAACATTCTGGAAAATATATTTCAAATTTAAATTTTGATGTAAATCAAATTACTGGAATGTTGAGCAATTCATTTTTGAGTTTTTTTAAAGATGGTTTAACTCTTATTGGTCTATTAACAGTAATGTTTCTTCAGAACTGGAGATTGTCACTGATAGCTATAATAATGATCCCAATTGCTTCGATTACAGCAAAAAAACTTGGGAGACGAATGGGAAAAGTTGCAACAGAAGCGCAAGAAAAATCAGGTGACTTAAATAAATACTTAATTGACTTATTTAAAAATCATAAAGTTATAAAAATTTTTCAAAGAGAAAATTTTGAAAATAAGAGGTCTGAAAAATTTGTTGATGATCTTAAGAAGAAATCTATCAAAATTGCAACTGTATTTATAAGAGCCACTCCAATAATGGAAATGCTAACTGGTATAATGATTGCAATTTTAATCTTCTACTCTGGAAAACTTATTATGAATGGACAACTCAATATTAATAATTTTTTTTCTTTTCTCGCGGCAATGATGTTAGCTTACCAACCTGTAAAATCTTTAGCGACTATCAATGTAGGAATTTTTCAAGGTTTATCTGCTGGAAAAAGAATTATACCAATAATAGATACTAAAAATAATATTTCATCTAATGAAAGTTTAGGAGAGTTGAAATTAAATGAGGGCTCTATTAATTTTAATAATGTAAATTTTAATTATGAAAGCAATTTAGATAACCGTGTACTTAAAGATATAAATATAAATATTGCTGGAAACAAAATGACAGCACTTGTTGGTCATAGTGGTTCCGGAAAGTCTACTTTATTAAGTCTAATACCAAGAATATACGATCCTATTTCTGGAAAAGTCGAGGTAGATGGTCAAAACATAAAAGAGGTAAAACTTTCCTCTCTTAGAAAAGAAATTTCAATTGTCGATCAAAACACCACTTTATTTGACGATACAGTTTTAAATAATATTAAATATGCAAGACCTGATGCTTCAAATGATGAAATATATAAAGCTGCAGATATGGCAATGTGCACTGAGTTTATAAACAAACTTGAAAATAAATTTGAGACCAAAATTGGTGAAAATGGGATTAAATTGTCCGGTGGTGAAAAACAAAGACTTTCAATTGCAAGAGCTTTTTTAAAAAATAGCAAAATTATTCTTTTAGATGAAGCAACATCTTCATTAGACTCTGAAACTGAAGAAAAAATTCAAAAGGCATTGGAAAAATTAATTTCAAATAAGACAACTATTGTAATTGCCCATAGGCTTTCAACAATTCTAAATTCAAATATTATTTATGTTCTTGATAAAGGAAAAGTTATAGATCAAGGTAAACATAATGATTTAATTAAACATTCTGAGATTTATCAAAATTTTTATAATCGACAAATTAAAGAAAACTAATGTTTTTTTTTTACGAAATTTTAGCAATAACTTTTTTATTATTTTCACCAATAATATTTGCTGCAAGAATTATAATCGGAAAAGAGGATTTTAATAGATTTCTTGAAAAATTTTGTATCTATAAAAAATATAATAAAAACCAAACGATTTGGTTTCATGGAGCAAGTGTTGGGGAAATTATGAGTATTCTCCCTATAATTAAAATTTTAGAAAAAAATAATAAAGTCCAAAAAATTTTACTCACATCTACCACTACGAGTTCTGCATCAGTTGTTAAAAAAATAAAATTTAGAAAAACCGAACACGTATATTTTCCAATAGATGAAAATTATTTGACAAATAAATTTTTGGAATTTTGGAAACCAAAAGTGGCAATTTTTATAGACTCAGAAATATGGCCAAACATGATTGAAAATCTAAAAAGAAAAAATATACCCATAGTTTTAATTAATGGAAGAATCACATCAAAAAGTTATAAAAGATGGTTAAGATTTCCAAATTTTGCAAAAAAAATCTTTAGTAGTATTACTTTGGCACTTCCACAGAATAAAGAGTCGAAAATTTATTTGAGTAAACTTGGAGTAAAAAATATAAAAATTGCAGGAAACCTAAAATACTTTGGAGAAAAAAAAACAAAGGTAAATTCTGATTTAAAAAGGATAATTAGAGATAGAAAAATTTTTTGTTGCGCGAGTACTCATGACAATGAAGAAGATTTAATTTCTGAGGCTCATAAAAAAGTAAAAAAAAGTATTAATAATTTGCTTACAGTTATAATTCCAAGACATGTCTATAGAACTGATAAAATAGTTAGACTGTTAGAAAGCAAACAATTAAATGTAATTACAAGATCATCTAGAAATAAAATAAGTAAATCCACAGATATATATATTGCTGATACATATGGAGAAGCTCGTAAATTTTATGAAATATCTAATTTATGTTTTGTTGGAGGATCATTAATTAATCATGGAGGCCAAAATCCTTTAGAGCCTGTAAGGGGAAAAAATTATATTATTTTTGGGCCATTTATTCATAATTTCAAAGAGGTATATGACTTATTATTAAATCTTAAAATTGCAAGCAAAGTAAAAAGTTTAAATAATGTTTGTGAATTAATTAAAAAAAAAATTAATTACAATCATTCAAGAAAAATATTAAAAAAAATAGACGAAATGGGTAAAAGAGTTCTTAAAAATAATATTTATGAA
>CACHTB010000024.1 GCA_902582735.1 uncultured Pelagibacteraceae bacterium
ATTTCTTTCTCTTTTTCATCTTTATATTTGTAAACTAAGGATTTTAATTCCTTAAATTTAATAATTAAATTTTGAATTTCTATCTTTTGTTTTTCCAATTTTTTTTTAGTCTCAAAGTATTCATCCATTGTGGTAATTGAAGTGATTAGTAAAAGCTTATTTTCACCTATGTTACCAAGTGAGTTTTTAAGACCGCTAAACTTTTGACTTAGATGTGATGATAGCTCCTCTAAATGCTCCTCTTGCCCATCCTCACAGGACAGCAAGTATTCTTTTCCATTAAACTTGATATTTACATTTGCCATTTTTCAATTTCATTCAATAAACTATCTGTTTCTTGATTTAATTCATCTATTTTCTCTGAAAATTTTTGCTCTCTTTTTTTTTCATTCTCATCCTTAGACTTAAATTCTTCAAACTTCTGCTTTAATTTAAGATTTTCTTTTTCTAAAAAATTAAAATTTTCTAATAGTTGTTTATATTCAATTTCTAATTGATTTTTTTGCTCTTTAAGGTTTCCTAATTCTAGTGAGTTATCTTTTTTGGGTTGATCAAAATTTTTAAGTTTTTCGAGTATTTGATTTAATTTTTTTTCTTTTTCAGTTATGGAATTCATTATATATAAACATACTATTAAATTGAGTTACCTAAGTCTATACAGGATAGTTTTTTGAGAATACAAAATAAAGATTTATCGAACGCAATTCGTGTTCTTTCAATGGATGCAGTTGAAAAAGCCAATTCAGGCCACCCTGGTATGCCAATGGGTATGGCAGATGTTGCAACTGTCCTATTTAAAAACTTTCTAAAATTTAATCCGTTAAATCCAAGTTGGATTAATAGAGATAGGTTTGTTTTATCTGCTGGCCATGGATCAATGTTATTATATTCTTTGCTTTATTTAACCGGTTATAAAAGTATAAAGATTTCCGATATTAAAAACTTTAGACAACTGAATTCTATTTGTGCTGGACATCCTGAATATGAAAAAAACTCTGGGATAGAAACAACAACTGGACCACTAGGACAAGGAATTGCAAATGCAGTTGGTTTTGCAATTGCTGAAGAAGTTTTAAAAAAAAAATTTGGAAGTAAAACAATTAATCATAAAACTTACGTTCTAGCAGGTGATGGATGTTTAATGGAGGGTATAAGTCACGAAGCAATGAGTTTGGCGGGTCATTTAAGACTTAAAAATTTAATCATGTTATTTGATAACAACTCTATTTCCATTGATGGACCAACTAGTCTTGCTGTGTCAGATAACTATAAAAAAAGGTTTGAAAGCTATGGTTGGAATTATATTTATATTGATGGTCATAATGAAAAACAAATATATAGCGCAATCGACAAGGCACAAAAAGCAATTAAGCCGACTGTTATATCGTGTAAAACAAAAATTGGATTTGGTTCACCCAATAAAGTTGGCAAAGCATCTTCTCATGGGAGTCCTCTTGGGCCTAAAGAAATAGAGTTAGTAAGAAAAAAATTAAATTGGCCTTTTAAACCGTTTGAAATACCAAAAAATATCTTAAAAGAATGGAGAAAAATAGGATTTAAAGGTTTTAAGACAGAAACAAAATGGAAGAAAAATTTTTCAAGAAATAAAAATGGTTTTAAAGAATTGTTTAGTAATAATTTTTCTCGTTCAATTTTAAAACAAAAGAAAGATGTTATTGCAAATTTAAAGCCATTAGCAACAAGGAAATCTTCTGAAGCTGTTTTAAACTCATTATTTAAATTAAAAAATAACTTAATTGGAGGGTCTGCAGATCTAGCGGGTTCAAATAATACAAAATCTAAATTTAACAAAGTTATAAATGCTAAAAATTTCGATGGTGACTATATTCATTACGGAGTGAGAGAACATGCAATGTGTGGAATAATGAATGGTTTAGCATTACACAGTAATTTAATTCCCTATGGAGGAACTTTTTTAATATTTTCTGATTATTGTAAACCTTCAATTAGGCTTTCTGCATTAATGAAACAAAGAGTAATTTATGTAATGACACATGACTCTATTGGATTAGGGGAAGATGGTCCAACTCACCAACCTATAGAACAATTGTCAGGCCTTAGATCTATACCAAATTTAAACATACTTAGACCCGCTGATCAAACAGAAACCATTGAATGCTGGGATCTGGCGCTAAAAAAATCAAAAACTCCAAGTGTTCTTGCATTAACTAGGCAAAACTTGGATCCAATAAGAAAACGTTTTACATCTAAGAATAAATGCTCTTACGGCGCTTATGAGGTAATGAGAACAAATAAAAAAATAAAGATAACTATACTGGCTACTGGCTCAGAGGTAAATCTAGCTTTAGATATAAGTCATAAATTAGCCAAAGAAAAAATGTACTCAAAAGTTGTATCTATGCCTTGTCAAGAAATCTTTGATAAACAAAGTCAAAAATATAAAAGCAAGATTTTAAATGAAACTAGCAAAATATTTTCTATAGAGGCAGGATCAGATCAATCATGGTCAAAATATATCAACAATAAGGGATTATCATTTTCAATTAATGATTTTGGAAAAAGTGCTCCTTACAAAAAAATATACAATCACTTCGGACTGAATGTTGAAAAAATTTGTAAAAAAATAAAATTAAACATAAAAAAAAATGCCAATTAAAATTGGGATTAATGGTATGGGTCGGATCGGAAGAATGGTTGTCCGGTCAATTTATGAAAATCATAAAGGCAAAATTCAAATTAAACATATTAATAATAGATCAGGCTCAGAGGTTTGTGCAAACTTGTTAAAATACGACTCAGTGCATGGTAAATTCAACGCTGAGATAAAATCTAATTCAAGTTATTTAAAAATAAATAAAGACAAAATTTCATTTTCACAATTCTCAAATATTCAAGAGATAAATTGGAAAAAATACAATGTTGATTATGTATTTGAGTGTACAGGTAAATTTAATTTCAAAGAAAAACTAATACCACATTTAAAAAATGGAGCAAAAAAAGTTATAGTATCAGCTCCGTGTAAAAATGCAGACAAAACAGTTGTTTTTGGCGTTAATCATAGAAAAATTGGAAAGAATGATAATATCATTTCAGCTGCATCTTGTACAACTAATTGCCTTGCACCTATTGCAGATGTAATAAATAAAAATTTTATAATCCAAAATGGTTTTATGACAACAATTCATGCTTTTACAACAGATCAAAGAATATTAGATAATTCTCATAAGGATCCGAGACGAGCAAGATCTGCTAGCCAATCAATTGTGCCAACATCAACTGGTGCATCTAGGGCAATTGGCGAGATTATACCTTCTTTAAAAGGGAAGCTTGAGGGAATTGCAATGAGAGTGCCAACTCCCAATGTATCTTTGGTTGAGTTTGTTTTTAATGTTAAAAAGAATATTTCTAAAGAAAAATTAAATAATTCATTTTCGAAAGCATCAAATTCTTATCTAAAAAATATCTTAGATATCACAAAGGAAAAATTAGTATCAATAGATTTCAACCATAATAGCTCATCAGCAATATTAGATAGTTCTCTAACTAATGTTGTTGGCTCGAAAATGGGAAAAATTTCTGCATGGTATGACAATGAATGGGGTTTTTCAAATAGAATGTGTGATATTGCTAGATACTTTAGTAAAATCAATTAATGAAATCCATAACAAATTTAGAAAATTTAAATAATCAAATAGTTCTTTTAAGATTAGATTTAAATGTTCCAATTTTGGATGGGAAAATAATCGATACAAATAGAATAGATAAAATTATTCCAACGATTAATTTTCTTTTATCAAAAAATGCAAAAATATTGATAATTTCTCATATTGGAAGGCCAAAAGGAAAATTTAAAAGTGACCTATCTCTTCAACCAATAAGAGATAATTTAAGTTCACAGGTTAATGAAAATGTCAAACTAGAGAAGGCAAATATTTTTAATTTAAAAAAAGATGAATTGTTTAAAAGTGCTGATGAAAAATTAATAATTTTAGAAAATATTAGATTTTACCCAGAGGAAGAGAATAATAATGACAAATTTTCTGAACATTTGGCAAAACTTGGGGACATTTACGTAAATGATGCATTTTCATGTTCACACAGAGATCATGCTTCAGTAACAAGTATTACAAAATTTATACCATCCTATAGTGGACTTCAGATCAATTCAGAAGTTGAGGCTCTCAAAAAAATTACAACAGAAATTAAAAAGCCAATTACTTGTATAATTGGTGGATCAAAGATTTCTACAAAAATAGACGTTATAAAAAACCTAATACCTAAATTTGATAACATTGTAATAGTTGGAGCTATGGCTAATAACATTTTAAAATATAAAGGTTACAATATAGGAGCCTCATTATTTGAAAGAAATTCTGAAAAAATAATTGAGGAAATTTTTTCTAAGATAGAAACTAATAGTTGTAAAATATATTTCCCTGAGGATGTTAAAGTTGGAAAAAGCCTTGAAGACGTTTCTATCCAAAAATCAATAAATCAAATAGAAAATGATGATATGATACTTGATGTAGGTTCAAAAACGCTACAAAATATTAAAAGTATAATCAATAATTCGTCAACCATATTATGGAACGGGCCATTGGGATATTTTGAAAATCCTAATTTTTCAATAGGTAGTTTAGAAATAGCAAAATATATAGGAAATAAACAAGGAGAAATTTACTCTGTTATTGGTGGTGGAGATACAGTCTCTGTTATAAACTCTATAAAAATTAAAAACAAATTTAATTTTGTCTCAACTGCTGGTGGAGCATTTTTAGAATATCTTGAAGGAAAACTTCTTCCTGGTATAAGGGCGCTTAATTAAATGTCTGAATTATACAAAATAGCAAAGAAAATTCTTCAAAACGGAAAAGGAATACTAGCGGCTGATGAAAGCACCGGGACTATGAAAAAAAGATTAGACTCGGTAAATGTGGAGTCTAATGAAAAAAATAGATTAATCTTCAGAGAAACACTTTTTTCTTCAAACTCAATGAAAGAATGTATTGGTGGTGTGATATTGTATGATGAAACAATTAGACAAAATACTTCTCAAAATAAATCTATACCAGAATTAATTTCTGAAAGTGGATCCGTGCCAGGAATAAAAGTAGATACAGGTGCAAAAACGTTAGCAGGTTCCAAAGAAGAAAAAATTACTGAGGGATTAGATGGATTAAGAGAGAGACTCAAAGATTATTATCAACTTGGTGCCAGATTTACAAAATGGAGAGGTGTTTATGTTATCTCTGAAGCATACCCAAGTAAGTTATCAATAGCAGCTAATGCTCATGCTTTAGCTAGATACGCTGCACTAGCGCAAGAAGCTGGAATGGTGCCAATTGTAGAACCAGAAATTTTAATGGATGGAAAACACTCGGCTAAAGATTGTTTTAGTAAAACATCTGAGGTCATCAAAAGATGTTATGACGAATTAGATATAAATAAAGTTGATCTGAAAGGCACAATTTTAAAACCTAATATGATTCTTCCTGGAACAGATTCGAATGAGACAATTTCGAATAACGAAGTAGCTGAAATGACATTAGAATGTTTAAACAACAATGTACCATCTGAAGTTCCGGGTATTGCATTTTTATCTGGTGGACAGACAGAAGTTGAGGCAGCAAATAATCTGAATCAAATAAATGTTAAAAATGATTCAAGTTTTATTATGACCTACTCATATGGAAGAGCTCTTCAACAAAGTGCTTTAAAATTTTGGTCTAAAAATATTAATAATATTAAGGGAACTCAAGAAGTGTTTGATCATAGAGCCAAAATGTGTAGTTTAGCAGCACAAGGGATGTGGTCAGAGAGTCTTGAAAATTCAAAATAAAAGATTTGTTTATTTAATCTCTCCTACGAAAATACAAAATAATAAATTTTTTAAATATCTAGAGCTTGTTTTTAAATCAAAAAAAGTAAGTTTTTTTCAATTAAGATTGAAAAATGAAAAACTTTCTAAAAAAATTTTAATTTCAAAAAAGATAATCAAGATCTGCAGAAAATATAAAGTTAAATTTTTGATAAATGATGATCCAATTCTTGCTTTAAAAGTCAATGCAGATGGTTGTCATTTGGGTCAAAAAGATATGAGCATATTGAAAGCAAAAAAAATTTTAAAAAATAAAATAATTGGAATCACTTGCCATAATTCAATTAATTTGGCAAAGAAAGCATTAACGAATGGAGCAAGTTATATTGCTGTTGGTGCTTTTTATAAGACAAAAACAAAAAAAGTAATATTTAGAGCAAAACCAAGTATTTTGGGGGAAATAAATAAGTTAAGTGATAAACCAATTGTTGCGATCGGTGGCATTAATGAAAAAAACTATAAAAAACTTTTGTTGAACAAAGCTAACTTTTTAGCTATCTCAAGCTACATTTGGAATAATAATAAATACAAACCACACGATGCAATAAAAAAATTAAAATGAAAATAAATGCAACTGAAATAAGAGTTGGAATGATATTGGAACATAAAGATGATTTATGGGAAGTATTGAAAACACAACATGTAAAACCTGGTAAAGGTGGAGCATTTGCACAAGTTGAAATGAAAAGTTTGGGTAAAAATACAAAACTTAATCAAAGATTTAGATCTAGCGAAACTGTGGAAAAAGCGTCTTTAGAGGAAATAAAATTTAATTACCTCTATGATGATGAAACGGATTATTTTTTCATGAATCCAGAAAGTTTTGAGCAAATTAATATTAAAAAAGATATTGTTGGAGAGAAAGGAAAAATGTTAACTGAAAATTTAGAGGTTACAATCAATTTTCATGATGAGACTCCTTTAAGTATTATTTTACCTAATCAAATTAAAAGTAAAATTGAAACTACTGATGCAGCATTAAAAGGTCAAACTGTTTCATCTTCTTATAAACCGGCAACTCTTGATAATGGGTTGAATATTCAAGTTCCACCATTTATAGAAAGTGGTGATGAGATAATTGTCGATACAAGAACAATTGAATATGTAAAAAAAGTTTAACTTATGAATTCAATTTCACCAAATTTAAATGTTATGATTAGAGCCTGTGAAAAGGTTTCTAAAATAATTATAAGAGATTTTGGTGAAATTGAAAATTTACAAGTCTCTAAAAAAGGACCAAGAGACTTTGTAACAAAAACAGATAAAAAAGTAGAAACAATACTAATTGAAGAACTTTCAAAAGCAAAAAAAAATTATTCTTTTATTACTGAGGAAAGTGGAATAATCAAAAATAAAGATGAAGATGCCTGTTGGATAATTGATCCAATAGATGGGACTATCAATTTTATGCATGGAATACCACACTTTGCAATATCAGTTGCTCTAAGAATCAATGGTGAATTGAAATCAGGGTTAATTTTTGATCCAATTAAAAATGAAATGTTTTATGCTGAAAAAAACAGTGGAGCATATTTTAACAATCAAAGAGTAAGAGTTTCTAGCAAAATTCATTTGGAAGAATGTTTATTTTCCTCCAATAGCTATGGTGTAAAATACGCAAGTCCCAATTTAAATATGAGAAATACTGGATGCGCAGCTCTCGATATGGCATATGTTGGGTCTGGAAGATTAGACGGATTTTTCCACAACAACATTAATATTTGGGACATTGCTGCAGGAATATTAATTATTGAAGAGGCAGGAGGTAAGATTAGTGATATAAGTAAGTTTGAGGATGAAGCTATAGATATAAAGGCTTCAAACAGTAATATTTTCCAAAAAATGCTTGAAAAATTAGAAAACTTTTAATTGTTTTAAAGATTACTTTTGTTATAAACCGACCACTATGAAAAGAAATATACACCCAGACTATCATAATGTAAAAGTCGAAATGACTGATGGGTCACAATTTGAAACTAAATCCACATGGGGATCTGAGGGCGAGGTTCTTAAGTTAGAAATTGACCCAAAATCGCACGCGGCTTGGACAGGTGGAAAACAAAAAATATTAGATAAAGGCAGAATAAGCAAATTTAACAAAAAATTCCAAAACTTTAGATCAGAGAAAAATAATTAATGTCTAATGCCCCTTTGATGCCAATGGCAACTGCTGTTTGGTTAGTTGAAAATACTTCACTTACATTCAAACAAATAGCTGATTTTTGTAAACTACATGAAGTAGAAGTACAGGGTATAGCAGATGGAGAAGTGGCAAAAGGTATAGTTGGGTATAACCCGGTTATGTCTGGTCAACTTACTAGAGAAGAAATCAATTTATCATCTGAGAATATCAATAGACCATTAAATTTAAAAATAAATGATGTTAAAATTGAAAATATAGATAAAAAGATTAAAAAATATGTGCCTTTATCAAAAAGACAAGATAAACCAAACTCAGCACTTTGGTTAATTAAACAGCATGGTATTTTGAAAGATTCACAAATTGCAAAACTTGTAGGGGTTACAAAAAACTCGGTGACGGCAATCAGAAATAAGAGTTATTGGAACTTTAATAATCTTAATGCAAAAGATCCTGTGGCTATGGGATTATTTTCTCAAAAGGAACTTGTAGACGCTATTGAGAAAGCCGAAAGACGAATTATGAGAGAGAAAAAAGAGAAAGAAAAAGCTCAAAACATTAAATAAAATGAATAATAATAGACAATTATTTTATAAAGTGGTACTTAATTTCGTTTTTTGGAGGTTGTTATTAAAATAGAAGTAAAAGATAATAATGTTGAACAGGCACTGAGGGTTTTGAAAAGAAAACTTCAGCGTGATGGTTTTTTTAAAATTATAAAGTTGAAAAATACTTACGAAAAACCATCAGAAAAGAAAAAGAGAATTCTTCAAGAAAATATTAAAAGAGTTAAAAAACTTAATAAACTCAGGAACAGGATTTAAATATCGCGGGGTGGAGCAGCCTGGTAGCTCGCAAGGCTCATAACCTTGAGGTCGGCGGTTCAAATCCGTCCCCCGCAACCAACTCTAAATTTTAAACTTTGATTTCTTAGTATCTAACAAGAATCCTTTAACAGTATCTTTTGTTAGTTTTTGAAAAGTTTTACCAAACTTTTCAATTTTTTCTATTATAGAAGGTGGCGCCGTAATTATCTGACATCCTAATTGCTTTGCTTGAATATAATTGTATGGCTCTCTCGTACTCGCCCAAAGTATATCTACATTTTTATATTTTTTTGAAATTTTTATACTTTTTTTAAATTCTGGCAGAGGATCTTTGCCTACATCAGCCATTCTTCCAGCGAAAATTGATATAACCACCTTTGTTTTTTTATCTATTTTGCCTAATATTTGTTTAGTTTGTTTAGCGGTATATACAGCAGTTATATTAAGTTTTACTTTATTTTTATTTAAAGAATTTATTACAGCTCCCATAAATTTTCCTTTAGAATTAGTTATAGGAACTTTGACATATACATTTCTTCCCCATTTATTTATTTTATTTCCCTGCAAAATCATCTCTTTTGCATTATCTGCAAACACTTCACAAGAAACAGGTTTAGTTGTAATGGCAAGTATATCTCTAGAATATTTTGTATAGTTTTTTGCACCAGCTTTCCTCATCAAGCTAGGGTTAGTTGTAAAACCTTTAACTATTTTTTTTTTATTAAATTTTTTAATTAAACTTATATCTGCAATATCACAAAAAATTTTTGTCAATTTATAAACTTTTAACTATTTCCTCTGTCATTTTTTTTGCATCTGCAAAAAGCATCAAGGTATTATCTCTATAGAAAAGGTCATTATCAATACCGGCGTAACCAGGTGATAAACTCCTTTTTACAAATAAAACTGATTTACTTTTTTCAACATCTAAGACTGGCATGCCATATATTGGACTTTGTGGGTCAGATTTAGCAACGGGATTTGTAACATCGTTAGCTCCAATTACATAGGCTACGTCACAGTTTGCAAAATCATTATTTATCTCTTCTAATTCAAATACCTCATCATAAGGTACATTAGCCTCTGCTAATAGTACATTCATATGTCCAGGCATTCTTCCTGCAACTGGATGGATTGCATAAGAAACTTTTACACCATTTTTTTTTAAAGCATCAACCATTTCTCTTAATGCATGTTGTGCTTGAGCTACAGCCATTCCATAACCAGGAACAATAATTACAGAAGATGCATTTTTCATTAAAAAAGCTGCATCATCAGCATTTCCACTTTTTGTTGGTTTTTGCTCCTTGCTTTGAGCAGGTGATGTTTGATCTGTTGCGCCCCATCCTCCAAGAATCACATTAAAGAACGATCTATTCATTCCTTTGCACATTATGTATGAAAGAATAGCTCCAGAAGATCCAACTAATGCTCCTGTAATAATTAGAGCTGAATTTTCTAATGTAAATCCGATACCAGCTGCTGCCCAACCAGAATAGGAATTTAGCATAGAAATTACTACTGGCATATCTGCTCCTCCAATTGGTATAATGAGCAAAACTCCAACTAAAAAAGAAATAGCTACAATTGTCCAAAAAATATTTGATGATTGGGTTCTGCATAAATAATAAATTAAAAAAATAATTGTGAGTCCTATAAATAGATTAATAAAATGTTGCCCTTTAAAAGTTATAGGTGCTCCCGACATTATCCCTCTGAGTTTTAAAAAAGCTATAATTGAGCCTGAGAATGTAATCGCTCCAATAGCAGCTCCTAAAGACATTTCAATTAAACTTGCAAGTTTTATATTTCCTATGCTTCCAAGATTGAAAGCTTCTGGATTTAGAAATGCAGAAATTGCAACAAATACTGCAGCTAGACCAACTAAACTATGAAATCCTGCAACAAGTTCTGGCATTGCAGTCATTGGGATTTTAAAAGCTATAAATGAACCAATAGATCCTCCAATTACTAAAAATATCAAAACATATATAAAGCCAGAACCAAAATTTCCTACAGATAGGAAAGTTACAACAATTGCTATCGCCATACCGGCAATTCCAAAATAATTTCCCTGTCTTGAGGTTTCTGGAGAGGAAAGACCTCTAAGTGCCAAGATAAATAAAATTCCAGAAATTAAGTAAAATGTTGCGGAAAGATTTGCTGACATAAATTTATTTTATTTTTTCTTTTTCTTGTACATTTGAAGCATTCTTTGTGTCACCAAAAATCCACCAAAAATATTCACTGCTGCTAAAATAATTGCAAGAAACCCAAATAAACTTGAAGTTTCAAAAATTTTATCTGAGTTACTTGCTAAAGCTGCAATTATTGCACCTACAATGATTACTGAAGAAATTGCATTTGTTACTGACATTAAAGGGGTATGAAGAGATGGGGTTACGCTCCAAACCACATAATAACCCACAAAAATCGATAGTATAAATATACTAAACCTAAATATAAAAGGATCTATTTCCATAATTATTTAATTTGTGTCTTCTCTATAATTTCATCTTCTAGATTTATATTAATCTTTTTGTTTTCTTTATCATATAAATTACTGACAAAATTGAATATATTTTTTGCATACAAATTTGATGCTGAATTTGGTAGTTTATTCAAGATATTACTATCTCCCATTATTTTTACTCCTTTATGATCTATAATTTCATTTACTTTCGTAAGTTCAGAATTCCCTCCTTGTGAAGCTGCAAGATCATAAATTACAGATCCACTTTGCATTACATCAATCATATCTTTTTTAATAATTAAAGGCGCTTTTTTTCCTGGGATTAAGGCAGTACAAATTACGATGTCAATTTTTTTTAATGTTTCTTTTAATAAATTTTCTTGTTTTTGTTTAAATTCCTTAGATGTTTCTTTTGCATATCCACCTTCTGTCTCTAAATTTTCTGCGCCCTCAACAATAAGAAATTTTCCACCTAAGCTTTCAACTTGTTCTTTTGATGCTAACCTTACATCTGTTGCATAAACTATAGCACCCATTCTTTTTGCCGTTGCAATTGCTTGTAAACCAGCAACACCTGCGCCTACTACTAAAACCCTGGCCGCTGGGATCGTTCCTGCCGCGGTCATCATCATGGGGATAGCTTTTTGATAATACGCAAATGAGTCTAATACTGCTTTATAACCTGCTAAATTTGCCTGAGATGAAAGTATATCCATTGATTGTGCTCTCGTAATTCTTGGTAAAAGCTCAAGTGAAAAACAGTTTACTTTTTTATCCAAAAGTCTATTTATTTTTTCTTTGTTAATATAAGGATTTAAAACACCAATTAAGATTTGTTCATTTTTAAGTCTTTCAAAACTCTCCTCTGAGATTAAATTCATTTGCAAAATTACGTCAGCCTCTAATATTACTTTTTCATCATTATCCAATATTTCTACTCCCTCATTGATAAATTCATTATCAGAAATGCCTAGGTGTTCTCCATATCCTTTGGGTAGAATTATATTTAGTTCTAATGATTTATATTTTTTAATTATTTCTGGAGTAATAGCAATACGTTGCTCTAAATTTAAATTTTCTTTAATTGATCCAATTTTCATTTATAAAAGAAAAATTGCCATTAAAACCAATACACTAATTATAGCAATTGTTCCCCAAAGAACAAATTTTGTAAAATTATTCCATGTATTTTTATGGTTCTCGTTATCCATAAAGTTATTTTTGTCTTGCTTTAAATTTTGGATTAGTTTTGTTTATGATGTAAACTCTTCCTCTTCTTCTAACAAGTTTGGAATTTAAATCTCTTTTTTTTAGTGATTTTAATGAGCTTTTAATTTTCATAATTGCAACTTTTAATAAACGAACTTATGTAATCTTTCAATTGTAATTTTCCATATTTTTGGATAATTTTGTTATTATTGCTAATTTTTGTTAATGCTGAGGCGTATCTTTCTCCCTCTCTTGGTTTTAAAAAAGAAATTTTAGATTTATACATTTTCGCAACCTCTAAAATGGAATATGATTTTTTGTGGCTTATACTATAATATTTACATTTATTTTTTTTAAAGGCGTCATAACAAACTCTAACAGTATCATTTATATGAGTAAACCTCCTTGTCTGAGTTCCTGGCTTAACTACACTCAATGATTTTTTGTTTGAATATTGATCTTCAAATATACCTATCACTGTTGCCATGTCTCCACTTTTTATTTGTCTTGGTCCATAAACATTATAAAAAAAAATAACTTCAAATTTAAAGTTAAACCATTTTTTTAAGTTTTCTAAAAGTTCAAGATTTTTAAATTTGGTGAAAGCATAAGGCGAGAGATTTTT
>CACHTB010000025.1 GCA_902582735.1 uncultured Pelagibacteraceae bacterium
TAGCCTTTGATGATATCCAAAAACAAGCGGGAATTAAAAAAGATTTTAACATCTTTTCTTTTCCTTTAAATTTTTCTTTCGATGTTTCTTGAGATTTTATAAATTTGATACAATCAATTTTTACCTTATCAAAACATTCGCTTACAGTGTCCATTGAAATTATTTTTTTTGGTCCATTGGATGATTTTGACCGTCATTTAAACCGACATTTTCTAATTTAAACTGATCAATATCATCGATACATCCAACATTTAATCCAAACGTATCAGGTCTACTTCTCATTTTATGATGTGTATAAATTCCACACTCTGAGCAAAAATGATGTTCTGCTACTTTGGTGTGATATTGGTAAAGTTTAAGCTTGTCTTCACCCTTCGTAATTTTTACATCTGTAATAGGAGCAAAGGTCATTATATAGCCCTTTTTTTTACAAAGTGAACAATTACATCTTAAAAACTTATCAAGCGCTCCCTCGGACTCTTTAATTTCAAGTTCAACCTCACCACAATGACATATTAATTTTTTCATTCTATTTCCTATCTTTTATATGATTTTGACCATCATTTATAAATGTTTTAAATTTAAATAATTCATTCACCTCTATATCATCTATGCACCCCATATTTATACCATAAGTATTAGGATCACTTCTTCTTTGATTGTGAGTTTGAATTCCACATTCTGAGCAAAAGTGGTGCTTAGCAACTTTTGTATTGAATTGATAAACTTTAATTTTATTTTCACCTTTAATAACCTTTAAATCTTTTTTTTCAATTGTTGCAACCATAGTTCCTTTTCTTTTACACATTGAACAATTGCATCTTTTAAGTTTATCAATGTTATCTTTAAGATTGACCTGTATTTCTACTGCTCCACAATGACATGTTAATTTTTTCATGGAAAACATTTTTATTAATTCATTTTTTCTTTTAATCTTTTTAAACTTTCCTCAGACCAAGTTTTATCTCTATCATACATTACATCATGACAAATATTTTTATTAACTATATCAATCCAAGGGTCCTTGTCCTTAACAAAAATGTGTGCATCAGGAATAATGGGATTTTCTAAAGTAGCTGTTCTAACAGCAATCCTTCCACCCTTGCCTGATGAAATATTGTATTGACAGTAAACGTAAACACCACAAATTACACAAAAGTAAGCTCTCATTCCTTTACCACTTCCTGTAGGTAGTTCCGTAGATGAAACATTGCCATCAAAACTAAAGTCATCCTCGAATACCATTGTGTGAATTACAAATGATGATCCTGTTGATTTTTTGCAATCTTTACAGTGACAAGCTTGCGTTATGAGAGGTTTGTCTTTGATTTGATATGTTACTTTCCCACAACCACAACTGCCTTTTAATGTTTTAAAACTTTCCATTTTGTTTTTAATAAACTACTTGTTGTTAAAGTTTTCCACAACCATACAAAATCTAGTTTGAATGTTCTCGTTTTGATTCACTTTTGATTCACTTACAGACTCAAAGTACAACCTATTTGACACTATTCTGAAACTTATGTATTAATTAGAACAAAATAAGAACATTTATGAAGCTAACTGTACCCTACTATTTACATAAGGCTGGCGCGGGTTTTCCATCGCCTGCAACAGACTATATCGAGGAAGATATCGATTTAAATGTGCATTTGATCAAGAATGTTCCAGCAACTTTCATCATTAGAGTTCAGGGAAAATCTATGGTGGACGTTGGGATAAACGATGGAGATTTATTAGTTGTCGATAAAAGTTTAACACCAAAAAACTTTTCAACTGTTATTGCAAATGTTCATGACGAACTTGTTGTTAAAACTTTAGTTCAAGAGAGAGATAAAAAATTTCTAACATCTGGATCTAAAGAATTTACAGACAGAATTTTAATTAATGAAGAACAAGATGTTTTTATATGGGGAGTAGTAACTTATGTCATCCACTCAGTATTCTAAAAAAATAGCATTAGTTGATTGTAATTCTTTCTATGTATCTTGTGAAAGATTATTTAATCCAAGAATTAGAAAAAAACCTGTTGTTGTTTTATCCAACAATGATGGTTGTATTATTTCAAGATCTAACGAAGCAAAAGCTTTAGGTATTAAAATGGGTGAACCTTATTTTAAAGCAAGAGATATTATTTTGAAAAATAAAGTAGAAGTGTTCTCATCAAATTATTCGTTATACGGAGATTTATCTAGAAGGGTAATGAGAACCCTTAAAAGATTTAATTCTGATATTGAGGTTTATTCAATTGATGAGGCATTCATGGATTTATCAAATTATACAGATACAGAGGTTGAAAGTGTAGGAAGAGAAATAAGGCAAACAGTTTTAAAATGGACTGGTATTCCAACTAGTATTGGAATTGCTAAAACCAAAACGTTAAGTAAAGTTGCAAATCACATTGCAAAGAAAAAACAGTCAGGTGTTACAAGCTTGATAGGTATTGAAAATCTAGATCCAATCTTAGAGAAAGTTGAAATTAATGATGTTTGGGGTGTTGGTAGACAACTTACAAAATTTTATCAAAAAAATGGAATTTACAATGCAAAACAACTCAAAAATAAATCAAATACATGGATAAAAAAAAGCTCAAACGTTTTAAGCTCAAGAACTGCAATGGAACTTAGAGGAGTTCCCTGTATTGATATTGAGACTACTCAAACTAAAAGAAAAAGTTGTGTTGTATCAAGATCCTTTGGAAAACGAATTGAGACTTTCCAAGAATTAAAAGAAGCTGTTGCAAATTATTGTTTAAACGCATCTGAAAAAATTAGATCAGAGTCTTTAGTTGCAAAAGCAATCACAGTATTTGTTAGAACAAGTCCTTTTCAAAGAAACTTTGGATATTATTCAAACTCAAAGACGGTTGATTTTCCAATTGCAACAAACAATAGTATTGAAACAGTTAAAACTGCTGTTGCAAGCTTAGAAAGCATATTTAAAAATGGTTATCGTTATCAAAAAGCAGGTGTAATGCTTACAGGATTGTCAAATGCAGATGGTAAGAAGAATTTATTCTCATCTGAAAAGGATGAAAAGATTAATAGTCTAATGCGATCTATGGATAATACAAATTATAGATATGGTAGGGCAACTCTAAGTCTTGCAAGTGCTGGGGTTCACAAAAAATGGAATATGAAAAGACAGTACTCTTCTAAAATAGATACTGCTGATTTTTATTGTCTACCAACGATAATAATTTAAATAGATTTTTAAATTAAAAATCTAAAATTTTTTTTGATCCATCACTATAAGTAAATTCTATTTGTTTTTTTGAAATGCTTTTTATTGATGTAAACCCATCATAGTAAGCAATAAATTCATTTAATTTTTTTCTACCCTTTTTGCTCATTTTTCTTCCTGGAGCATTCACACCAACATCAAAGATAATTTCAGCTCCATTTAAAAATGCATTTACCCAAGCTTTTACTGGAGGGCCACAAGTCATGGCTTCTGTCAACCAAATTGGTTTATCAATATCTACACTTTTTAATAATGTTGCAAATTCATCTACCCAAAGCTCTTTATCACATTGTCCTTCTGGACCACTTATGTGATGAATATTTGCTATATCAAAATGATCCTTAATCTTTGGTAAAACAGATTTCCAATACTTCTTGTTTTCTGGAAACATTCCTGCGGCTCCAGCCATAACAATTACTGCATCAGCTTGCTTTTCTTTAATTACCTTTGAGGAAAAATTAAAAGTTTCAACAAAATCCTCTTTACTACCTTTAAAAAACATTTTAAACTCTGGCTCATTCATTACATCCCAATATTTTATTGGTTTAGTTAAACCTGGCATATCATTTGAACCGTCACCATCATAACGGTCAACTAATTTTATAAGGAAATTTTTATAATCATCCATTGAACAAGGTTTGCTTAAATATTTCGTAAAACGTTTTCCAAAAGGACTTTTAGCTTTTTTTCTTTTGCAAGTTTTTTGCTCCCAATTTGCATGGGGCCAGATAGTAGCTAGAATTGTTTGATTGTGTTCTTGTGCGTAAACGACATATTTATCAGCTTTTTCCCAAGTAAACTTTCCTTTTTCTTTTTCAATTTGGTTCCAAATAAAAGGTCCTGGGTGGGGTCTAACCCACTGACCGTCTTTACCTCGCATTTTTTCGTCTCGCATTTCTGTTAGCTCGCCGAATCTAGATTCAGATAGCGAGTTGTTAATGAAAAACAGAAAAATAAAAAAATTCGTAAAAAAAAATATTAATAACTTAAAAATTGTTATGGCAGATTTACTACTAATTACGCCTGGCAAAAACTTTCATAAATAAATGTTATACTTAATTGTCTTATTAAAAAAGCTTTTAAAAAAAAATTTATTCAACTTTTACTTGTGTAAAGAATTTAAAATTTTTATTTAGCCGTATCAATGTTATTAATATTCGATAAAGCCTGATCAAATTCGTCCATATTTTCTCTTAAGGCTAAGCTAGAGATTGAATAGATCATAAATAGTAACAGTAAAAGTGGCATTGAGGTTAAAATTGAGGCATTGCTCTTAATTAAAAGTATGTAAACAACAATAAATAAGGCAGATCGAAATAAAACTGTTCTTCTGAATACGCTAATTATTGATAGTGAGTGTTTTATTAAATTAAAAAAACTCATTTTTGATGGTCCAAAATATCTTTCACCTCTTATTGAGGGAATTTCTACCAAATCTTTTTCAAGTTTACTTAATGATCCAGAAAAACTGTTCCAGGTTGCTTTTTCATTGACCATTTTTTCGACTGTTGATTTTGGAAGACATGTGAAATTTCCAAACTTAATTGACTTTCCAGTAAAAGTGAAAGTAATAAGTTTATGTAATTCGTAACAAATTTTAAATATTAATTTTTCTGTTCTCTTTACCCTTTTTCCTACGATAGGTTTATTTGTAAAATTTTTAATTTGGTTTGTGAACTCTATTATTTCTTCAGGTCTGTCTTCACCATCGCCATCCATTGGAATAATATAGTCATAGTCTTGTTTCTCATGAATATATTTTAGACCAGTTGCAATGCATCTTGCGTGTCCTCTATTCTCTTTCATATTAATAATTTTAATATTTTTAAAACTATCTATATTTTCTAAATTTATATTTTGCTGATTACTTGATGCATCATTAATAACTATTGTTGAAAACTCTGCTTCAATATCTTTGATACAAAAATTTATTTCTTTAATAAGTTCAGAAACAGACTCCCAATCATTATATATTGGAATTAAAATATAAATTTTTGTCATCTATTTTTCACACCGATCATACAAAAACCTTGTTTTTTAATTTTTCCAAAATCACCTGGACAAATTTCTTTTAAAATATCTGCATTACCAGTATAAATTATACCACCGTCAGGGTCGAGTTCATGAGTTTTTCCTTTAATTGTTTCATACCAGATAGGTCTTGTGGAAATATGATAAGATAAGTTTCCTGCGTGCCATTCATCTCCAACTACATATTTGATTTCATTCACAAAGTTTTTTTCCCATCTTCTCTCTACTAATTCTGCAATTTCTTTACCTGGATAATCTGTCCTTTTATTATCTTTTGATAAAGAAACATATCCATATAGAGCTGGAGATAGAAAAAATAAAAATAAAAATGATATTAAAAAAATATTAATCTTTTTAAAATTTATTTGAGATTGAAAAATATAAATAAACAAAACACCCCAAAATAAATAAAAAGGGGTCATCCACATTGTTCTTATTTTGGATCCTAAAATTAAAGATGAAACTATCATTAAAAAAATTGGAATTAAATTAATTGGTAATAAAAAAATAAGCTTCTTATCTTTAAAATTTAGTTTCAATTTAATTTTTTTTACTAAAGTCCATAATAAGACAAAAAATGGTATTAAAATCGCTACTTGCTTAAATACAAAAACAATTGGATATTTTAAATGATCTATGACACTAGCTTCTTCAACTCCTGTTCTGGATAAACCATAATTTATAGTGACATAGTCATTGTTAAATAACCAAATTAGGTGCGGAATTAGAATAATAATAAATGCCTCAAATGTAATCAGGTATTTGAAATCAAACTTTCTTTGTTTTTTAATAAATATTAAATAAATAAACAGAAGATCTATTGAAATTAACAGATAAATAAAAAGGTATTTTGAAAGAAAGCCAAAACCAGCAAACAATCCAACCAAAAGGCAATCAATAAAATTTATTTTATTATTTTTGTATATTTTCCAAGAATAATAAACAGTCAATGACCAAAACGGTAATTGGCAAACATTTACATTAAATTCTGGGGTAGTAAAATTGTAAAAGAAAATCGACTCTATTATTAAAACAGAAAATAAACCTAAAATTTTATTATCAAATATTTCAATAGAAAATTTATAAATAATAAAAAAACTTATAATTACAAAAATTTGACTTAAAAAATAATATGCCCAATCTTGTGGACCAAACATTTGATAAAAAAATTCAAGAAATACTGCAACTAAAGGTGGATGTTTATCAAAACCCCAATCTAAATTACTTCCCCACGCCAAATGTTCAATCGTATCTAATGGGAGATTATGATTTGTAAACGTTGGAATGAGTGTCCAAATTATTAGATGGGATGTAATAAATATGTAAAATAAATTATTTAAATTCTTTTTATTTAAAGCCATTTTTTACAATCTATACAATTAAACGTTCCTTGACACCCCAATATTCATGAATATATTCACGAAATTCAAAAAACTAAGTATGGTAAAGATCTCTAAAACTTACGTTCCAAAAGAAACTGAAAAATATATGTGTGCTAAGCATTTAGCATATTTTAAATTAAAATTAAATGAATGGAAAAAAGATCTAAAAAGATCAAATAATGAGGCAATTGCACAAGCATCTATGGATGATAACAGTGCATCAGCAGATATTGTTGATCAAGCAAGCTCCTATACAGAGAAAAATGTAGAAATGAGGGCAATTAATAGACAAATCAAACTTATAACAAAAATTGATGGAGCTCTTAAAAAAATTCAAGATGGAACATATGGTTTTTGTGAAGATACAGGTGAACCAATTGGTTTAAAAAGATTAATGGCAAGACCCGTTGCAACTTTATGTATAGCTGCACAGGAAAAGCATGAAAAAGATGAAAAAGTTTATGCTGACGATTAAGGCTTAGGTATTTCAGAATTTTTATCTAAAAATTTATAACCTTTAACTACCGCTGGTCGATCGGCAATACGAATATACCAATCACAAAGATTATTATAATTTTTTAAACCTATGTCATGCCATTGATGTCTTGCTATCCATGGCCAAGTTGCAATATCAGCTATAGAATAATTTTCTCCTGCAAGATAATTATTTTTTGATAAATGATTTTCTAATACTTCGTATACTTTTTTGGTCATTTCAAAATATCTCTTTTCACCAACTTCACTTAATCCTTTATTAAATTTATAAAAGAAGTGATATTGGCCAATAAAAGGACCGATTGACCCCATTTGAGCCATAAGCCATTGATCAATTTTAAGTTTATTTTCTTTTTCGTAAAATTTTCCACTTTTTTCAGCAAGGTAAATTAATATAGCACCAGACTCGAACACGCTTTCTTTATTGTTTGAATGATCAATAATGGCTGGTATTTTTGAAAAAGGACTTATTTCTTTAAAATCTTTTTTAAATTGATCTCCTTTAGATAAATCCATTTTTTTAACAGAATATTCAAAACCTATTTCCTCAAGCATAATGCTTATCTTTTTTCCGTTAGGTGTATCAGATGAGAAGAGATCAATCATTTTTTAGACCAAGTCTATTTTGAACTGCTTTAGAAGTTGTGGTGAATTCAAAACGTAACTTTTCATCCGGTCTAGCATATTTAAAGCATCCTCTTGCTGCCAAGGCTCCTTCATGAAAACCTGAAAGAATTAATTTTAATTTTCCTGGATACGTACAGATATCTCCTATTGCAAATATTCCTTGTTTATTTGTTTCAAATGTTTCAGTGTTTACAGGAATAGTTTTTTTATCAATATTTAAACCCCAATCTAAAATTGGACCAAGCTGCATTATTAAACCAAAAAAACCTAATACATAATCAGCAGATATCAATTTTGAATTTTCATCATCATCTTTAATTTCAACAGACTCTAGTTTTCCATTTCCTTTGACATCTTTAATGGAGTATTTGGTAAAAATTTCTAATTTATTATTTTTTTGTAATTCTTTAACTTTATCAACACTTGATTGAGCTCCTCTAAATTCATCTCTTCTATGAATTAAAGTAACTTTTGATGATTTTGATAATTCAATTGCCCAATCTAAAGCACTGTCGCCTCCACCAAAAATTACAACAGATTTGTCTTTAAAAATTGTTTTATCTTTAATTGAATAGAGAACAGTTTTTCCATCAAATTTATCTGCGCTTTTTGTTGGAAATTTTCTTGGTTCAAATGATCCTACTCCACCCGCAATTACAATATTAGGCGTTAAAAATTCTTTTCCATTTAACGTTTTAACTATCCAATTCTCTTTTTCTTTTTTAATTTCTTGAACTCTGTCGCTTAAGTGAAAGTTAATATTAAATGGTTTTATTTGTTCGATTAAATTATTTGTTAGCTCTTCGCCAGTACATTCTGGGATTGCGGGAATATCATAAATTGGTTTATCTGGATAAAGTTCTATACATTGTCCACCAATTTTATCTAAGTTATCAACTATCTCACATTTTAATCCAATTATACCTAATTGATGTGCACAAAAAAGACCTGTGGGTCCAGCTCCAATTATTAATGCATCAGTTTTAATCATTAAACTTGTTTCTCCGGTAAATGTATTACCAAGCCATTTAATTCATCTGAAACAATTATTTGACAGCTCAATCTACTATTTGCTTTTGGTTCATATGCTTGGTCTAACATATCATCCTCACCAGTTTCTTTATTTGGTAATTTTGGAAACCAATCTTCTTTCACATAAACATGACAAGTTGCACAAGCCATACTCCCACCACAGTCTGCATCAATTCCTGGAATATCATTTTGAACAGCCCCTTCCATTACTGTCAAACCGTTTGCAACTTCTATTTCGTGTTTTTGACCATCATGCTCTATGTATGTAATTTTTGCCATGTCTTTTATATAATTATGCAAAAAAAAAGGGCAAGTGTGTGAAACACACTCGCCCCAGTATTTTTTAAAGCTTTAAGCTATTATTTTGCTCTAGCTCCACTTTGTGAAACTGCAGCAGACCAGATTACTAGTCCAAATGCAATTTTGTTTATGAAGTCAGCTAAGTTATAAATCACGTTTAGTGAGTTAGCGTCAACTCCACCTACTAGATATCCAAAAACATATCCTAATGGGTAAATTGCCCAACCTACTGTTACGATCATTCTCATAGCGCCCCATGCAGTAGCTAATGGCTTATTACCAGACTTAGCTGCTAATTTACCAGCCTCACCTGAGAATACTTCATATAAGATGTAGATCCATCCAGCCATACCGATAATGAAACCAAGCATTGCATTGATGTAACCTGCTTCTCCCATGTATCCACCAATTAACATAACTAGTGAACCAATTAGCAATCTCCAGAAGATAGCTCCTGGGATTTTTCTTACTGCTGCTAGAATTAAGTAAAATTCTATCATCTGTAACGGTACAGTAATTAACCAGTCAATATATCTGTACACAGTTGGTGAGTCTCCAGTCATTACCCATACTTCTCTCATGTACATGTAATGCACGAATGCTACACCAGTTACTAGTCCAGCTACAGTTACTGACGTTTTCCAGCCAGGATGCACTGTTCCTCTTTCCATGAAGAAGAATACAGTTGCAGCTGCCATACCCATTGCGATTATCCAAAAAGATATCCCAACGAAGTCATCAGATGCTAGAAGGACTGTTTCTGCGTTTGCTGCACCTGAAAAGCCTAAGAAAGCTACAGTTGCAAGAGCAAACAATTTAAGTTTTTTCATAAAAAACTCCCTCTCAGTTAGTTTTTTTTTAGTTTAAATTTAAACTACGGTCCGACTCGAAAGTCTTTCCAAAGTTAGGGCTACATAGCAAATATAGGGAGTTAATAGAAGACTTTTTGACCTCTAAAAAGTGTTGATTTTACTAACTTTTTAAAATTAAATACAACCATAAGCGTAAAATACCAACAAAATGACAAATCTAAACAAATCAAAGTGAAAAAAGATTTAAGTGCAATTTACAATCAATCTATAGAAAATCCTGAGGAATTTTGGGGTGAAGTTGCAAAAGATGTGTTTTGGTTCAAAAAACCTACTAAAATTTTAAACAAATCTAAGCCTCCTTTCTATAAATGGTTTGAGGATGGAACAACAAACACCTGCTACAACGCACTTGATCTTCATATTGATAATGGAAAAGGAGACAAGACAGCATTAATTTACGATAGCCCTATAACCGGTGACAAAGCAAAATTCACTTATAACCAACTTAAAGACAAAGTATCAAAATTTGCGGGCGCTCTTGATAATCAAGGAGTTAAAAAAGGAGACAGAGTTATAATTTACATGCCAATGATACCAGAGGCTGTAATCGCAATGCTGGCTTGTGGAAGAATTGGTGCAATCCATTCAGTTGTTTTTGGTGGATTTGCCTCAAACGAGCTTGCTAGCAGAATTGATGATAGTCAGGCTAATCTATTGATCACTGCATCTTGCGGTTTTGAACCTGGAAGAACTGTTGAGTACAGACCATTAGTTGATGAAGCTTTAAAATTAGCAAAACATAAAATTAAAAAATTAATTTTATTTCAAAGAAAAGATCATGAAGTAAAGCTCATTGCACCTTTAGAGATTAGTTGGGATGAAGCATTATCAAATGCAAAAGATAAAGATTGTGTTGAGATGGGTGCAAATGATTATGCTTATATTTTATATACATCAGGAACTACCGGTGTTCCAAAAGGTATTGTTAGAGATATTGGTGGACATATCGTTGCATTAAAATGGACAATGAAAAATATTTATAACATAAAGGAAGATGATGTTTGGTGGTCAGCAAGTGATATTGGTTGGATTGTTGGTCATTCTTATATTGTGTATGCTCCACTTTTTAAAGGATGCACCACAGTATTATTTGAGGGTAAACCGGTTGGCACTCCTGATGCAGGTGTTTTTTGGAGAGTAATATCTGAACACAAAATAAAATCTTTGTTTACTGCTCCAACTGCATTTAGAGCGATTAAAAAAGAAGATCCAGATGGAAAGTTTTTTTCAAAATATGATTTAAGCTCTTTTGAATCACTTTTCCTAGCTGGAGAAAGGGCAGATCCAGATACAATTAAATGGGCAGAAAATTTATTAAATGTTCCAGTAATAGATCATTGGTGGCAAACTGAAACAAGTTGGGCAATTAGTTCAAATTGCACAGGAATTGAAATGCAAAAAACTAAGTATGGCTCAGCTTGTAAAGCAGTACCTGGATATGATGTAAAAATTATAAAACCTGATCAAACAATTGCAAAACCAAATGAAATGGGAGATATTGTAGTTAAACTTCCACTTCCTCCAGGAACTTTTCCAACTTTATGGAATGCAGATAAAAGATATGAGGAAAATTATATGACTAATTATAAAGGTTACTATCAAACTTATGATGCTGGTCACATTGATGACGATGGATATATTTGGATTATGTCTAGAACTGATGATATTATTAATGTTGCAGGGCATAGACTTTCAACTGGCGCAATAGAGGAAGTATTATCTGAACATCAATCTGTTGCTGAATGTGCAGTGATAGGAATTAAAGACCAACTAAAAGGCCAATTACCAGTAGGATTAATTGCTTTGAAAGCTGGAGTTACAAAAGATAATGAGACTATTTCAGAAGAATGTGTTCAACTAGTGAGAGATAAGGTTGGACCAGTTGCTGCTTTTAAAATTGCTATTGTTGTAAAAAGATTACCAAAAACTAGATCTGGCAAGGTTTTAAGAGGTACAATGAGAAAAATTGCTGATAAAGAAGATTATAAAATGCCAGCTACTATTGACGATCCTGCAATTCTAGATGAAATTAAAGAAAGTTTGATCGAAAATAAAATTTTGAATAAGTGATCAAAACATATCTTTTTTTGGTAGGAGCTATTATTTGTGAAGTTTGTGGAACAATGTTACTCCCTGTAACACAAAACTTTACCAAATTAACTCCAACAATCTTTTTAGCTATTTTCTACTTATCAGCCTTTTATTTGCTCACTTTTGTTGTAGATAAATTACCAATTGCAATAGTTTATGGAACATGGAGTGGTTTAGGAATTTTTACTATTGCAGTCTTAGGATATATTTTTTTTAAACAAACATTAAGCTGGCAAGCCATTTTAGGCATGTTTTTAATAGTAGTTGGAGTAACACTTGTGAATATCTACTCCACAAAAACAATTTAAAAAAATTTAATATCTTTTAATTAAACTGTAACGGTAAACCTTCAGCATCACCAATTATATTTCCATCTTTCATTTTAATTTTTCCATTTACAATTGTTGCTACCGGGGTTCCTTTAAACTTATTTCCATTAAATGGTGACCATCCACATTTACTCTCTATCTTCTCATTTTTTATTTCAATTATTTGATCCATATTAACTATCGTAAAATCAGCATCAAAATCTTTTTTGATATAACCTTTATTTTTAATTCCAAAAATTCTAACCGGGTTTTCACATAAAAGGTTCATAAGTTGATTTAAAGATAATTTTCTATTGTTTACATGATCTAACATCACAGGTAATAAAGTTTGAACACCTGGCATTCCTGATGGTGAATTTGGATATTCTTTATCTTTATTTGCTTTTAGATGTGGAGCGTGGTCAGATCCAATAGTATCATTAAAATTATTTCTAACACCATACCATAATCTTTCATAATGTGACTTATCTCTTAAAGGGGGATTCATTTGAGCATAGGTTCCAAGTTTTTCATAACAGTCCGGAGCATATAGTGTTAAATGTTGGGGTGTAATTTCAAATGTAATATTTCCTTTGTGTTGAGATAAAAAATCTACTTCTTCCTTAGTTGTTATATGAAGAATGTGTGCTTTTTTGTTATATCTTTCAGCAATTCTTACAATTCTTCTTGTTGATGATAATGCACATTCCACACTTC
>CACHTB010000026.1 GCA_902582735.1 uncultured Pelagibacteraceae bacterium
CGTCCTCCCCCCTTTTTATAAGAAAAGGGGAAGGTAGTTAATCAACAAAATTTAAATTGGAGGAAAAAATAATATGACTTTTTAATTTAAAATTTGTAATTAAACAGTAGTAAATGTTGATGACAAAAATATTTAAAAATTATTACAAATTAGTTAAAATGCTTTTCCCATTCATCTTATAAAATTTTATTTTACTCTTCCGTAAACATCCTGATATCTAACAATATCACTTTCTTTAAGTATTGATCCAACTTGTGCTTCAAAAATTTTAACAGGCTTTTTGCTAGGATTTTGAATTCTATGAATTGCCTCAAGTGGAATAAATATATGTTCACCAGGCTTTTTGATTATTGTATCTTTATTAAGCGTAATTTTAGCATTGCCTTGTGTTACCAACCAATGTTCCGCTCGGTGATGATGTTTTTGTAAACTTAAAATACCATTCGGTTTTACGTACAATTCTTTAATTAAAAATTCATTACCTTCAAATAAATTTGTGTATTTTCCCCACGGTCGATAATAAATATTCTTCTTTTTAATGTATTTGCGTTTATTTTTGTCATACATTTTTAAAATTTCTTTCCAACTTCCAAGATCTGACCAAGGAATATCTAATTTAATTGCATTTATTTGTTTGGTTTTTTCTAAAATGGCATAATCAAATGATTTAGCTGTAGCTTTTAGAAATGAGGATTTATTTAAATAATAAGTGTTAGATTTATATTTAGCTTTGTTAACTGCATCTAAGCAGTTTTTAAATGTTTTTAGCTGATATTTTTTAAAGTTATTAATTATAGAGTCTTTTCTAAGAAAAAACATGCCTGAATTCCAATAACCATTTTTTTTAATAACTTGCTTTGCTTTTGCCTCTTTAGGTTTTTCAATAAATTTTGTTACTTTATTAATATTTCCCTTAACTTTTTTTGTAAGAAAATAGCCATATTCGCTTGAGGGAGATTTAGGCTTTATGCCAAAGATAAATATATTTTGATCAGTCAAATTTGATTTATTTTTATAAATAGCATTATTAAAAATATTTACTTTTTCTATTAAATGATCTGATGAAAAGAACATTAATGGTTGATTGTCTGGAATATCTTTTATTAAGGCAGTGCTTAAAATAGCTGGCGCCGTATTTCTTTTAGCTGGTTCTAAAACAATTTTATATTTTTTGATTTTATGTTTTTTTAAATGCTTTATTACTTGTTTAAGGTATTTTGCATTTGTGCTGATTACTGGATTATCAAAAATTGAGCCTTTTACTCTTTCTAATGTTTTACCTAATAAAGTCCAATTACCAAAATTTATAAATTGTTTTGCTTGGTGATTTTTTTGATTTGGCCAAAGTCTTGTCCCTGCTCCTCCACAAAGAATTACAGGTCTAATTTTCATGTTTAAATATCCGCGTAAACTTTAACCTCGTTTTTGCCCCCAGGGTGTGTAGGTGCTCCTAAGTATGCTGGTCCAACTGTTTGTGCATATTTCCACAAAGTACCATTTCCAAAATTAATCTTTTTTGGTTTCCATTTTTTACGTCTGCTAGCTAACTGTTTTTTTGTTAATCTTACATTGATAGTACCTTTTTTGGCATCTATATCGATGATATCTCCATTTCTTAAAAGAGCTATTGGACCACCTACTGAAGCTTCAGGACCAACATGGCCAATACAAAAACCTCTGGTAGCTCCAGAAAATCGTCCATCAGTTATCAATGCAACAGTCTCTCCTTTTCCTTGACCATAAATTGCTGCAGTTGTTTGAAGCATTTCCCTCATACCTGGACCTCCTTTTGGTCCTTCGTACCTGATTATAATTATATCACCGTCTTTATATTTTCTATTTTTAACGGCTTTATAAGCTGTCTCTTCATTATCAAAACATCTTGCTCTTCCAGTAAACTGTAATTTTTTTAATCCTGCTATTTTAACAATACCCCCTTCAGGAGCTAAATTACCTTTTAAACCAACAACACCACCAGTTTAAAAGTGGTATTTCTGCATGTACAAACACTGGGACAACAACTGAGCTAAATATGAGAGATTTTTTTGACTCTAGAGGAATTTCATATGAACCGGTTGCCTTTGAAAAAGCTGATGAAGTAGTAGCTGCATATGACGCTGGAAGATGTGATACTTATACGACTGATAAATCTGCTTTAGCAGCTCAAAGAACAAAAATGTCAAATCCAGATGATCATGTAACTTTACCTGAGACAATCTCAAAAGAACCGCTTGGTCCGGTAGTACGTCAGGGAGACCATGTTTGGGAAGACATTGTAAGATGGTCACTAAACACTATGATAGAAGCCGAAGAATATGGTATCACTTCAAGTAACGCAGATATGATGAAGACATCTGAAAACCCTGCAATTAAAAGATTAGTAGGTGTTGAAGGTGGATTAGGAGAAAAAATTGGTTTAGATAACGAGTGGAGTCTTAGAATTATCAAACAAGTAGGTAATTATGGAGAAAGTTATCAAAGAAACCTAGGAGACACAGGAATTTTACCAGATAGAGGTCCAAATCAATTATGGACAAAAGGTGGAATTCTTTACGTACCACCAGCAAGATAATCTTTAATAGATTAAAAAAAAGGGCTAGTTTTTTCTAGCCCTTTTTTTATAAACAGTTCTAAACAATGAACACAAAAATTATTTCATATTCATTTTTTGCGATTGCATTATTGGATTTATTGTACAAAATTTTTTTTGGATCCATATTTGATTTTGATAATGATTTTTATTACCAGTATATAAAGCCATTCGTTACTTTTTCCCCTTTCTATTTAATTGCAATTGGAGCAGTTTTTCTTAAAGAGTATAAAGTCAGGAATACCGTGGAAATATATGGTACCTCAAGGTTTAATTATTATACGCCACAGTTTCTAGTGTTTTTATTTACCATATTGGTGTTTGTTTATTTTATTTATAATGCACAAATTAATATGGACACTCGAGGTATAGAATTTGGGTTTCATTTTTTAAAATATGAGTCCTCTTTTGATGTGAATTTTTCATTAATAGACTATGATGGCTCTGATTCCTATGCAAGAGTATACTTAGTAGGTTTGCTGAATACTTTACTGGTAGCATTTACAGGTATTATTTTTTGCACAATAATAGGAGTTATAATTGGTGTATCAAGACTTTCTCCTAACTATTTAATAAGAAAAACTGCAACTGCTTACGTTGAATTTTTTAGAAATATTCCTTTGGTTGTTCAAATATTTTTTTGGTATTTTGCAGCGCTCCGAACAATGCCCTTACCTGAAAATACAAGTCCGATATTAGGAAGTATTTTTATGTCAATTAAAGGTTTATATACTCCAGCTTTTGTCTGGACAAATTTAGATTTTTTTATTTATTCAATTATTTTAGCATCTATTATTGTAATTTTATTTAAAATATATTCAACAAAACTTAGAGAAAATGTTGGAAAGCATTTACCTGTTCTTTACATTTCTGTAATTATTTTACTTTTGTTGCCAATTCTATCATTTTTATTAGGTGGTGTAAAAACTGAAATTGATTATCCAATAATAAAAAAATTATCCGAAACATCGTATACTTTTGAAGGGGGTATGCGGATACCGCCTGAATTTATGGCGCTTGTTTTGTCTTTATCATTATATACAGCAACTTTTGTTGCTGAAAACGTGAGAGCAGGTATTCAAGGTATAAACAAAGGACAGAAAGAGGCAGCTGCATCTATTGGTTTAAATAGAAAACAAATTTTAAATCTAATAATTATGCCACAAGCTCTTAGAATAATAATTCCACCTACAACAAATCAATATTTAAATTTGACAAAAAATTCTTCTTTAGCAGCTTTGATAGCTTACCCAGATTTAGTCTTAGTGTTTGCTGGAACCGCATTAATGCAAACAGGTAGAGCAATTGAGATATTAATGATTGTAATGTTCACTTATTTATCTATCAGTCTTTTCATATCTGTGCTTATGAATTGGTACAACAAAAAAATCGCTATACTTGAAAAATGATAAAATTATCGAAATTTACTAAAGTGAAAAAAGAAAATTATTTGAGAAACTTATCCTTTGGATTAATTTTGATTTTTTTATGTATCACTGATTTTATCTTAAAATTTAGTCTGAACATAAATTTTACAAATTTTTTACCAAATATTCTAAATTTATTTTTCCCATTAATTTTAGGTGTTATAGGCTTATATTTAATAAGAGCTGAGTATTCAGGTATAAAATTATTAGATACATTAAATAAGAACATAAACACAAGTAATTTCAATGCCATACTTACATTACTAATTATATTTTTAATAATTTTAGTTATTCCTCCTTCATTGGATTGGTTAATTATTAATGCCAATTTTACTGGAGAAACAAAAGAAGAATGTATTAATGACGGTGCATGTTGGACCTTTGTGAAAGTTTGGTTAAGAAGATTTATTTATGGAATGTATCCTGATCAATTTCATTGGAGAATAAATACCGCTTTCATTGTTTTATTAGCCTTAGCTTTTGTTGGATATATACCAGGAAAAAAATTAAAAAAATTATTACCTTTATATTATGTAATAATCTATCCAATTATCGCATTTTTGGTAATTTATTATCTAATATCAGGTGGCTCTTTTGGTTTAGAATGGATAGATACTGGCTCATGGGGAGGATTATCCCTTACGTTCATAGTTGCTTTTTTTTGTTTAATATTTTGTTTTCCAATTGGCGTTGTATTAGCATTAGCTAGAAGATCTCCATTACCAACTACCAGATATATTGCTGTAGGATTTATTGAATTCTGGAGAGGAGTTCCTCTTATTACAGTTTTATTTATGGCGTCCGTAATGTTTCCAATGTTTCTCCCTGACGATCTTTTTATCGATAAGTTAATTCGAGTAATTATCGCTATATCTTTATTTGAGGCTGCGTATGTTGCAGAAGTCGTAAGAGGCGGTCTTCAAGCTTTACCAAGAGGACAATACGATGCAGCTAAATCCTTAGGTATGGGATATTGGAAAATGCACATTTTTGTTATACTGCCACAAGCTTTAAAGTTTGTAATACCTGGAATTGCAAATACATTTTTAGCTTTAGTAAAAGATACACCATTGATTTTTGTTGTTGGTCTAGCTGATTTTGTTGGTATGATAACTATGGCAAAAGCTAATCCACAGTGGCTTGGATTTGTAATGGAAGGATATGTTTTTGCGTCTATCGTATTTTGGATAATTTGCTATGCAATGAGTAGATATAGTTATAACCTAGAAGAAAAATATAAAACAGAAAGATAATGTCGGATAAAATAATTCAGATCAAAGATATGAATAAATGGTTTGGAGATTTTCAGGTTTTAAAAGATATAAATTTAGATGTCGAAAAGAATAAAAAAATTGTTGTCTGTGGTCCTTCAGGTTCAGGTAAGTCAACATTAATAAGATGCATTAATAGACTGGAAGAACATCAACAAGGATCAATTATTGTTGATGGCACTGAACTTTCAGAAAATACAAAGAATATTGAACAGGTAAGAGCTGAGGTTGGAATGGTCTTTCAACAGTTTAATTTATTTCCACATTTATCAATTTTAGATAATTGCTCTCTTGCACCTATATGGGTGAAAAAGATGCCAAAAAAAGATGCTGAAGATTTAGCAATGAAACACTTGGAAAAGGTTCAAATTGCTGACCAAGCTCACAAATTTCCTGGCCAATTATCTGGAGGACAACAACAAAGATGTGCAATTGCAAGAGCTTTATGTATGGAACCTAAAATAATGCTTTTTGATGAACCTACCTCTGCCTTAGATCCAGAAATGATTAAAGAAGTTTTAGACGCTATGGTAAATTTAGCTAAAGCTGGGATGACAATGATAGTTGTTACTCATGAAATGGGCTTTGCAAAAGAGGTTGCTGACGAAGTTATTTTTATGGATGAAGGAATGATAGTTGAAAAAGCAGCAACAAACGAATTTTTTGCTAATCCTAAGAGTGATAGAACTAAGCTATTTTTAAGCCAGATACTCTAAAAATAATCGAGAATATTGTTAAAAAGAAGCTTGACAGGAAATTTCATTTTTAAAAAAAAGATATTTTTTAAAAAAAAATCTTCTTGTAATACATGTTCTATTTCTATTAACTCGATCTAATATTTTAATTAAAGAGGGGTCTTTGATGGAAGATAATTTCAACAAGCATTTAGGCAACAAGCTTAAACTTAGAAGACTTGCACTAGGTCTAACACAAACTAAAGTTGCAAAAGCTATTAACGTAACATTTCAACAAATACAAAAATATGAGAAAGGCACAAATGGAGTAAGTTCTATTAGATTACTTCAATTATCTAATTATTTGAAAGTGCCAATTAACTATTTTTTTGAGGATTTTTCTGAATATCTTTTAAATTTAGAGAAGTCAAAAGAAGGACATATGAATGTAAATTATAATTTTTTGGTAAAGGTTTATTCAGAATTAACTCAAGATCAAAAAATCAAATTTGGAAAAAATATACAGCTGTCACAGCCAAGTATTTCAAAAATAGGTTAATTTTATTGGCTCCTCGGGCAGGACTCGAACCTGCGACCAATTGATTAACAGTCAACTGCTCTACCAACTGAGCTACCGAGGAATAACAAATTGCAACTTACTTTTTTTTAGGTTTATCACAATAGTTTTTTTGGAGGCAACGCCCGGAATCGAACCGGGATACAAGGATTTGCAATCCTCTGCGTAACCATTCCGCCACGTTGCCAGCAAATATCCAATATTTGATAGATGACCTTATATAATTGATTTTTTAGATTAGTCTATAAATTTTAATCCTAATTTCATTATTGTTTATTGAAATGATTAATTTATAAAATATTCATCTAATGAGCACTGATAAATATATTCATTCTGATGTAGAAAATAAGATCTATTCTTATTGGGAAAATAATAAACTTTTTCAACCTAAAGAAAACACCAACAAATTTTCAATAGTTATTCCTCCACCTAATGTCACTGGAAGTTTACATATGGGCCATGCCTTAAATAATTCTATTCAAGATTTATTAGTAAGATTTCATAGAATGAATAATTATGAAACTTTATGGCAACCTGGTACCGATCATGCTGGTATAGCAACGCAAGCTCTTGTTGAAAAAAAGTTAGAAAAAGACGGTATAAAAAAAAATGATTTAGGTAGAGATAAATTTATTGAAAAGGTTTGGGATTGGAAAAAAGAATATGGGGATATAATTATTAATCAATTAAAAAAACTAGGATGTTCATGTGATTGGTCAAGAAATGCTTTCACTATGGACGAAAATCTATCTAAATCTGTTTTAAAAGTTTTTGTAGATTTATATAAAAAAAATCTAATTTTTAAGTCAAAGAAGTTAGTTAATTGGGACACTGTATTAAAAACTGCCATTTCTGATCTTGAAGTAGATCAAAGAGAAGTAAATTCAAAACTTTATCATATAAGATATCCTATCGAAAATAGTGAAGATTTTATAACTATTGCAACAACAAGACCTGAAACTATGCTGGGTGATACTGCTATTGCAGTAAATCCTAGCGATGAAAGATATAAAAAAGTTGTTGGTAAATTTGTAATAATTCCTCTTGTTGGAAGAAAAATAAAAATTATAGAAGATGAATATGCCGATCCAGAACAAGGAACAGGAGCTGTTAAAATTACCCCGGCTCATGATTTTAATGACTATGAAGTAGGTGAAAGAAATAATTTAGAAATTATAAATGTTTTTACTGAAGACGGAAAAATAAATGAAAATGCACCAAAAGAATTTATTGGATTAGATAGATTTGAAGCAAGAAAACAATTATTAAAAAAATTAAAAGAAAATAACTTCTTTGTTGAGGAAGAAAATATTAAAAATAAAGTTCCATATGGAGATAGATCTAATTCAATTATAGAACCTTATTTAACAGAGCAGTGGTTTGCTGATGCAAAAAAATTATCTATTAAGGCTAAAGAAATTGTAAATAATAAATCAACAAATTTTTTTCCTGAAAATTGGTCCAAAACATATTTTCAATGGATGGACAATATTGAACCTTGGTGCGTATCAAGACAACTTTGGTGGGGTCATCAAATACCTGCTTGGTATGGTCCAGATGGAAAAGTATTTGTAGAGTATACTGAAGAAGAAGCAATCAAAGAGGCTAAAAATTATTATAAAAAAGATGTTGAGTTAAAAAGAGATGAAGATGTACTTGATACTTGGTTTTCATCAGGTTTATGGCCATTTGCAACTTTAGGCTGGCCTAATCAAACTGAATATTTAAAAAAATTTTATCCAACCACAGTTTTGGTAACTGGTTTTGATATTATTTTCTTTTGGGTAGCTAGAATGATGATGATGGGTATGGCTTTTTTAGAAAAAGAGCCTTTTAAAGATATTTATGTTCATGCTTTAGTTAGAGATGAAAAAGGACAGAAAATGTCTAAGTCAAAAGGTAACGTAATTGATCCATTAGATTTAATAGAGAAATATTCAGCAGACGCACTAAGATTTACATTATTATCAATGGCATCTCCAGGTAGAGACGTAAAACTCTCAGAAGATCGGGTAAAAGGATATAGAAACTTTTTAAATAAAATATGGAATGCAAATAATTTACTCAAACAAAATGATTGTAATTTTGATGAAATTGAAAAGCCTAAAGAATTAAAGGTAAATATAAATAAATGGATAATTTCTGAATATTATTCAATTAATAATCAGATTAAGCAAAATATAAAAGATTATAGATTTGATGAAGCTGCTAGAAATGCTTATCAATTTGTTTGGCATTCTTTTTGCGATTGGTATTTGGAACTATCAAAAACAATATTATATTCAGATGATAAATCTTCTATAGAGGAAGTTAAAAAAGTCTCTGCATATGTTTTTAGGGAGATCTTGATTATCCTACATCCATTTATTCCATTTGTTACAGAGGAAATCTGGCTAAATAATAAATTAGATAAAGATAGTAGTGATTATTTAATGTTAGCTAATTGGAGTGAGGAAAAACCCGTAGAAAGTAATGAATATAATGATGTAAGTAATATAATTGAAATTATTACATCAATTAGATCCTTCAAAAACGAGATAGGAGTTAGTCCAGGTTCTTTAATTGATATATCTTTAGCTAATACAAATTCAAAAACACAAGAATTTTTCAATAAAAATGAAATTGTGTTAAAAAAGTTAGGAAGAATATCTAAGATATTGTTAGAAGATCAAAAAAAATCATCTGCAAGCCTAATTATAAAAGGTGAGCTTTATAAAATGTATTTTGAGCAGGATGTAGATATTAAAACTATCAAAGATACATTATTAAAAAAACACTCTAAAATTAAAGACGAAATGGATAAAATAAATACCAGACTTTCAAATAAAAGTTTTATAGATAGAGCTCCAAAAGATATTGTTGAACTAGAAAAATCTAACTTTAACAACTTAGAAAAAGATGCTAAAAAAATACAACTAACCTTAGAAAATTTATAATGAAAAAATTTAATAAAAAGAAATTACCAAGCAGACACACAACTATAGGGCCTGATAAAGCACCTCAAAGGTCATTTTATTACGCAATGGACTTAACAGAAAAAGATGTTGCAAAACCATTTGTTGGTGTTGTTTCAACATGGAACGAAGCAGCTCCTTGTAACATTAATTTAATGAAACAAGCTCAATCGGTTAAAAAGGGTGTTGTTAAATCTGGTGGAACACCGAGAGAATTCTGTACAATTACAGTTACTGATGGAATTGCAATGGGCCACGAAGGTATGAAATCTTCTTTAGTATCTAGAGATGTTATAGCAGACTCAACTGAACTTACAGTAAGAGGTCATTGCTATGATGCATTAGTTGGTTTAGCTGGATGTGATAAGTCACTGCCTGGATTAATGATGTCAATGGTTAGATTAAACATTCCAAGTGTATTTATATATGGTGGATCAATTCTCCCGGGAAGATTTAATGGAAAAGATGTAACTGTGGTTGATGTTTTTGAGGGTGTTGGAAAATATACTTCAAAAAAAATGACTGCTCATGCATTAAGAAAATTAGAATTAAAAGCTTGTCCATCTGCAGGTGCGTGTGGTGGTCAATTTACTGCAAATACAATGGCATGTGTATCAGAAGCGATTGGTCTTGCATTACCATATTCAGCTGGAACACCTGCACCTTATAAAGAAAGAGATAAATATGCTGTAGACAGCGGTAAAGCTGTAATGAATTTATTAGCGAAAAATATTAGACCAAGAGATATTGTAACAAGAAAGTCTTTAGAAAATGCTGCAACAATTGTTGCTGCAACAGGCGGATCTACTAATGCTGGATTACATTTACCAGCTATAGCAAATGAAATTGGGATTAAATTTGATTTGATGGATGTTGCAAAAATTTTTAAAAAAAACTCCATATCTTGCAGATTTAAAACCAGGTGGAAAATATGTTGCAAAAGATATGTGGTTAGCAGGTGGTGTACCAATGTTATTAAAAACTTTATACGAAGGTGGTTTTATACACGGTGACTGTATGACAGTTACAGGGAAAACAATGAAAGAAAATTTAAAAAATGTTAAATTTAAACAAAACCAAAAAGTAATGAGAAGTTACAAAAATCCAATTACTAAAACTGGTGGTGTTGTTGGTTTAAAAGGTAATTTAGCTCCTGAAGGGGGTATTGTTAAAATAGCAGGATTAAAAAAATTACAGTTTACTGGAAGAGCAAGATGTTTTGATAATGAAGAGACAGCTTATAAAGCCGTTAAAAATAGAAAATATAAAGACGGTGATATAATTATAATCAGGTACGAAGGACCAAAAGGAGGTCCAGGTATGAGGGAAATGCTTCAAACAACTGCAGCAATTTATGGTCAAGGAAAAGGAGAGACTGTTGCATTGATAACTGATGGACGATTTTCTGGAGCTACCAGAGGTTTTTGTATTGGCCATGTTGGTCCTGAAGCTTCAGTAGGTGGTCCAATAGCTCTTTTAAGAAATGGAGATATCATCGATATAGATGCCAAAAAAGGTACTATCAATGTAAGATTAACAAAAAAACAGTTAGCTAGCAGACGTAAAAAATGGAAACCAAAAAAGATTAATTTTGGAAATGGTACTTTGTGGAAATATGCACAAACAGTTGGACCAGCATACTTAGGAGCACCTACACACCCTGGGGGCAAAAACGAGGTTAAAGTTTACGCGGATATTTAAACATGAAAATTAGACCTGTAATTCTTTGTGGAGGAGCAGGGACAAGACTTTGGCCAAATCAAAAAAATCACCAAGCAAAACAATTTATAAATTTTGGTAATTGGACTTTATTAGGTAAAACATTAGAAAGAGTAAAAGGCTCAATTTTTGATAATCCAGTAATCAGCACAAATGCAAAATACCTTAAACAAGTAATAAAGCATTTAAAAAAACATAAAATCAAAAAATATAAAATTGTTTTAGAACCAGCTAAAAGAAATACGGCGCCAGCTATTTTAAGCACTGCCTTAATAAAAGATATTCCAGACAATCAACCATTAATGTTCTTTTCATCAGATCATTTAATAGAAAAAGTAAATATTTTTAATAATGCTATTTATAAAAATAAATCAAATTTGACTGATCAAAATATATTTATCTTTGGCATAAAGCCTAAATCTCCCTCAAGCGAATATGGCTATTTTCTTACAAAAAAAGTTAAGGGAAATATTAATAAAGTAACAAAATTTATTGAAAAACCTAAAGAGGCAAAAGCAAAGCAAGTTATTAAAAAAAATGGTTATTGGAATTCAGGCATGTTTTTTCTTAGAAAAGACTCTATAATTAATAACTTTAAAAAATATCAGCTAAAAACATTTAAAAACTGCTTAGATGCAGTTAACAAAGCTAAATATAAATCTAACACTTATTATTTAAATAAATCCTCATTTCTAAAAGCTACAGCTAAATCATTTGATTATGCCATTTTAGAAAAAACCAAACAAATAAATGCAATTAAATTAGATATTCCTTGGTCAGATCTTGGAAGTTGGAAAGAAATTTTAAAAATGTATGACAAAAATAAACGCAAATACATTAAAAAGAAGAATATTTATTATCGACCGTGGGGAAAATACACAAATTTATTTGAAGGTAATGAATTTTTAATTAAAGAATTGTACGTAAAACCGAATGGTATTTTAAGTTTACAAAAACATCATCACCGAGCGGAACATTGGTTGGTAACACAAGGCAATGCTAAAATTACGCTTAATAAAGATACAATAATCAAAAAGCCTGGTGAACATATATTTATTCCACTTGAGGCAATTCATAGAATTCAAAATCCTAGCAAAAAGCCTGTTAAAATTTTTGAAGCACAAGTTGGATCAATACTTAAAGAAAGTGATATTGTTAGATATCAGGATGTTTACGGAAGAGTAAAATAAAATTTTATAAGATGAATGGGAAAAGCATTTTAACTAATTTGTAATAATTTTTAAATATTTTTGTCATCAACATTTACTACTGTTTAATTACAAATTTTAAATTAAAAAGTCATATTATTTTTTCCTCCAATTTAAATTTTGTTGATTAACTACCTTCCCCTTTTCTTATAAAAAGGGGGGAGGACG
>CACHTB010000027.1 GCA_902582735.1 uncultured Pelagibacteraceae bacterium
ATGGTTTTTTTCTTGTTCGTGAAGCAATTTTTTTAAAAATTTGTTCAGTTGAATGTCCATTACAATCAGATATTTCCCATCCAAATTCTTTAAACTTTTTTGATATAGGATATAAATTTGGATGAGTTTCTGATGATCTTGTGGAACTTTGTAGATCATTATTATCTATTATCAAAACGATATTTGTTAGATTTAGGGCGCCAATAATTAAAGCGGACTCCCACACTGAGCCCTCATGTAATTCACCATCGCTTAATAATACAAAGTAAGTATTGTCCTTTTTGGCCAAAGCCATTCCAGATGCCATCCCTAAACCATGACCTAATGATCCAGTTGATGCATTAATTCCTTTTTTTCCAAAATCTGGGTGAACTCCCAAGTAGCCTTTTTTCTGACAGTAAGAATAAAGTTCTTTTTTTGATATAATTTTTAAATAATAAAGTAATACATATTGAATAATGCCTGCGTGCCCTTTTGAGAGAATAAATTTATCTTTTTTCTTCATACAAATGTTATAAATGCAATCCACAATTTCGACAGAGGAGAACGATCCACCTATGTGTAATGCTTGAACATTTTGAGATAAATTGAGTATTTCTTTTCTATGAATTTTACACCTTAGTTTAGCATTATTTATCTTTTTCATTATTTCAGCTGATATGATTGCATCCTCTTGATATTGAAATACATTTCGTTTTCAAGAGAATTGACTAAAAGTTTTTTATCAAATGCTTTTTTTAAATCTAAAACAGCATCTTCAACTGTAAACTGGGTTTTAAAATTAAGTATTTGTATAATTTTTTTGGACGATATATGATAAGATCTATTATCATTTGTAGGTGTGCTTTCTAATGTCACATCTTCCCCTATAATTTTTTTTGTAATATTAGCCAATTCTATTACCTTTTGATTTTCAAACCCGACATTAAATACCTGATTGGATACCAAATCTTTGTTTGCTTGTAATACAAGGTAATAGGATTGTATCATGTCTTTAATATGTAAATTGGGTCTTAACTGTTCACCTCCAAAAACAGTTATCTTACGTTTATGATAAGCTAAATTTGTTAAAATATTTACTACAACATCTAACCTTTGTCTTGTTGAGTAACCACATACAGTTGCTGGACGAATTGTAGTGGTTGTAAAGTCGTCACTATTATATTTTGATAATATTTTCTCACATTCTGCTTTGAATTTTGAATAATCAGTTAATGGTTCAAGGCTCATTTCTTCATGAACATTCTTTTCATCTTTAATTCCATAAACAGAGGAAGAGGAAGCATAAATAAATCTCTTGATATTTAATTCTTTTGCTGCTTTTACCATTGGTTCGAAAGCATCCAAGTTAATTGATTTTCCAAGATTTGGATTAAGTTCAAAGCTAGGATCATTTGATATACATGCTAAGTGTATTACTGCATCATGGCCTGCCATTGATTTTTTTACATTTTCTATATCTCTAATATCACCTGTAATTTTTTTTATTTTTGGATCATCAGATATTACATTTTCACCATAAATCATAAGATCATAAATAGTTAACTCATATCCTTTTGATTTTAAGAAAGGAGCAAGCATAGCTCCAACATAACCAGCACCACCAGTTATAAAAATTTTTTTTATTTCATCCATATTCTTTATTTATCTCCTAAATATTTGAACCAATCTTTTGTTGCAATTTTAATTTTTTTTGGAGTCCACACAGGTGCATTTTTCCAATAGTTTATTTGGCTAAGAATGTTTTTGATACCTTTCTGTATGGTAACTTTTGGTTTCCAATTAAGCTCTTTTTTTATCCTAGTTATATTAGCACTAGTTAAATCTGGTTCGCCAGGCCTCTTGGGAATATTTATGCTTTTACAACCCAATAATTTAACTACATTATTTACAGATACTGGATTTCCTGTCCCTAGGTTTAATATCCGTAAATTTTTTTTAATTTTCATTGTCTTGTAAAATGCATCAACTACATCACTAATATATGTAAAATCTCTTTTTTGTTTACCATCACCTACGACTGTTAAAGGTTTTTTTTTGAGTTTTTGAGCTAAAAAAACACCAAACATTGCTCCATATGTCCCCGAGGTTCTTGATCTTGTACCATAAACGTTGAATAATCTTATAGATGTAAATTGAAATCGATATACTTTTGCGTAATGCATTAAAATTTGCTCTCCTAGGTTTTTAGTTAGCGCATAAGGGTATTGTGGTTTGATACTCTCGTTTTCAGAAGTGGGGTATTTTTTTGGTATTCCATAGCATGATGATGATGCTGAATATACAACTTTTTTTACTCCGTACTTTATACATGCAGAGGCTAAATTTTCTGTTCCAATAACATTTGCATCAAAATATTCTTTTGGATTTTGAATACTGGGAACTATATCTGCTAAAGCTGCAAGATGAAAAACTAAATTTGTATTTTTAAAGTTTTTAATCCATTTGCCTATCTTTGATATATCTGCATTAACAAATTTTACCTTTTTTTTAAATGCCTTGATATTGCTCAGCCTGCCAGTGCTTAAATTGTCAATGATGATAACTTTGTGTCCTTTTTCAATTAAAAATTCTGCAAGATGGGATCCGATAAAACCTGCACCCCCAGTTATAATTATTTTCATTTATTCTCTTCTTTAATATATAATTTATGCTAAATACAATCCTAAAATAAGTTTAATTTTTACTTTCTTTTTATTAAAAAAAATTATGTTTTAAAGTAAAAAATGTTATTTAAAAAGCTAGATGATAAGTAGATAATTATTAATGAAATCATTTTATAAATGTAAGAAACCTGTAAATCGAAATCAAAAATTTATTGAAAATTTTTTTATTAAAAAGGGTTTAAAATTGTTGGTTGATTTATCAAAAAAGAAAAGACCATCAGTAAATGAAATGATCCTGAATGAACCTCTAATACCAGAATTAAATGATCTTTATAATTTATATCAATATGTATTAATGAATAAAAGAACTACAATACTTGAATTTGGCTCTGGCTGGTCAACCTTAATTTTCAGTTTTGCATTGCAGGAATTAAAGAATAAATTTTTTAATCAAGTAAAATCACTAAGAAGAAATAATCCATTTGAATTATTTGTAATTGAAAGTGAAAAAAAATATTTGAACGTCACAAAAAATAGAATACAAAAATTTAATAGATATCTGAAGGTTGAAAACCCTATAAAGGTTAATTATCTATATTCAGATGTAGAGATGACAACTTTTAAGGATAGAGTTTGTACTCAATATAAAAGATTACCGCTTTGTAATCCTGATTTTATTTATTTAGATGGTCCTGGTCAATTTGTAGTTAAAAAAAATATAAACGGAATTTCTACAAAACATAAAGATATGATGCCAATGGTTTCAGATATTTTAAAATTAGAGTATTTTTACACTCCTGGTACTATAATAGTTTGCGATGGCAGAGGGGCAAATGTAAAATTTTTAAAAGATCACTTTAAAAGAAACTGGAAATATATTGACGATAAAAAAAATGATCAACATATATTTTGTTTAATTGACCCATCACTAGGAAAATACAACAGTTTACAATTAAAATTTTACAATAAAAAAGGATAAAATTTAAAGATTTAATTTTTTGCTATATTTAATTTGTCTAAGTAAACCAAGCGAGTCTTTTAGAGAACAAACATCTTTAAAATTATTTTTTAATATTTGAGAATACATATATTTCGTTGTTTTGTATTGAGAATATTTCTGAAATTTTAAGATTCTTATTTTTTTTTTTTTTAATATTTTTATTTCCGATTTTAATAAATTTACGTAAATTTGACTTCCGTCTTTGGTGCAAATAATTAAATCTCTTTTAGGAATTTTGTTAAAATAAGTTAGCTTAATTTTTATGAGTGTATTTTTTTTTGTATGTCCGAGTATTAAAGCAATATCATCTGATAAAATATTTAAATTTGATATTTTGTTTTTAAATATATTTGAGATTTTAAAATCTCTAAAAAGCCACCTTAAATAATCTAATTCATGGCTCATATCTAGTAGAACGCCACCACCTTTTTCAGGAAATGCACTATAATTTTTTGAATAATCTGTATTTTTTCTCCAATAAGGTAAGTAACTAGATGATTCAGCCTCTATATAAAAAATTTTTTCTAGATTAATTTTTTTTTTTAGATACTGCAAGCATTCGTGAAATCTAAAATTATAAGCTATATAAAATTTATTTTTTTTTGGTTTAAATTCATATAATTTATGAAATAGAGGTTTTTCACAAAGTATTATCTTGTTTTTAAATTTTTTTTCTAAGACTTTACAAACAGAATAATGTTTATTGGTTTCATTGGATATTACAATTAAATCTGGTTCCAAATTTTTAATTTTTTTTACAAAATGAAATTTTTTTTCTGACTTAATATTTTGATTTGTTAATATAAATATATTTTTGATTTTTTTTGATGAATTTAATATTTTAGCATGCCTTTTACCTGCAGATCCATAACCAATAATTAAAACATTTATGAAATTATTTGCCAAAAATAGCCTTTTTGCAACAACTTAATTGGTCTAATAATTGTTTAAAAAAAAAATAAACTAATAAGCTATAAATCTTGTTGAAATGCAGATCATTTGCAAAATAGAATTTACTTTTCATCATATTATAGAATATCCACCATCAATAAAAATATTAGATCCAGTAATATACGACGAGGCAGCTGATGCTAAGAAAATTACAGAGGAGGGTATTTCATCAGCTAAACCCATTCTTTTTAAAGGAACTTTTGAATTGAATTTTTTTAAAAAATTTTTATCTTGTTTTTTTTTAGTACCTTTGATGTGACCCTTAATGCCTCCAATGACTAAATTGTTTACTCTAATGTTATATTTACCATAATAAGATGCAAGTTGTTTTGTAAAGTGAATAGTTGCACTTTTAATAATTCCGTAAGTCATATTGCTACTTATGTTTGTATTTTTATAAAGATTTTCATCTTGTGCTACTATACCGTACATTGAGCTTAGCTGTATAATGCTGCCATAAACGTTATTTTTTTTCATTTGATCAGCAATATTCTTTGCAATCCAAACATAACTATTCATGTGTATTTCAATATTTTTTTTATAGGAATTAAAATTTATTTCTTTAAATGAATTTTTTTTCCAATCTTTAGTGACAGGGTAGGAAGCATTAATAAATACATCTGGACATCTATTTTTCTTGAAATAATTAATAAAAAAATTTTTAATACTTTTTTCATCAGCACAATTAAATTTTACATATTTAGTTTTACTTCTGTTGATTTTTTTTTTTATTTTTAAGTCGAAAACTGTTACTGAAGCACCGAATTGTTCTAACGATCTTACAATTTGAGTTCCTATCAAACCATTTCCACCAACTATGTAAACTTCATGGTTATCAAGATTAAATAAATTTTTAAAATTTTTCTGCATTTTTTCCAAAAAATTCAACAAGTTTGAAGTCAGATATTGTATCAATATCAATAGACCTTTTATAAGGCATCTCATAGAAAAATGTTTTTTTACAAAATGGCCCTATTTGTCTAAAACATGCTTCTCTTTTCCAAAAATAAATTGATGCATTTAGTTCATAGACCAATGGAGCATCTTGGGTTCTAACAAAAAATTTTTTTGGTTTTATTACTAATTTAATTGAATTTTTACCTTTTTTTTGAATCATGTTAAAAAAAGGATTTTTTCTTGCTTTATTTCCAGAAATTAACATATCTTGATTTGATTTTTTAAGTTTTCTAAAAGCTCTTGTTATATCATTAACTTTTCTTAATGGGGATGTAACATCTAAATCACAAATGAAATCGAATTTGTATTTAAATTTCTTTTCTGCCTCTAATGTTGCATGCCTAATTACCGGCATTTTTGCAGCCTTATCATTTGAAAATTTTTTAGGTCGTTTGAACCAGGAGAGAGCTCCAAACTTAGTTGCCATCTCTCTTAACTTATCTGAGTCAGAAGAAAAAACAACTTTATCAAATATTTTTGAAGAGATTGCTTGTTTTATTGTATGATAAATTAAAGGTTTCCCAAACAAATTTTTTAAATTTTTATTTTTAAGTCTTTTTGATCCTGATCTTGCACATATAACACACAAAACTTTTTTTTTATGCATATAAATTGAGATTCATTTGATATTATTTGATCTTATTTGATATTATTTAATAGATGATGTTTTTATTCATTGATAATTAATAATTTATATTAACCAAAAAGTAAATTTTAAATTTAATTATTTATTTTTTTTGTAGTCAACTTTGTTACCAATATCTATCCAATTTTCATAAATTGGATAACAATAAACTTTTGTATTTTTTTTTATTTGCTGAGATATAAATTCATTCATCATTAATTTCTTATTTCTCACAAAATTTTTAAGTATATTTTTACTAAAAACATAAACCCCTGCGTTTACAAGATGATAGATTTTCGGTTTTTCAACCATTGCCACAACTTTTTCATGATTCTGTAAAATTTCACCATATGGCATTTCAAAAAATTTATTTTTTCCACATATTGTTATATCTGCTTTTTTTTTATTATGATAATCTACAAGATTGGTATAATCGATTTCTGAGAGTAAATCTGAATTTGCGACAATTATTGGAAATTCTGTTTTTTTTAAATTTAATAAAGACAACGATCCAGCGGTTCCTAGAAACTTAGCCTCATTAATATAATTAATTTTAACTTTATACTTTTTACCATCACCAAGATATTTTTTAATTTTATGCCCCAAATAATTTATAGATATAGTAAAGTTCTTAAAACCCTGTTTAATAAAATTAATTATAATTTTTTCAATAATCGGAACTCCTTTAATTTTTAAAAGTGGTTTTGGAATATTCTTAGTCAAAGGCATTAATCTTGTTCCTTTACCTCCAGCCATTAGAAAAACTGTATTTTTTTTGTTAGTTATGAAGCTTTTGCTAAATTTTAAATCTATTATTTGTTTTTTACTATTGACAACAGGAACACAAATTAAATCTCTCATTGATGGAAGATTACTCTCAGTATTTTTAATATATTTAGGTTTTTTAAACATAATTTTTTCTGCAGGCTGATTTAAGTCAATTTTTTTTCTTATAGACCTTCTCAAGTCACCACTAGATATTGATCCTAAAAGTTTATGATTTTTGTTAATTACAAAAAGTATTTTTAATTTTGATTTTGCAATCTTTGCTATTGCTTCAGAAATATTTTGATAGTTATAAATTATTGGAAAACTTTTTTTCATATAGTGCATTTTTTTAATTTTAAGTTATTTCTTAAAATTTTTTTTATTATTTCATTTGGGATTTTTTCAAATTTGCTGGTCAATTTATATGGATTCTTATATTTTTTATAATATTTAAGCTCTCTATTAATTTTTAAAATAATTTCTTTTTTTTTAGCTTTAACATCAAAAACATTCTTGGGTTTTAATCTTGATTTTTGTCTATTACCAATATTTAGGGTTGGACAATTAAAAAAAATTGTCTCCTTAATGCCACTCGAGGAATTTCCCATACAAAAGCCTTTTTTATTTTTTCCAATGTAATAAAGTAATGAGTGGTAGTTTAGTCGACCTAAGTGCTTGAACACTTTAAGATTTTTATTTTTTTTTTTAAATTTGACAATTTTATTTATAATATATTGATATCCAGGATCAAAATTTGGATATGTAATTAATATTTCATATTTCTTTATCAAAAATGCAAGAGCTTTAAAAACCTCATCAACATCTTTTCTTTGATCATTTTCATCATTTACGATTGGATGGTAAGTAAATAATATTAAAGGCTTATTGTTGTTAAGTAAAAATTTTTTCTGCACTTTTTCTTTATCAAACTTCATTCTTTGCATTGAATAAAAAGGTGAATAACCAATATTGATACATCGCCATTTTTCCTCGCCCATTTTTAAAATTCTTTCTAAAGAATCACTATTTGATGTAAGATGTATGTTTGAAATTTTTGTAATTGCATGTCTGATATTATCGTCCAAAGCGCCGCCTTCGGTAATATCTCCACCCTCATAATGTATAATCGGTATTTTTCTCAAGTATGTTGATATTGCAAATGCAAACGTTTCAAATCTGTCACTAGAGAGAAATACTAAATCTACTTTTTTTTTTTTTAAAAACAAATTTATTTTTTTTTGTAATTTATTAAAATAATCAGAGGTGTCGCTTAACGTATTTGTATTCAGTGGTAGATTTATTTTGTTATATTTTATTTTATCTTTTTTTATTTCTTTAATAGATAAACCAAATTTTTTTGAAAAGTGGGAACCTGCAACAACAAGTCGAACATTAAATTTTGGATGATTTGAAAAAATTTCTATGAAAGGATGGATTAGTCCATATTCTGCTCTGTTGGCTGAAAAAAAAACTAAGTTTATTTTTTTCATGATTTAAATTTCAATTGAAATGAAATTTTTTAATTTGAGTATTTTTATTTACTTTTTTTTTTATTTTTTTTCCGAATAATGAATAATACTTATCAGCTGAAAAATCTCCATTTCCTGGTCTTCTGACCCAAATATTATTTTTGCTGAGTATAGTCCCTTCATCAAGATTATAGTTAGCTACAACTGATGCAAATGCAAATTTTGCAGTTTTTTTCTCTTTAGCAATTGGTTTTATTCCACCAGGCAAAGCTTTATGAATTAAGTTCACCCCTTTTATTAATTCTATCATTTGTTTTGTGTTAACTGATGCTAAAATATCAGGACCTTTTCTTGAACTATTGTCTATGAAATGTTTTTCGATAATTGAAGCTCCTAAAGCTATAGCGGCGTATGATGTATAATTATCGCTAGTATGATCAGACAAGCCTAACACAGTGTTGGGAAAATTTTTTTTTAGTTCAGTTAAAGCATTTAATCGAACTTGATGATGCTGTGTGGGGTACAAATTTGTAGTATGAAGAATTGCATATTGAACTTTTCTTTTTTTAAGGATTTGAACAGCTTTTTTGATTGAATGTATGTTGTTCATACCTGTGCTAATTATAATAGGTTTTCCGAATGATGCTATATAGTCAACTAATGGATAATTATTACACTCACCACTTCCGATTTTAAAAGCTTTTACTTTCAGCTTTACAAGCCTATCTGTGGCTTTTCTTGAAAAAGGTGTACTCAAAAAAATTGCACCTTTTTTTTCAATATACTTCTTTAATTCTATCTCCTCTTTTTCATTTAATGAACATTCCTTAATTAAATCAAAAATATTTTTATTTGCATTAATAGGTACAATTTTTTTTGCTTCTAAACTCATTTCGTCCTCAGGTATGTGGGTTTGATGTTTTATAATTTCTGCTCCAGCTTTAATGGCACCATCAACAATTTTTTTTGCAAGCTTAAGACTTCCATTATGGTTTATTCCTAATTCAAATATAACAAGTGGTTTAAAGTTTGCTCCAATTTTTCTTGAGCCAATTTTTATAAAATTTAACTTTTTCATTAAATATTATAGCTTTTTATATTCGTATATTTTTTTAAATTTTGCTCTTTTTTAAACCAATCGTATGTTTCTTTTAAAGCTTTTTTAAAACCATTAATATTTTTATATTTTGGAGACCAGCTGTTACTCTTATGCAATTTTTGGTTTGATCCTCTTAAATCAATTACATCAGCTGATCTTAATCTTTTTTTTGAAACGATAATTTTTGGATTTTTTTTTGTAATATTTTCTAAATTATTTATTATTCTTTTTATTGAAACAGATTGTCCAGTACAGATATTGTAGACCTCACCAGGTTTACAGGACTTTTTTAATAAACTAATTAACCCTGTGACAGTATCCGCTACATAAACAAAATCTCTACTAGTATTTAAATTCCCAACTTTAATAAAATTTTGCTTGTGATTTGAAGTTATAAATTGAGTTATTAATGTCGGAATCACTGCTCTTAAAGATTGTCTTGGGCCAAAAGTGTTAAATGGTCTTGCAATCACAATCGGGAGTTTAGTGGCTTTCTGCATTGATATTGCAAGATTGTCAGACGCAATTTTTGTTGCTGCATAAGGTGATTCTGAAACAGTAATTGTCTTTTCAGTTAATATATTTTTATCTTTAAGTAAATTATTTCCATAAACTTCACTTGATGATATTTGTATTATTTTTTTGATTTTTTTTTTATTTATAGTTGATGCTCTAAATATATTTAAGGCACCTAAAATATTAGTATCAATAAATGTTTGAGGATTTTCAAAAGAATAAGGAACAGAAATGCTTGCGGCTAAATTAAAGATAAAATCACAATTTTTCATAGCATTTCTTACTGAGTCAAAATCTGTGACGTCGCCATAGCTAACTTCTAAGTTTTTATTTGAAAGACCTTCTAACCAGCCTTTATTTTGTTTTGAGTTGTATCTTACAAATGCCTTAACTTTATAACCTTTTTTAAGCAATCCTTCACAAAGATGTGATCCGATAAAACCTGCTGCACCTGTAACCAAAACTTTCATGATTAAAAATATTTGTGATTTTTTTTTATTTTAAATAGCATTAATAAACTTAATTGACTTTTTATTTTTAAAAAATTTATAACCATTATAAACATATACTACAAGTGAATGTTTATTTAAAAGTTATCATTAATATGCTGTAATTAAAATAGTCCTGTTTTTTTTTAATTATTTAAGTTAGTTGATTTGATTTAGTTCATTATATTTTGCACTGGTCTAGGTTGATTATTTGAATTGAAATAATTTTTTGGGTAAAACCAAATATCTGTTAAAAAATTAATTATATTTATTTATAATTACTGACTAATTATAAAAAAGTAATAATAGTTTATTGGACAGTTATTTATTATTTTTGAAAATAATTTTTACAAATATTATGAGTATTGAAATGAAAAAGCCTATTACGAAGGAGATGGCAATATAAAACTTTGCTGATTTAGAAATGATATAAGGCGTTGAAGCACCTTCTAAAATAGGATTATAATCAAAATTTAACCCCTGTGTTCTGCTTATAGCTTGTTCTAAATGTTTAATTTTCAGGGAAAGAACTATTTTTCCAAGATAAAATATTGAGTCAGGCTCATTAAATATAGCCATATCTCCGTTTGCTTCATTTCTTTTTGTATCTACTGCAGATTTCAAAAATGGATTTTCCAATTCAATTTCATTTGCTATCTCTAAATTTTCATTAAGATTATCCAAGCTATTTTTCAATATTAATTGAATATGTTTCTCATAAACTTTCTCGGTAATTTCTTTAGTGAAAATTACATAGTCAGTTAAAAACTTTTGTGCTGGGAGAGGCTTTAAAAAAGTTAAAGAAAATATATTGTGTGTATTATTTTTTTTATCTATTACTTTTTCTATAGAGTCATTAAAATATTCTCTTATGTCAATATTGTTATTTTTTATATATGACTTAAATTCTTCAATTTCGTCATATTGCTTATAAAATTCAACAATTGTATCTAATGAGAGAAAATTTCGGTTAAATTCATCATTAAAAGGTTTTTCTATGCTTTGTTTATTTTCAATTTTATCAAAAGTATCAACAATTATATATTGACGAAAAGGTTCAAAGAAAGACGAATGCGCATATCTAATTTTGATTTCTGTTTTATAAACTTTAGGAAGTTGTTTGTTATACACATAACCAGCAACACCAAAAATTAAGCATACGAAAAAAATTAAAATTTTTTCTCTCCACAACAATTTTATTATTTCCGCAAAGTCAACTTCGTTATCTTGTATAAATGAGTTGTTATCTTTTATCATGTTAACATCGATTATAACTAACCTGTTTTATAATTTATAATTTGTTGCCTAAAATTGAATTAGTTAATTAAGTAAATTATTTATTATGTTAATTTTTTTTTTCTCAAAATTTTTTTCAGTGCATAAATCAAGCCAATTGAGCTATTAGTACTGGTCAGCTACATGCGTTACCGCACTTCCACACCCAGCCTATCAACGTGGTGGTCTACCACGGCTCTATAGGAAGAACTAGTTTTGAGGTGAGTTTCCCGCTTAGATGCTTTCAGCAGTTATCTCGTCCGTACTTAGCTACCCGGCACTGCAGCTGGCGCTACAACCGGTCCACCAGTGGTACGTCCATCCCGGTCCTCTCGTACTAGGGACAGCTCCTCTCAATTCTTCTACACGCATAGCAGATAGGGACCGAACTGTCTCACGACGTTCTGAACCCAGCTCACGTACCACTTTAATTGGCGAACAGCC
>CACHTB010000028.1 GCA_902582735.1 uncultured Pelagibacteraceae bacterium
TTTCAAAATTATGTTCTCTTTTAAATAAATCTATTGCTAACAATTCAAGTTCTGTTTCTGGCTCATTCTGATCGATGTTTTTTGATTTAGTAGATTGAACAAATTCGAATTTTATAATGCTATTTATTATTTTGTTGTCATCTTCATTTTCTCTATCTTTTCTTATTATTGAAATTAGAAATATTTTATTTGAAGGGAGATATTTAATATCTGATATTTTGACTTTACCTTCTGAGCAACATGCAGATATCATTTGAAGATCTTCAGGGGATTGAGCAATAATTTTTTTTAAATACTTTTTATCCATTAAGATAGTCTTTTAATTTTAACTCCAATTTTTTTTAGTTTATTTTCAATGTTTTCATACCCTCTATCTAGGTGGTATATTCTATTGATTACTGACTGACCTTTTGAAATAATTGCAGCTAAAACTAAAGCAACGGACGCTCTTAAATCGCTAGACATTAATTCTGCCCCAGTAAAATCATTATTGCCTTCCATAGTAGCTTTGTTATCTTTTATAACTATTCTTGCACCTAATCTTCTTAACTCGGCTACATGCATAAATCTATTTTCAAATATACTTTCAGTTATTGAACTTGTTCCATTAGCTTTACACATCAGAACCATAAACTGTGCTTGTAAATCAGTTGGAAAGTTTGGATATTCTTTTGTAACAATACTATTAATGCTTTTAATTTTTTGCGGCCCTTTAATTTTTATTTCATTTTTATTCGTCTTTATTTTTGCACCAGATCTTTTTAATAGATTTAATTCTGTCTGTATCAATTTTGGATTAAAGTTTTTAATTGTAAGATCGCCTTTTGTTAAAGTTGCTGCAACACAAAATGTTCCTGTTTCTATTCTGTCTCCCATTACAGAATATGTAGTAGGGTTCAAAGAATTTACACCAATTATTTGACAAGTCCTTTTTCCAATCCATTTTATGTTTGCACCTGCTGAATTAAGAAAGTTTGTTAGGTCCTTTATTTCAGGTTCAATTGCACAATTTTTTAAAGTAGTTTTTCCTTTTGCAAGTGTGGCTGCAATAATTGAATTTTCTGTTGCTCCAACACTAATTTTAGAAAATTTAATCATAGTGCCCTTTAGTTTTCCTTTTGAGCTTGCATGAATATATCCTTTCTTAATTTTGTATTTCATTCCAAGTTTTTTAAGTGCATTTAGATGATAATTAACTGGCCTTGCCCCGATTAAGCATCCTCCTGGTAATGATGTTATGGATTTTTGATATTTCGAAATTAAAGGTCCTAAAACTAATATTCCTGCTCTCATCGTTTTCACAAGTGAGTAGGAAGCAAAATAATTTTGTTTTTTTGTTTTATCAATTTTTACAGTTTTTTTATCTTCCGAGAATTTAATTTTTGAGCCAAGAGATTTTAGAAGACTTAACATTGTATCTATATCTCTAACTCTTGGAAGATTTTCTATGAACACAGTTTTATCAAATAATAATGTTGAAGCTAAAATTGGTAATGCTGCATTTTTTGAACCACTGATTGAGACTTGTCCCTTGACTTTACAAGGACCCGTAATCAAAAATTTGTCCATTTTATTTTATTTTTGCTACCTGAATAGTTGTTTGACCCTGATATTTTCCGTTCTTCGATTTATATGTGGTTTCTGGTTCTGTCTCTGATTTAAAAAATAAAAATTGAGCTATGCCCTCATTTGAATAGATCTTTGCTGGATTTGGAGTTGTATTGCTCAGCTCGATAACAATATTTCCTTCAAACTCATTTTCAATTGGAGTTACATTACAAATAATACCAGTTCTTGCGTAAGTACTTTTTCCAACACAAATGCAAAGGACATCTTTTGGAATTCTAAAATATTCAACTGTTTTTGCTAAAACAAATGAATTAGGTGGAATTATGCAGTAAGGACCTTTTCGCTCAATAAAATTATCATCTGAAAAGTTTTTAGGGTCTACTAACGAACTATTTACATTTGTAAAAATTCTGTATTCATCTGAAATTCTGACATCATAACCCATGCTGCTTAATCCATAAGATATTTTTCCATCAGAAACTTGATGATCTAAAAACGGTTCAATCATATTGTGTTCTTTACACATTTTTTTAATCCAAGAGTCTGGTTGAATGGACATATCTATTTATTATTTTTCTTTTGTTTCTTTTGAAAAATTTTTCTCTTTTTTAAATTCTTTTTTAATGCAAGTTCAAGTTTACTAAACTTATCCTTCTTAGAATTCATAGAATTACTTTTTATCAGGATTTGTAAGGTGATCTAAAGTTATAACTTGGTCTATAGGAATTGTTTTATCTGTCTCTTTTTTTACTTCTCCATGCTTTGCTTGTTTTTTAGCTCTTTTTTCAGCAAGCTTCTTCTCTCTTTTGGCCTGCTTCTCCATGGCTTTTGCCCCTCGAGTAGATTTATAGTCGTAGTGGATTCCCATAGCATTTCCTTAAGAATAGATATAACTCATTTTTGGAAAAAATTAAGGCAATAATTTGAAAAAATTAATTTTATACACTAAATTTAAAATAGAATTAGCCCCTATAGTTAAATGGTATAACACATCCATGGTAAGGATGAGTTTCCAGTTCAATTCTGGGTGGGGGCACCAGAATTATTTTGAGTAAAATTTTTTTCTTAAAAGAAATCCAATCAAAACTAAAGTTATAATTCCTATAATTGGTAAATAGATATCTGGTGTCAAGAGTAATTGTAAAAGACTAGGTGCCTCAGAATTTTCCTCCAAAATTTTATTAAGGCCAGCACCTAGAGAAGCTCCTACAAACAATTGGGGCGTCATTCCAATAACTGAACCTAGAAAGAAATTTCTTATCTTAACATTAAAAACTGTAGGTAAAATATTTGATATGAAAAAAGGTATACCACCTATAAATCTATAAATTAAAAAAAATGCAAATTCATTCTCTTTAAATTTTTCGGTTAAATTATTAAAACGAGATGAAAACTTTTCTTCAATTAAATCTTTTAAAAAATAATTAGCAAACATATACAAAAGTGTTGCACCAATTGATAATCCAAAAACAATTATTAAAGTACCAAGCCACTTACCGAAGACAAAACCTCCTACTAAAAAAACTGGAGACCCAAATCCTAATAATAAGACCCAAATAATTGTTCCTAATAGAAATAAAATACTTGATATAAAAATATTACTATTTTTAACTTGCTCTAATGTATCTCTATTGTCTCTAATTAATTCATAACTTGAGAAATCTTGAAATGAAAATTTGCTAAAAAAAAACCACAAAAAAATAGATACAATCAAAATATAAGCAGAACCTAAAAATATTTTAATTTTTTTTTCTTTATTCATTAATCTTTAATTTATTAAAAATCGCTGTACTTATATATATTTATTTGTATAAGTACCTGAATTTAACAATAAATCGACTAACCATGAAACGTACATATCAACCAAGTAATCGAGTTCGTAAAAAGTCTGTGGGGTTCAGGGCTAAAATGAAAACCAAAGGTGGAAGAAAAGTCCTTAAAAGAAGAAGAGCTAAAGGTAGAAAAAAATTAACTAATGCTTAATGAAAAGCAAAATAGTAAGCCTTTCTAAAAACGAAGAATTTAAATCAATCCTTAGTGGAAAAAAAATATCCAATAAATATTTAACAATTTTTTTTAAGAGATTATCTGGTAAGAACAACAAAAAATTAAATATTAGCTTTGTAACTAAAAAGAAAATTGGTAACGCTGTTAGTAGAAACAAAATAAAAAGAAGACTTAAAAATATTATGAATGAGGCTGTAAAATCAATCAATATAAACTTTAATTATTCATATCTTTTGATCTCTAGAAAATCTGTTTTGGATGATAATTATAAAATTATAAAAGAGAAAGTTTTTCAAGATTTTGAAAAAATAAAATAATGAGAGTTATTAATTATATTTTTATTTATCTGATTAAGGCTTACAAATTTTTATTAAGTCCTGTTTTTTATAATTCATGTAAGTTCCATCCAACTTGTAGCAGTTACTGTCTAGAATGTTTTGAAAAATATAATTTTATTAAAGCGATTTATAAATCATTTCTTAGAATTTTAAGATGTAATCCGTGGTTTGGCCATGGAGGACATGATCCTGTTGAAAAAATAAGAGGTAAAAAAATTGGACTATAAAAACGTAGTAGCCGCAATTTCATTGAGTGCAGCAGTAATAATAATTTATGGATTATTTTTTGCTCCTCCACCTCCGGATCCAAAAAAAATCAATAATGAAAAAAATAATATTGTTGAATCGACTAGTGAAGCACCATCATTAGATCAAAATGTCGAAGTTTCAAAAATTTCTCGAAATGAGGCTATTGAAAATGAAGATAGAGTTCAATTTGAAAATAGTACAGTAATTGGATCAATTTCTTTAGTTGGTGCATCAATAGATGATTTAACATTTAAAAAGTACACTAATACTCTAAATGGTGATGATAATGTTGTTTTGTTAAATCCAAAAAAGGTAGAGGATGGTTATTATATTGAAACCGGGTGGGCAACAGCAAACAAAAATATTAATCTTCCTAATTCTAAAACGATTTGGACAATTGAAGGAAATAATAAATTAACCCCTAATTCTCCAATAAAGCTTTCATGGACAAATGATCAAAATATTAAATTTATAAAAGATATTAGTATTGATGATCAATATTTATTTAAAGTAAACCAAACAATAATTAATAATTCAGAAAAAACTTATAACTTCTATCCTTATGGTCAGATTATCAGAAACATAGCGCCGGAAATAATTGATTTTTTTATCCTACACGAAGGTCTTATAGGTGTATTTAATGATCAATTAGTAGAGGAAGACTATGATGATATAGAAGAAAAAAAATTCTCAATTAATGCTGATAAAGGATGGTTGGGAATTACTGATAAGTACTGGATTACAAGTTTAGTACCACAAGAAGATAGAAAATTTAGAACTGACTTTGATTATAAAAATAAGTTTAGAGCAAACTTTATTGAGACAAGTGCAACAGAAATTGGAGCTAATGAAACAAAATCTAATGAGATTAAGATTATAATAGCAGCAAAAGAGGTTGATATTATTGATGGATACGCTGAAAATCTTAATATTAGTAAATATGACTTGGCGATTGATTGGGGCTGGTTTTATTTTTTAGTTAAACCACTTTTCTTCGTAATAGACTACTTTTTCAAACTAACTGGTAATTTTGGTATAGCTATAATTCTAATTACTATTTGTATTAGAATAGTATTTTTCCCACTTGCAAATTACTCATTTAAATCTATGGCAAAAATGAAAGTTTTGCAGCCTGAAATGACACGACTAAAAGAACTTCATAAAGAAGATAAAATGAAACTTCAGCAAGAAATGATGGCATTGTATAAGAAGGAAAAAGTAAATCCTGTTAGTGGGTGCCTGCCAATTTTTATACAGATACCTTTCTTCTTCGCAATTTATAAAGTTTTGTTTGTAACTTTAGAAATGAGACATCAACCGTTTTATGGGTGGATTAAAGATTTAAGTGAAAGAGATCCAACCTCAATATTTAATTTATTTGGACTTATCCCATGGGACCCACCATCATTTTTACTTATTGGTGTGTGGCCGTGTTTAATGGGTCTAAGTATGTATCTTCAGCAAAAACTAAATCCAACTCCTCCTGATCCAATTCAGGCAAAAATATTTGCGTTCTTTCCTTTATTCCTTACAGTTATTTTAGCGCCTTTTCCGTCAGGCTTGGTAATTTATTGGACAATTAACAACATACTTACTATGGCACAGCAGTACGTCATAATAAAAAGAACTACTGTAAAAACTGCCCAATAGATGGAATTAGAGAAAATTCTTCCTGAAAATGGACCACCAATCGATGAGGTAAATAAATATATCGAAAAATATAAAAATGACTTGATAGTCATTAAGTATGGGGGAAATGTTCTAATTGATAGAAATATCTTTGACAATTTTATTACTGATTTAAGTGTTCTAAATAAATTAGGTCTTTCAGCTATTGTGGTTCACGGAGGAGGTCCTAGAATCAAAAGAGAATTAGATAAATCTAATATTCAATCAAAATTCATAAGAGGGCTAAGAGTAACTGATAAAAAAATTATAAATATTGTAGAGTCAGTTTTAATAGATTTTAATAATGATATTGTTAGTTCTTTAGAAAAAAAAAATACAGAGGCGGTTTCAATTCACACTAAAAAAGATAATATTATTGAAGTCGTACCAGAAGCAAAAGAACTTGGTTTTGTTGGTCTACCAAATAAAATTAATAAAAGTATTTTATTAGATGTTATTAAACAAAATAAAATACCCATTGTTTCCCCATTGGGTTTGGATAAAAATGGTCAAACACATAATATTAATGGCGATACTGCGGCTATGGCTGTAGCAAAATCTGTTAAATCAAGAAGATTGTTATTGATGACAAATGTTGATGGTGTTTTAGATAAAGAAAAAAAACTCATAGATGAGATATCGTCATCTGAAATATTAGAGATGGTAAAAGATGAAACAGTTACTGAGGGTATGATACCTAAAATAAACGCTTGTTTAGAAGCTGTTAATAATGGAGTTACAGCAGCTGGTATAATTAATGGCACAAAACAACATTCATGTTTATGGGAAATTTTCTCTGATAAGGGATCAGGTACATTAATACGAAAATGAACTTAAAAGAAAAAAAATATCTACTTCTTGATCTTGATGGTGTTTGTTATGGAAAGCATAATAACTACTCTTTAGAGCGTGTATTTGGCCAAGTTTCAAAAAGAATGACACAATTTATATCTGAAAAACTTAAAATTGATAAAACTAAAGCCAAGGAACTACAAACAAATTATTTCTATAAATATAATACATCATTAAGAGGATTAATGGTCCATAATGGAATATCACCCGATGAATTTTTATCTTACGTTCATGATATTGATTTATCGTTTATGAAAGAAGATAAAATAATGAGAAATGAGCTTAAACAATTAGATATGGAAAAATTCATCTTTACCAATGGTAGTGCTGAACATGCTGCCAATATATTAACTCACCTAGGTGTGTATGATTTATTTGGTAGAGATAAAGTTTTTGATATTAAAGACGCTGGCTATGTACCCAAACCAGAAGCTGAAACTTTCGACTTAATGGTTAAAAAATTTGGCATAAATCCAAAAGAGACTATTTACATTGAAGATATAGCTAAAAATTTAAGTATAGGTCATGAACGAGGATGCACAACTGTTTGGTTAATTAATAACGAGCATTTTGGAAAAATGGATGCAGATAAAGATTTTATTTCACACAAAATCGAAAATCTGTCTTTCTTTCTTAAAGAAATAAGGTTATTAAAAAACTCATAAAATTATGAATATAGAAAATATTATAAATGAAGCATGGGAGAAAAGAGATCAAGTAAATCAAGATACTGATCAGAATTTAAAAGACATGGTTAATCAAATTATTGAGGATCTAGATAGTGGAAAAGCAAGAGTAGCTGAAAAAATAAATGATGTATGGGTTACACATCAGCATATTAAAAAAGCTATTATGCTAAGTTTCAGAATGTATCCAATGGAAAATTTAAATGGCCCATACAGTAGTTGGTATGATAAAGCTCATTTATTAAAAGGAAAGACAGCAGGCTGGACCAAAGAAGATCACGAGAAAGCTGGATTTAGAATGGTACCTAATTCTCCAGTACGAAAAGGTTCGTTTGTTGGAAAAAATGCAGTTTTAATGCCGTGCTATGTTAACATTGGAGCTTATATTGATGAAGGCACAATGATAGATACGTTTGCAAGAGCAGGAAGCTGCTGTCAAATAGGAAAAAACTGCCATATATCAGCAGGTAGTGGTGTGGGTGGTGTATTAGAACCAGCACAAGCATTACCAACAATTATTGAAGATAACGTTTTTCTAGGTGCAATGTCAGAGGTAGTCGAAGGAGTTATTGTGGGTGAGGGTTCAGTCTTAAGTATGGGAATGTACATAGGTCAATCTACTAAAATTGTGAACAGAAAAACCGGTGAAATAACATATGGAAAAATTCCACCTTATTCTGTAGTTGTCCCAGGCTCATTACCAGATAAAAATAATGCTTCAGCCCCATCATTATATTGTGCGGTGATAATTAAACAGGTTGATGAAAAAACAAGATCAAAAACATCTATCAACGATCTTTTAAGAGAATAAAATGTTAAGACTAAATGAACTTCAATTAGCTAAGGAGCTAATTAGATTTCCTTCTGTTACACCAGTTGATGCAGGTGTGATGAGTTTTCTTGAAAAGAAATTAAAACAACTTGGATTTAAAACAAAAATACTTGAATTTAGGGAAAAAAATACAAAACCTGTGAAAAATCTATACGCAAGACTTGGAAACAAAAGTCCAAATTTTTGCTATGCAGGTCATTTAGATGTGGTACCTCCTGGAAATTTAAAAGATTGGACAGTAAATCCATTTATACCCTCTATTAAAAAAGGTCATTTAATCGGTAGAGGTGCCAATGATATGAAAAGCTCCATTGCAGCGTTCGTTACGGCTGTAAGCAAATTTATTCAAAAAAATAAAAAATTTAATGGCTCCATCAGTCTGCTGATCACTGGAGATGAAGAGGGTGTTGCAATTAATGGAACTAAAAAAGTTGTAGAATATTTAAAAAAGAAAAAAGAAAAAATAAATTTTTGTTTAGTTGGTGAGCCAACAAATCCAAATAAACTTGGAGAGATGATTAAAATTGGTCGAAGAGGTAGCATAAATGGGAAACTAACTGTCATCGGGATGCAAGGTCATGTCGCTTATCCAAACCGAGCAAATAATCCATCAACAGCTTTAGTTCAAATTTTAAAAGAGTTAAAAGGAATAAAATTTGATAAAGGAACAAAAAATTTTCAGCCTACAAATTTAGAAATAACTAAAATTAATATTAATAATTCAGCTGACAATGTAATTCCTGGTTTAGCGCACGCAAGCTTCAATATTAGATTTAATAATAAACATTCATCTAATTCGTTGAAGAGTAAAATTAATAAAATTGTTAAAAAAATTTGTAATAAAAATAAATCAAAATATAAAATTGAATATAATGTTTCTGGGGAAGCATTCTTGACTAGTCCGAATGAGACTACCTATATGATTCAAAATACAATAAAAAAAATAACAAAAATTAAACCTAAGCTGTCAACAACTGGTGGTACATCTGATGCAAGATTTATTAGAAAGATTTCTCCATGCCTGGAATTTGGTTTAGTAGGGCGAACAATGCATAAAGTAGATGAAGTTGTTGCGTTAAAAGATTTAAAAAAATTAACTTTAATATACTCAAATATTTTAGAAAATTATTTTAAGTGAAAACTGGTCTAATTATCTCAGATACTTATCAAAATCATAATACTGGAGAAGGGCATCCAGAAAAAATAGATCGTGTTACAGCCGTAATTGAAAATTTTAAAAAACAAGATAACAAAAATCTTATTTGGAAAAAACCATCAAATTTTGAGCAGTCAATTTTATTTAAAACTCATACAAAAAATTATGTTAAACAAGTTGACTTATCTTTTCCTCAAAGTGGTCTTAAATTTCTTGACGGTGACACAGTTGTCTCTCCTGGTAGTAAAGATGCAACGAAAGATGCAGTAGGATCGATTATATCGGCAATTGACGGTGTTGAAAAAAAAGAATTTAAAAACGCTTTTTGTTGTGTAAGGCCTCCTGGGCACCATGCTGAAAAAGAAAAAGCAATGGGATTTTGTATATTTAATAATGTTGCGGTTGGAGCAAATTATTTACTGGAGAAATACAAATATAAAAAAATTGCTATCATTGATTTTGATGTGCATCACGGAAATGGAACTCAAGACATTTTTTATAATGAAAAAAATGTTTTATATATATCTACCCATCAGTATCCCTACTATCCAGGATCTGGCTCAGAGAAAGAAAATGGAAAATACAATAATGTTCTTAACATTCCTTTAGAAGCGGGTACTACTGGAAATGAGTATCTCAATGCTTATGAAAAAGTTTTAGATAAATTAAAAGACTTTAAACCAGAATTTTTACTATTTTCGGCAGGTTTTGATGCACATATTGATGATCCTCTTGCTCAATTAAGATTAATTTCTGAGGACTTTTATAAGATTACAAAAAGAACATTGGAAGTTTCAAAACCTTTTTGTAAAGGAAATGTTGTATCTATACTAGAAGGTGGATATGACCTAAAGGCTCTCCAAGAAAGTACACAACGTCATGTGGATGCATTAATAGAATTTAATTGATTAATTAACTCTTATATCTAGATAGAATTATATGAAATTGTACAAAATTAAAAAATCTGACATCGATAAAAAAGGCAAGGGTCTTTATGCATCAAAAAATATTAAAGCTGGAACAAAAATAATAGATTACATAGGAAAAATAGTTACGAATAAACAAATTGATGACTCAGATAAATATGATAATTCAAAGCCTATTTATCTTTTCACTCTTAACAAGAAATATACTTTAGATGGAGATTTCTCTTGGAACATAGCGGGATTAATAAATCATTCATGTGAAAATAATTGTGAATATGAAGGAAAAGGTTTAAAAATATGGGTTACTGCTATCAAAGATATTAAAAAAGGTGATGAGCTTACTTGTGATTATGGGTTCGGATACGACAAAGATTACAGGCAGTTTCCTTGTAAATGTAGATCAAAAAATTGTTGTGGCTATATAGTTAGAGCTGAGTCGAGGTGGAGAATAAATAAAAAATTTGCAATGAGTAATAAGAAAGCTAATAGCTAACCTTTTCCAAATAAAGCCCATGTGCTGGGGCTAATGGCGCACAATTTTTTCTATCTTTTGAATTAAAGACATATTCAAATTTTTTTAAATTCCATTTATTTTCAGATAAATATTTTAATGATCCTACTATTGATCTTACCTGGCTTTTTAAAAAAGACTGAGATTTAATTCTAATTTTAATTTGTTTTTTTGATTTTAAAATTTGTATTTTTTTTATAGTTCTTATTGGACTTTTTGCACTACAGTTTGCTGCTCTGAAGGTAGAAAAATTGTGAGTTCCAACCAGTTTTTTAGCACCTTTTTTCATCAAATTGAGATCTAATTTATTTCGAATATTCCATTCCCTATTATGATTTATTGTTGAGGGAGATTGATCATTTCTAATTATATATAGGTAAGTCCTCTCTTTTGCGGAAAATCTTGAATGAAAATTATTGTTTTTTAGTTTTATTTTAAGGATTGAAATATTTTTTTTATTCAAAAAAAAATTTAAGGAATTGATTAATTTATTTATATCTTTTACTTTATTTTGACAGTCGAAGTGGGCTGATTGTTCTAAAGCATGAACACCCTTATCAGTTCTTCCAGATCCGTGAAGTTTAATATTTTCCTTTAATAGTTTTGAAATAACATTTTGAATTGTTTTTTGAATTGAATTTCCCTTTTCCTGAGTTTGCCAACCAATATATGAAGTACCAACGTATTCTATGAGTATTTGATATCTATTCATTTTTTAAGATGATCCCTTTTTCTAGTTTGCTACCTAAAAGAAAATCTCTGGTTTTTTGTGGCTTTTTCCCTTCTCTCTGAATTTCAGTTACTTTGATTGATTTATCACCACAAGAAATCGTTAGTTCATCGTCAATTATTTCACCAGGTCTCATAGTAGTTTTTGATAAAGTGGCTCTCAATATTTTGTGCCTATCATT
>CACHTB010000029.1 GCA_902582735.1 uncultured Pelagibacteraceae bacterium
ATCAATCCAATAAAGGCAACACATATTCCTAAAGTAAGACCTATCCCTGCTCCATTTTTATCTGATAAAGCTTTTAAAATATATTGTCCTAAGTCCTCTGTTCCAATAAAAGCTCCTATTATTACCATGAATAATGCAAAAACAATTGTTTGATTTAAACCAAGCATCATATGTGGAAAAGCTAAGGGAAATTCAATTTTAGTTAATCTTTGAAATTTATTTACACCCGACATTGTTGCAGCATCATGTAAACCCGCAGGCACACTTCTTAATCCTTCGATGGTATATCTCGTTGCAGGTATAGTTGCATAAACTATCACGGCAATTAATACAGACGTGTCTGTAATACCAAATAACATCATAACTGGAATTAAATATACGAATGAGGGAAAAGTTTGAAAAATATCACAAACTCCCAACATAAACTTTGCTGAACTTTTATTTTGGAAACATAAAGTACCAACAGTAAAGCCAATTATACAAGATACAATTACACCAAATGTTGCCATATAAGTTGTTACTAAAGCTCTATCCCACCATGGGCTTAATGCGATGAATAATGTTAGGGCGCACACAACTAAAGCTGAACGAATTCCACCTATTAAATAACCTGCTCCAACGACTAATACTAAAGTAGCAACGGCTGGCATTCTTAAATACAAAGCTCTCATTGGTTGAAGAACATCTTGAATCAGCCAAGTATTAAATGCTTTTATATAAACAAAAAAAGTATCAAAAATCCAATCAACTCCTTTATTCCAAAAATCTGCTGTGGATATTCCTTTGTTGTGTGGAACTTCAAATAAATAATTGAAGCCTTCTTCAAAGTAGAATGTACCTAAATAGGCTAATAATATTCCAATTATAAATGCACCGCCAAAAAATATTAAGTTTTTATTTCTTTGGTAAAAAGTTAAATTTCCGAAGTAATCTATTTGCTTGTTAGCCCATGCCAAAGACATTTTATCCAACAAAATTGCAATCAAACTAATGCATAAACCTGCCTCTAATGCTAATCCAATATTTAATTGGTTAAGAGCTAGTAACAAATTAAAACCCAATCCTTTTGCCCCTATGAAAGCTGAGATAACTGCCATCGAGAAACACACCATGATGACCTGGTTAACCCCTATTAATATGTCTCTCCTAGCTGTTGGAATTAATACTTTAAACATTAATTGCGAATTACTGCATCCACTCATTCTTCCAGCCTCAATAACTTCTGGTGGAATTGCCCTTAAACCTAACAAAGTTAATAATATCATTGGTGGTACTGCTACTACCATAGTTATAATAACTGCTGCATGATCGCCAACTCCAAAAAGCACAAGTGCTGGAACTAAAACAGCATATTGTGGCATAGTTTGCATAACTAATAATATTGGATATAGCGCTTTTTCAACACGCTTACTTTTGAAAGCTGCAATACCTAAACCTAAACCAAAAGCAAACGATAAAGGTGCAGCAACTAAAATAAAAGAAAGTGTTTGCATTGAAGGTTTCCATTGACCAAAAATAGAAATGTAAACCATGGTCAAACCAGCAAATAAAGCAAGACCTTTACCACTTAACTTATAGGAAAGAATTGCAAACCCTGCGGCTACAATAGTCCATGGTAAACCTGGAAGTTCTGCCCAAGGATATGCATCAATAAAATCCCAACTTGTGAATGCAACAATCGTTTCAAGACCTCCTAATAAAATCTCTCTGATTAATTCAATGAGAAAAGTCATAAAAGCAGTTAGGTTTCTGCTTATCTGCAAAACCAAAGGTCTAGTTTTAAATTCTTGTGTATCCTCATTCCAAAACTCCATTGGCATCCATTCGTTCATTAAGAAAAACAAAGAGTCATTAATCCAAATAGGGAGCCATCCAAGTAATGGTGGTAATCTCCAAAAAACATCAAATGCGTAATATCTTACTTCTTTACCAAGAAATATGAGTGTGCTTTGATTTGGATCTTTTACAAATTCTGCTTGGCCTCTAATAAATTTATAAGTTTCAGGAACCTCTATTGCAAAACATAATGCAAAAAATACAGCTAATAAAAACAACCACTGAAAAACTCTCGGATATTTTTTTATAATTTCCATAGATTAATTATTATTTTTTCTCCCTCCGAATACCGTTTGGATAATCTTTGATGGATTTATAGATCCAACAACTTTATTGTCCTGATCAATAACTGAAACTGCTTTTTCTTGAGTAAGAATTTTTTCTGCAACATTTTCTATAATTTCATTTTTTAAAACTTTTAAATCAGAACTATCAGAATTTATTTTATCCATTACATCCTCAATAGTTAATACTTTTTCTCTAGGCACTTCCTCTGTAAATTTTTTTACATACTCTGTAGCAGGATTTAAAACTATGTTAGCAGGTGTATCTAATTGTTCAATAATTCCATCTTTCATAATTGCAATCCTATCTGCAAGCTTTAAGGCTTCATCAAAATCGTGTGTTATAAACATAATTGTTTTTTGCAGTTTTTCTTGAAGTCTTAAAAATTCATCCTGCATCTCTTTTCGTATCAAGGGATCTAATGCGGAAAATGGTTCATCTAAAAACCAGATATCAGGTTCAACTGCTAAAGATCTTGCAATACCTACTCTTTGTTGTTGTCCACCTGAAAGTTCTCTTGGAAAATAATTTTCTCTTCCATCAAGCCCAACAAGCTTGACCATATCCATTGCTTTGCTAATGCTATCTTCAGTTTTTATTCCCTTTATTTGTAAAGGAAATGCAATATTCTCTACTACTGTTTTATGAGGTAGTAATGCAAAGCTTTGGAATACCATTCCCATTTTATTTCTTCTAAGATTAATTAATTCTTTGTTATTTAATTTAAGTAGATCCTGACCTTCTATGAAAATTTTTCCACCTGTTGCATCTGTAAGTCTTGAAATACACCTAAGCAATGTTGATTTACCAGACCCAGATAATCCCATTACAACAAGCATTTCTCCTTTTGAGACTTCAAAAGAGGCATCATTCACACCAACAATGCACCCATTTTCTTGAAATGTTTTGGCATCTACATTGCCATTTGCCTTTTGAAGCATTTTTTGAGCGTTAGGACCAAAAATTTTATAAACATTTTCACATTTAATAACTGCATCTGTCATAAGTGTTTTAAATTATATGAAATTTTAACAAAGTTAAATCGATATAATTATCCATCTCCAAGTTAAAAATTTTTAATATAGTAAACTCTTGTATCAATTCCAGTACTCAAAAAACTTAATGCCTCTCCACTAACAGTTATACTTTCATCGATACCTACATTATTTCCACTCACGGTAAAACCTGCAAAACACTTGTTTTTTTCATTGTCCCATTTCACAAAGGTCTTGTCTATTTTGTTTCCATTAATTGTATAAATCTCATGTGATCTAAAATTTAAAAAATTTGCGCCCATAATTGCTCGTTGTGGAATTAATTTTGTGGCATTACATACAGCTTCATATAATTCATCAGATAATTTATAATGATCTGTACCGTCAAATGTTACTAAAATTCCAGACGGTAATTTTGATATAAGGGCGCTGAGTTTTTTTTCTTTAGCTATTCTCTCCTCCTCTAATTTCATTTTTTTGACTAATTCATCACCTTGGCCAAAAATATTGTTTAAAATTCCAAATGAAATAATGATGATTATTGTAACAATTGTCAGTCCTATTAATTTTCTGAATGATTCTGGTAACGATCTGATTTTATTTAGGTAATTATCCATTATAATCAATCTTGTAATTTACCGTTTTCCCAAATTCCTGATTTTTGTTTTCCATCAGACCAAGTAAATGTTCCTTGACCATTCATAAATCCATTTTGCCACTCACCTTCGTAGGTTGATCCATCTGGGAATGTTAATATCCCTTGACCATTCCACAAGCTATTTTTAAATTCACCTTTATATATATATCCATTTGGCCATGTTTCAGTTCCTTGGCCTTGTTTCTTTGTTTCAACCCATTCACCTTCATAAGTTGTTTTATCTGTGTAAACCCATTTACCAAAACCATTTTCACAGTTACCCTCTTTACATCCTGTGCTTCGTGCAAAAACTACAGAACTAATCAAACAACTTAACAAAATATAAATAAGATATTTTTTCATGGTTATATTTTACACAAGATTATATAAAAAAAAATCCCCCCCAACTAAGTTGGGGGAGATTTCAAAACCTTTAAATTAACCTTAATGATCGTGTGTAAATTCTTCCCACACTTTTTTATTATCGGCTAACCATTTTTTAGCTGCATCTTCGTGAGTCATTTTATCAATGTCAACTAAAGCCGCCATTGCTCCAATTTGACTTGTAGAGAATGACATCTTTTTGAAAGTTGCTGCTGCTTTTGGGTGAGTTTTTGGAAAATCTTCATGTGCCGCTTTTTTCAAATAACCATCTGGCGAACCACATTTTCCATCACCACCATCTTCTGGTCTACAACCAGCTGTGTAAGGAGGAAAGTCAATAAAAGTAAAACCAGCACCATCAGTAAAGTTTGGTGTCCAATTAAATATTATAGTTCCTCTTCCTTCTTTTTCAGCTGCAGATAACTCTGCCCAAAGTGCGTCTGCACTTCCAGCAAATTTAACCCACCAAAGATCTCCTAAGCCTAGAGCGTCAACTCTCTGTGGAATTAAATCACCATGCCAAGTTTGTGGACCTTCCAACATTCTGCCTTTTCCATCTGGAGAGTCAGGTGTTGTAAAGTTTTTAGCACAGTCAGGATTTTTTAATGCAGTCCAGTCTGGTAATCCTGGGCATAAACCTTTTTCTACTACCCAGTTTGGATATCCCATATCCTCAAGTGTTCTTGCTTCGTGGTCACCCATATCTAACAAACCACCTTTATCAAGAGCAGTTGTGAATGATTTACCAAATGCAGATTCCCAAACTTCGTGTGATATTGTGACATCACCAATTCTAATAGACTCGTAAACTGCTTGTGAGTCTGCGTTAACGTATTTTACGTTGTTACCCATGCTTTCAAAAATACCACCAATAACATAAGCCATTACGATTTGGCTTGACCAGTTATGTGTTGGGATTACGATGGGCTTTTTACTATCTGCTGCATTAGATATGCCTGCAAAACTTACGACAGAGATAACTACTGCTGATAGTAGAGATATTAGTTTTCTCATTTGTTCCCCTTTCTTAATATTAAGAAATGAAAGTATCCTTAAATTCAGAGATATAGTCAATATGTGTTGAATATAATAAATATATATAAATTTTATGACTACTGTTATTATACTTTATAATTAATAATGCAGTGACAATTAGTTTATGCAAACGAGTTTAAATATTAAAGAACCTGGGTTAAGCGTGTTACCACTTGGAGTTGAAAGATATGTTGTTAATGGTGGAGGACTAACCGGTGTACAAATTCATCCAAATGACGAAATTGAAATCATTAACGATGAAGGTAATCAAATTTGTGAAATAACAGTATTTAATAAAGATGGAAAATCTCAATTAGAAATTTTAAATCTAAAAGAGAGCAAAAATAGTTCTGAAATAAAAAAAATTTTATTAAATAAAAACGAAACATCTTTACAGGCTCTTTATCAATTAAAAAAAAGAAATTTAGATATAGAAAAATCAAAATCAGCAATTCTATTTGATAAAGATGCTATTGCGGGTGAAACTATTAAATTAAAATCTAAAGATAAGTGTTATTGCATATTTTCAGCCCCAGGAAATGCAATGCAAATTCATGAGCAAAACCCATCAACTGATTTAATTATTTTAGTTAAAAGGTCTGAAAAAAAACAAGATAAAGATTTCTCATTAATTCCAGATCCCGTATATGATCCATCTAGTGAAATAGATATTAAAAGGACAACTGCAGACTCTTATCAAGTTAAAGAGGGAGATTATATACAGGTTATAACTCCAACTGGAAGACAATGCTCTGATTTTGTGGCTTTTGACACTTCTAAATTAGAGATTGGACAAGAAAATGGATTAGATTGGCAAACAACAAGGACTTTTATGGGACACACTTTTCCTGGTCCTGGCTTGTTTTCAAAATTTTATGATATTGATCATGAACCTTTAATTGAAGTTGTTAGAGATACAGTTGGTATACACGATACTTTTAATTTGGCTTGTACTTCAAAATATTATGAAGATGCTGGGTATTTTGGACATGCTAATTGTTCAGATAATTTAAATGAAAGTATGGAAAAATTTGGTGTCCAAAAGAAAAGAGGTTGGCATGCAATTAATCTTTTTTTTAATACATCTGCAGGGGGTCAAAACTCTGTATTGTCTGATGAGTCTTATGCAAGACCCGGTGACTATGTAATATTTAGAGCGCTAAAGGATTTAACTTGTGGAACAACAGCATGTCCTAGTGATATCGACAGCTGTAATGGTTGGAATCCGACTGATATTTTTGTTAGAACATATGACAAAAAGAAAGAATTCACAAAATCATTTGGATTTAGAATGAAAACAGACTCTGAAAATAAACTTACAAGAAATACCGGATTTTATGAAAGAACTTCAAAGTTAACTAGAAACTATGTTGATGCAAGAGGTTTTTGGTTACCAAATGATTATACAAAACATGGTACAATTAATGAGTATACAGCTTGTAGAGAGAAAGCAGTTGTAATTGATTTATCCTCATTAAGAAAATTTGAAATCATTGGTCCTGATGCAGAGGAATTAATGAATTATACGTTAACACGTAATGTAAAAAAATTATCAGTTGGTCAAATAGTTTATTCGGCTATGTGTTATGAGAATGGAATGATGTTTGATGATGGAACATTATTGAAACTAAGCGAGACTGGATTTAGGTGGGTGTGTGGTGATGAGTATGCTGGAGAATGGTTGAAACAACAAGCTAAAAAAAAGAATTATAAGGTAATAATTAAAAACTCAACAAATCAAATTAATAATATTTCATTACAAGGCCCGAACAGTAGAAAGATTTTAGAAAAATTTATATTTACTCCTCCAACCCAACCTACCATCTCTGAACTTCAATGGTTTAGATTTACAATTTGTAGAGCAGATGATTTAAAAGGAATTCCATTAATTGTCTCAAGAACAGGTTACACAGGAGAGTTGGGTTATGAAATTTGGTGTCACCCAGATCATGCTACGGAAGTTTGGGATAAAGTTATGAATGCGGGAAAAGATGAAGGCTTAATTCCTGCGGGATTTGGCGCATTAGATCTACTTAGAATTGAAGCAGGTTTAATTTTATTTGGAAATGAATTTGATGGCCAACAAGATCCATTTGAAGCAGGAATTGGTTTTACCGTTCCTTTGAAAACAAAAACAGATGATTTTATTGGTAAAGAAAATTTAATAAAAAGAAAAGAAAACCCACAAAAAAAACTAATTGGACTTGAGTTGATTGGAAAAGAAAAAGCTAACCATGGAGATTGTGTACATATTGGTAGAGCACAAGTTGGTATTGTAACAAGTGCATGTCTATCATCTACTTTAAATAAAAATATTGCATTATGTAGAATTGATGTTGGACATTCTGAGGTCGGAACTGATGTTGAGGTTGGTAAAATTGATGGTCATCAAAAAAGAATACCTGCAAAGATAGTTGGCTTTCCGCACTTTGATCCTCAAAAAACACGAGTTAGATCATAGATGTCAAAAGCTACAAAAGACTTATTAGAATTTTGGGAAGATCAATTAAAATTATCACACACATCATCAAACTATTTTTTTAGAAAATCTCCATCTCATTATCATATGATGTTGCTTGTAATGACTGCTTTTAAATTAAACCAGAATCTCTCGGTTGAAGAATTAAAGACAAAACTATTTAAAACATCTAGACCAAAATCAGCACTTATTATTACAGAAGCGTGTGAAAAGGGATTTTTTTATCTTGAAAAAACATCAAAAGACCAACGAAAGAAACACATAAAACCAAGCCAGTCTTTTATAGATGAATTTAACGATTATTTAAGAACTTTAAAAAATTTAAGTTTCTAAGCCTTAATGAGATAGTTTTCCAAGTTGTATTGCTTATTTATTTATAAAAATTAGATATAAAAATAATCATATATTTCCTTTATGCAAAAAATAAAGTTCTTATATGTCATTACCGACAAAAGCTAAAGTAGTTATCATCGGTGGAGGTATCCACGGTTTGAGCACTGCTTGGAAATTATCAGAGACATATAAAAATCCAAATGACGTTGTTGTTTTAGAAAAAAAAGATACTGCAGCAGGTGCAAGTGGAATTGCTTGTGGAGTTGTTCGAAACAATTATTTTCAGCCTGCAATGAGAGAATTAATGGCCCATTCAGTTTCTGTTTGGGAAAGTGACCCAAAAGCATTTAAATATAATCCGGTTGGCTATATGCAAATTTCACCAGAAGTAATGCATGAAGATGTTGCAAGTATTTATGAACAGCAAAAAGCAATTGGTTACGAATCTGTTTTTATTGAAGGTGAAAAAGATTGCATGAATTACATGAGGGGAATTTTTGATGATTGGCAAGCTCAAGGAATAACATCTGTTCTTCATGAAAAAAAAGGTGGATATGCGTTTAATAAAGACTCTATTAAAGCTTTAGAGAGTAAAGCTAACATCAATGGAGTTAATGTTCATAAAGGTGTTAAAGTAACAGGGTTCAAAAGAGGAAGTAACAGTAATGCAGTTACAGGTGTTGTGACTGATCAAGGAACTATCGATTGCGATCAAGTAGTTGTTGGTGCTGGTCCATGGGTAAGAGATTTTTGGAACATGTTAGAACTTCCAAAGACAGCTGAGATTAAAGCTAAAGACGGAAAATCACATGAAGTAGAAATGTGGAAGTATTGGTTTTTACAAGAAGGTATTCTTGGTGTTGATGCAGACTATTTAAGAACCAACGAAGGTAAGCAGCCTCCAGTAATTCATGTTGACACCGATGCGCCATTACATTCTGATGCCACAGGAAAATTAATTACTGATGAATTATGGGGAATTTATTATAAACCCGATATAGAAGGTTTAGGGGTTCAAGGGGGAACATCTCCTTATATTGTGCAGAAACATTTTGATGAGGTAAATGTTGATCCATATGGAATAGAATCACCAGAGTTTCAAACAACAGACAAGTTTGCAGACATGTGGACCTCAGCTCTTGCTCATATTCAAAAAAGATTTGTAGGGAAATCAAATTTATATAGAAAAGGACCATCAGGTGGTCTTGGATGTTTAACGCCAGATAGTTTTCCAATATTCGATAGATTTTTTGAAAATGTTTACATGATTGCGGATGCTAATCATGGATATAAAATGATCGGTGTTGGGCATTTAGTTGCTCAAGAAATTTTAGGACAAGAGAGTGATTTGTTAAAACCGTTTAGATACAATCGATACGCGAAAGGTGAATTGCACCCCACTTCGAACAGTCCGTTTCCTTGGAGTTAATCGTTCTAAGTAGACAGACGTTTTTTTTTCAGTTACTTTTTTAAACTTAAAATTCTTAAAGGGGGACAATGACTGATCTAGAAAAACATGTAAATCAACCAGGAAGATCTAAACTTGTAAAAAAAGTTAGAGAAAAAATTAACGAGTTAGGAATAACTTATATTTACTTTCAATTCATCTCTGTAACAGGAAGAGTTGTTGGAAAAGGTATCCCCGCAGATCATTGGGAAAGAACTGCTGAGAGAGGTTTTCAATTAGTTTACGGTGCAACTGCAAACTTATTTTTAGATCGTCATAATAATTACATTGGATATGGACCAGAAGCTATGGAGTTAGTTGGTATTCCTGATCCTGAAACTTTTGTTCAGTTACCTTGGGATAAAAGAGTTGGAAGAGTTTATTGTACATGTTTCAGAAATAGAGAAGAGAGAAAAAATCCAGGTGGTCATTTAACTTCTGACTGTAGAGGTAATTTAAGAATTTTCATGAATGAATTTAAGAAAAAGCATGGTCTTGAATTAAGAGTAGGAACTGAGCCAGAAATGATGTGGTTAACTAAAAATCCAGATGGATCTCCTACTGGAAAAGGGTTTTCCAAACCGTTCTGTTATCACATTGACCAGTTTGAGTCCCTAAGGCCTGTCTTTATGAAGGTTATTGAATACTCAAAAGCGATGGGTCTAGATATGATCCAGGGAGACCATGAAGATGCACCAGGACAATTAGAATTAAACTGGACGTATGATAACGTTTTAAGAAACGCAGATAGACTTTCAACGTACAGACAAATTTGTGCACAGGTAGCAAGAGAAAATGGGTTGATTGCTTGTTTTATGACAAAACCATTTATGGGAGTTTCGGCAAGTGGATGTCATACAAATATGTCTTTATGGAAGGGTGGAAAAATTTCAGTAAATAAACTTGGACATAAAAAATTACCAGGTGTTGATGAAGTGTTTAGTTATGTGTCAGGTGGAACAAATACTTTCATGCCCGATACTAAAGATATGCAGATGCCGGGTAAAATTGGATTACAATCAATTGCTGGTATCATGAAACATTTACCCGCATTAACTGCCTTAGGATCCTCAACAGTAAACTCTTACAGAAGATTATGGGATCAAGGTTTCTGGGCGCCAGTATATGCTGACTGGGGATATCAAAACAGGACTTGTGGATTAAGAGTTTCTGCTCCAGGTAGATTTGAATACAGATCAGTGGACAGTATGCATAATCCTTATTTATTAGGTGCTGCATTACTTAAGGCTTGTGATGAGGGAATTTCTAAAAAAATGAAACCTGCGGCACCAGAGTCTAGAAATATTTATGAAGCTCAAAAAGCTGGTAAGGATGTTAAAAAACTTCCATTGAGTTTAGGCGAAGCTTTAGAAAGATTGGCGGAGGATGAAGTTATTAAATCTGCAATGCCAGATGAGATGTATAAAGTATTTCATTGGTATAAAAATGATGAGTGGGAAAGGTTCTTAGGTGCAACAACACAATGGGATCTAGACACTTATTTAGATTGTTTGCCATAATATAAATTACGAAAGGAAAAATATGTGCGGGATAGCTGGACTTATTCATAGAGGAAATACTTCTAAAGTTGGTTTTGAACTTCAGGGTATGCTTCAAGCTTTAAAACACAGAGGTGAAGACTCAACTGGATATGCATTGTACGGTAAGACTGATGGTCAAAACTTTATAATGCGATTTAAAGTTGGCGAAAATGTTGGTGAAGGAAGTACTTCTGTAATGGAAGATGTTTCTGTTTACGATGAAAGAAAAAAAATTGTAGATGGGTATTTAAGAGACTTAGGCGCCACAATCGTAAAAGAAGAGAGAACTCTTCCATACTCATTAAGATACGAAATTCAATATGACAAAGATCTAATGGAATTTTCTCAAAAAATAGAGAGTGTTCCTGGTGTTGAAATTTTATCTATGGGTAAATC
>CACHTB010000030.1 GCA_902582735.1 uncultured Pelagibacteraceae bacterium
CTCTTTTTAGAGCCCATTTTTCTTCGGCCTCTATGTTTTTTTGGGTATCCCATAATCTCCTTAATTTTACTATTTTATTGACTTATTCGGTTGATATAGCATTGTCTTTGAAATAATCAAATTTAAATATGACTACTCCCTTTAAAACATTTTTAAAGCACACAGCAAAAGATTTTCACAATCAATCAGTTAATCCACCAGTAGTTAGAGCGTCGACAATAATTTTTTAAGTCAATGCAGGATATAAGAAAAACCCAATCAAAATTTAGAAAAAATCCTATAGGAGGTCATTTTGATTATGGAAGACAGGGAACTTCCACAACTTACATCTTACAAAAAATATTAACTAAACTAGAGGAAAGTTATCACGTTTTTTTAACACCGACAGGTTTTGGAGCCATTTTTCTTGCTATATTTAGCTTAGTTAGACCTGGTGATGAAATTTTGGTTGCCGATCCATCTTATAAACCAACAAGAAGGTTTACAGAGGATTTTTTAAAAGATTTTAATATTAAAACAATTTTTTATAATCCTAATGATTTAAATACTCTTAAAAAAAATATTTCAAAAAATACTAAATTAATTTTTTGTAGAAAATCCCGGAAGCAATACATTTGATTTTCAAGATTTATCAAAAATCATTCAAATCGCAAAAAAAACACAAAATTTACACAGCAATAGATAATACTTGGGGAACACCATATTATCTAAAACCAATAAAATTAGGTTTCGACATGTCGATTGTTTCCGCAACTAAGTATTATTCAGGTCATTCAGACGTAATGGGAGGGTCTTTAGCAGTAAATAAAAGAGTTTTTAGAAAAGTCCAACTTGCTGATAATGTAACTGGATTGAGATTAGGACCAGATGATGCCTATTTGATAACTAGAGGATTAAGAACATTAGATGTAAGATTAGATAAACATCAAGATAATGCAAAAAAAATTGCTGCATTCCTATCAAAATATAAAAATATTAAATTACTTTATCCATATAAGAAAAATTCTCAAAACTTTCGAATGTGGAAAAAATACTATTCTGGATCTTCAGGATTAATGGGATTAAAAATTAAATCAAAAAATAAAAAATCAGTTACAAAATTTGTTAATTCTTTAAAGCTTTTTGGTTATGGTTATAGCTGGGGAGGATTTGAAAGTTTAGCATTACATCAAACTAATTTTGAAATTGGAAAGAGAAACTACCTTAAATTAGGGAAAGATGAGCACTTAGTAAGACTTCATATTGGCTTAGAGGATCCCAAAGATATAATAAATGATATCAAACAGGCTTTAAAACATCTTAAATGAATACTGAAAAAAAATTTTTTCATTCAAACACTGCTATAATTACCCTTTTCGCAGCATGCTTTGTTGTTCTAATTTCTCTAGGAGTTAGACAGACATTTGGCTTATTTTTTATAGATTTTAATGAAAGTTTAAAAATTAGTAATACAGCATTTGGATTTGCAATTGGTACACAAATGCTTATGTGGGGACTAACTGGCCCAATTTTTGGGGCAATCGCTGATCGTTATGGTGGACATGTTGCTATAATCTCATCCTTTATATTTTATACATTAGGAGTTTATTATTTGTACTCTGGCCCTAATACAGGAATATTCTTTCAAATTCATCTAGGATTACTTATTGGTATTGGATTAGGGGGAACAGCTATAAGTATTCCGATGTCAATAGTTGGGAAACACTTTCCTTTATCTACTAGAACAATTGCAATGAGTATTGTTACAGCAGTTGGTTCATTTGGATACTTTATATCTCCAATATTCACAAATTATTCACTTATTAAGTATGGTTGGAATTATACATTGTTTTTATTTTCTTTATTTTTGGTCACAGGTTTAATCGTAGCTTTTTTTGTTAGATCTCCAAAAGAAAACGAAATTATAGAAAATAGATCTGATCAATCACTTAAAGAGGCACTAAGTGAGGCACTACAATCAAAGAGTTATATTTTACTTGTATCGGGCTTCTTTGTTTGTGGATTTCACATTACATTAGTTGGAACACATGTTCCAAAATATGTAATTGATAGAGGTTTAGAAGATTGGACTGCAGCAGCAATTCTAGCTTTAATTGGATTATTCAATATTTTTGGCTCACTATTAAGTGGTTACCTTTCTACAAAAATTAGTAAGAAAATTCTTTTAAGCGTAATTTATCTTTTAAGAGGTTTTTCGATAGTATTTTTTATATTTACACCTCCAAGTGTTATTTCCGCATTTGTATTTGGTGCAAGTTTTGGTTTTTTATGGTTATCAACTGTCCCAGCTACTAGTGGCATTGTTGCTCACTTATTTGGCACTAAATTTTTGGGTCTTCTTTACGGAATTGTATTTTTAAGCCATCAAATTGGATCTTTCTTTGGTGCATATTTAGGAGGTTTATTCTACGACTTATACGGATCATATGATTACGCATGGTATTTGGCTATTTTACTCTCTATATTTGCAGCAATAATACATTTACCAATTATAGAAAAGCCAGTTGAGAGATTACAAAAAATATAAACTAAAATTTAATCCTTATTTAGATAAGCTTTATAATTCAGATAAAAGTTTGATTATTTATAAGGTTATAAACGGTTATAATATTTACACAGATTTTTCAAAAAAGATCATTTTAAACAATAATAACATAAATAGTTTTTTTAAGTTTTTTAATAATAAAATATTCAAAAAAGAAACTGATATTCTTATTGGTTTCTTTGGTTACGAAATATTATGTAATCTAATTGGGCTAAAAATTAAAAATCAAAAAAAAATAAATTTTTATAAAGGTATATTTTACAAACCAGAAACAATAATAAAAATAAGAGATAAAATAAGCATTACTTCGAATATCAAGAAACATAAATTTAAAGATCACTTTAACTCAACAAAAATTCTCTCACCGTTTAAATCTAATATAAGTTTTGAAAAGTATAAAAAAATATTTGATTTATTTTCCAAAAAAATAAGAAAGGGTGAGACATATCAAATAAAAATTTGCACAAAATATAAAAATAAATCTCAAATAAATCCTTTAAATTTCTTTTGGAAACTGATGAAAGTAAATGCTGCTCCTGAATCTTTTATGATAAGAGATAAAGACTATTCAATAGTTAGTTGCTCACCAGAAACTTTAATTGAAAAAAAAGGGAACAGCATAATTACTAAGCCAATAGCAGGTACTTTAAAAAAAAATAAAAAAACCTCAATAAAATCTGCGTATAGATTTTTTAAAAATAACATTAAGGAGACCAAAGAACATAACATGATTGTAGATATGGAGAGAAATGATCTATCGAGAATATGTAAGCCTGGTTCAGTAAATATTAAAAAAGAAAAGTATGTAGAAGAGTATAAGCACCTTTATCATTACGTTACCAGTATTGCAGGAAAAATTAATAAAAATGTTAAAATTAAAGATATTGTTAAATCAATGATGCCAGGAGGTTCTGTAATCGGTTGTCCAAAAATTAAAACACTTCAATTATTAAATGAGCAAGAAAATGAAGAAAGGAATATTTTTACAGGGAGTTTTGGATATATTAAATTTAATAAAGACATGAGATTTAATTTAATAATTAGATCCATATTAAATTTCAAAAATTATTCAGAGATTTCTGCAGCATCTGGTGTTGTTTTAGATAGTCAGGCAACGAAAGAATTTAATGAAAATTACATAAAAGCAAAATCTTTATTGGAGCTATTTAAATGATTTATATTATTGATCATGAAGACTCTTTTACTTGGAATGTTGTTCACCAATTTTCTGCTTTTGATGAAGTTTATTGTTCTAACTATTTTGAAATTGATAGAAAAAAATTAAATAAATCGAGTACTATTGTATTTTCTCCCGGACCAGGATCACCATCTGATTATCCACTGACCTCAAAAATTTATAAGAAATACAAAGGTAAGAAAAAAATTATTGGCATATGTTTAGGATTTCAGCAAATTTTGTATTGTGAAAATGCAAAAATAATAAAACAAAATAAGATTTTTCATGGATATCAGTCTGAGGTAAAAGTTGTGTCTAAAGGATCAATTTTTAGCAAATATAGGAAATTTAAAGTTGGACGTTATCATTCTTTAAAATTAAAAGAGCCTTTTAAATCAAAAAACTTTCAAATTACAATGAGATCGAAAGAATCTAATGTAGCTATGGCTTTTGAAAATCAGAGAGATGATGTATATGGATTTCAATTTCATCCAGAATCTTTTTTAACAACAAATGGTAAAATACTTATTAAAAAAATCTTACAATCGTAAAGATCTTAAGGAAAAAAAATTCAAAGATCTATGGAATGCCCATGGTGTTTTTACAACAATGTGGATTTATGGAAGACCACAAAAGATTTTATTTTTTAAAGAGCATATTACAAATCTAATGAAATCTACTAAAACTTATAAAATTTATGATAAAAACTTAAAAGCAAATATATTCGAGATAATCAATTCCAACTTAAATAAACAAAAAAAATATAATCACCTTTTAAGGATTGCTGTAACTAAAAATTTAATATCAATTTCATTAAGAGATAAATTAAAAATTAAAAAAAATCTTGAATTAAAATTAGTAAATTATAACAGAATTAATCCTGAGCATAAAAATCTTAAATATAAGTTTATCTTAAAAAATTTATCAAAGGTGGATAATACAAAAACTGATATTGCGCTTTGCACAAAGGGAAAAATCCTAGAGACTGGAACATCAAATATTATTTTTATTAAAAATAATAAATACTTTTCACCGATAAATAGATTTTACAAGGGAGTAAATCTTAAGTTTTTCGACAAACAATATAAAATAAAAAAAAAAAATATTCATTTAGATAGTTTAAGTCAGTATGAGGAAATTCTTTTGATTGGTTCAGGAAAAGGTGTATCCACTGTGAGTTCTATTAAAGAGAAAAATTGGAAGAGAAAAAACTATAAATCATATAAAAATTTTATGAAGAAATACAAATCAAAAATAATACAACAAAAAATTTTAAGCAATTATTTATGAAAGATCCAAACAATCCATGTATTTTTTGTTTTCCAAAGAAGAAAGACTTTATTTTTAAAAATGAACTGGCTTATGTAACCAAAGATACTTATCCTGTTTCAAAATTTCACTCACTAATTATTCCTAGAAGATGTGTTAAGAGTTATTTTGATCTAACACTAAAAGAAATTTTAGCATGCAATAAACTGATAAAAAAATTGAAAAAAAATATCGAAAAAAAAGATAAATCTGTAAAAGGATTTAATATTGGCACTAATTCTGGCAAAGCGGCTGGGCAATCTATAAATCATTGTCATATTCATCTGATTCCAAGACGTATTAATGATGTTAAAAATCCTCAGGGAGGAGTAAGGGCTGTAATCTCATCAAAACAGCATTATGTGAGGAAAAAGTAAACTTTATTAACATTTTTTTCTTTAGATGGGATTATTAGTCAGTTGAACTAATATTTTATATAGATTATGAGCTATGTTTAATATTATATTTAGCGGAGATAATAATATGTTCACAACCAATCCATTTGCTGTTCTCTCTTCAACAGTTCCTTCAATTGTCTTGCAGGGCTTTGTTTTATTGATGTTAGCTTTAGTTGTAATTGGAACACTCATGGACATTATTCATAAAAAAAATGTAAAATATTTTTTCAATAACGCTAAGAAAGCGAAAAAAGCCGCAAGTAGAGAATTAGGTTTTGGTGAAAAAACTGCAATAATTTCAAAAACTGTTGTTCATGATATTGGAACAACATCTGAATTAGGATTAGGAAAAAGAAGAGTAGCACATGTTTTGGGAATGTACGGAACAATACTATTTTGGATTGGATCAGGTGTAATGATATTTGGATATTCTTCACCAGATGCAGTCACTCCTTCCATATGGCCAATTATTTGGCATGTAGGTGCTATACTAACTTGTCTAGGAGCTTACTGGTTTTGGTTTTTTTTAAGAGTAGATGTTTCTGCTGAAGCACACTCAGTTTTTAGAATCATTAAAGCAGATTTATTTGTTTTAGCATTAGTATTATCATCGACTTTTGGTTTAGCGTGGTCCTACTTTCAATACTCTGGTTCATCAGGTTTAAGCGTTTTATTTTTAGTTTTGTTTGCAGTTGCTAATATAGTTTTATTCGGTGGTGTTTATTGGTCGAAATTTGCACACATGTTCTATAAGCCTGGTGCGGCTATTCAAAAAAATTTAGCAGAAGCTGATGGTTCAAGAGATAATTTACCTCCACCAGCGGAAGCTCCAGAACAATATGGTCTTGGAATAAAACGTGAGGCACCAAAGCACTATTAATATGATTGATAAATTTTTTAAGAAAGGTAATAAATAGATATGTCAACATTTGTATATATGACGAGATGTGATGGTTGCGGACACTGTGTAGATATTTGTCCATCAGATATCATGCACATTGACGAGACTATAAGAAGAGCAAAAAATATTGAACCAAATTTTTGTTGGGAATGCTATTCATGTGTAAAGGCATGTCCAAATCATGCAATTGATGTAAGAGGGTATGCAGACTTTGCACCGATGGGTCATAGCGTAAGAGTTAGAAGAGAAGAAGAAAAAGGTACGATCTCTTGGAGAATTAAATTTAGAAACGGTACAGAGAAAAATTTTGTATCACCAATAACAACTAAGCCATGGGGAAAGTTCATTCCAAAATTAGCAGAAGCAGATACTCCTAACCAGGGAGAAATAAATTCACAAATTCTTTATAACGAGCCACAAGGTTTAAATACTGAAAAAGAATTACCAACCTTAGACAAAAATTCATTTAAGCAAGGTGTTTACTATTAATGGCTAAACACAAAACTATTATAGAGGAATGTGATGTTCTTGTTGTTGGCGGAGGTATGGCTGGTACAGGTGCAACATTTGAAGCAAGACACTGGGGAAGAGATTTAAAAATTATCTGTGTAGAGAAAGCAAATATCGATAGAAGCGGTGCTGTAGCACAAGGTCTTTACGCCATCAACTGCTATATGGGAATGCAGTGGGGCGAGAATATGCCAGAGGACCATGTAAGGTATGCTCGAAATGATTTAATGGGGTTAGTAAGAGAAGACTTGGGTTACGATATGGCTCGTCACGTAGACTCAACTGTACATATGTTCGATGAATGGGGTCTTCCAATGATGAAAAATAAAGAGACTGGTAGATATCAAAGAGAAGGTAAGTGGCAGATAATGATCCACGGTGAAAGTTATAAACCAATTGTAGCTGAAGCTGCAAAAAAATCTGCTGACAAAATATACAATAGAATAATGATTACTCATCTTTTAAAAGATGAAAAAAATCCAAACCGGATAGCAGGTGCTGTTGGATTTAATGTCAGAACAGGAAATTTCCATGTTTTTAAGTCCAGAACTGTCGTTGTATCTGCTGGTGGAGCCTCACATATCTTTAAACCTAGAGCCGTAGGTGAAGGTATGGGAAGAACTTGGTACGCTCCGTGGAGTAATGGATCTGCATATGCATTACCAATTCAAGCTGGTGCAAAAATGACTCAAATGGAAAATAGAATTGTTCTGTGTAGATTTAAAGATGGATATGGTCCTGTTGGAGCATATTTTTTACATTTAAAAACGTATACTCAAAATGCTAATGGCGAGAATTATGAAAAGAAATGGTATGATGCAACTAAGAAACTTGTTGGAGAATATATAGATCATCATCCAACTCCAACATGTTTAAGAAACCATGCATTTATTCAAGAAACAGCTGCAGGTGGTGGACCAATTCACATGGTTACGAAAGAAGCATTCCAAGACCCTCATTTAGAAACAGTTGGATGGGAAAATTTCTTAGGAATGACAGTTGGACAAGCAGTTGTTTGGGCATCACAAAATATTGATCCAAAATACACAAATCCAGAGTTAACAACTTCTGAGCCGTATGTAATGGGATCTCACGCAACATGTTCTGGAGCATGGGTAAGTGGACCAGAGGATATTGCTCCTGATGAGTATTTCTGGGGATACAATCGTATGATGACAATAGATGGATTATTTGGTGCTGGAGATGCAGTTGGTGGAAGTGCACATAAATTTTCATCAGGCTCATTTACGGAGGGAAGATTGGCATCTAAAGCAGCTGTTAAATACATTCAGGATAAAAAAGCTGATGATATTCATGTTTCGGATGAACAATTGGAGAAGTTGAAAGAGGAAATATTTAAACCAATAGAGAATTATACAGTTGGAAGGAACGAGATTACTGGTGGGACTGTTTCCCCAAGTTATATACTTCCTATTCAGGGTCTACAGAGACTTCAAAAGATTATGGATGAATACTGTGGCGGTTTGACAAATAATTACATGACTAACGACAATCTTCTTAAAAAAGGCATCGAACAACTTGAAATGTTAGAAGAAGACTTAGAAAATGTTGGAGCAGAGGATTATCACCAATTAATGAGAGCTTGGGAGCTTAAACACAGAGCTGTGACCTCCCAGTGTGTTACTCATCATACCCTATTTAGAGAGGAAACACGTTGGCCTGGATATTATTACAGAGGCGATCACATGAAGCTTGATGATGAAAACTGGCATTGTTTAACTGTATCTAGAAGAGATCCTGAGACTGGAAAGTTTGAAATGGAGAAGAAGCCAGTTTATCATATTGTGGACGATAAAGAGAAAAAGCAAGCGTCTTAAGAATAAACCTAACTAATGAGCATTGTCGATAAATCTGATACTGAGATTATAAGTATTGCAGATCCTATCTGGCAAAACCTTGTTAAATCTTCAAATATTAAAGATTATGGGGGATTTACTAGGGATTTATCTTCACAAATGCTATATGGAGCAAATGAAGTCGAGCTTGGAAAACAATGGTCAACAAATAAACTGTTGTCATCATTATCTGAAGGCTGCAAGGCTATTGGATGTCTTAGAAGAGGCAAGTACGTTACCATCATTTACAGGCAGACAAGCACTGAAGTGTCCGGAGATTTTTTAGGTAGGCTAGTTCTAGGAGATGAGGGAGACGAAGTCAAAGTCTTCGGAGCAACAATTTTTTAATTTTAGCAAATATTTCTTGCAAAGTATTAAACTTGTGTTAATTGGCGGGTGTGACCAAAATATTTATAAAAAAATCAAAAAAAATTAAAGCAGTCACAATCAATTATTTCGTAAATCACGCAAAATCATTTGTATTTTTTGGTTTAGGCATTTACTGGTCGGTAATCGTAATAAGCACATTTTTAGGGTCTTAACCATAAGCAAATTGTTGACTTTATTTCTTTAGAGGAATATCAAAAAGCATGGAGTATTTTCTTCCAATTGCTCAAGTCGAAATAAATTTACTTTTTACATTTGGATTAAGTCTTGTAGTTGGAATTTTATCAGGATTATTTGGTGTGGGCGGAGGTTTTTTAATGACACCTTTTTTAATATTTTTAGGTATTCCACCCGCTTATGCAGTTCCAAATGAAGCAAGTAATATTTTAGGAACATCTGTTTCAGGATCTACAACACATTATTTAAAGGGTACTTTAGATTACAAAATGGGTTTAATGATTGTTGTTGGTGGAACAATTGGAACATTGCTTGGAATTTTAACTTTTTCTTATTTTAAAGATATTGGAAAAATTAATGTAGTGATCTCGCTAGCTTATATGTACATTTTAGCAATACTTGGAACTTTAATGTTAATCCAAGGTGTATCTGAGATTGATAAAGCAAGAAAAAAAATCGTTGTTAAAAAAAAATTACACACACATTATTGGATACACGGCCTTCCTTTTAGAATGCGATTTAAAAAATCAAAATTATATGAAAGTGCATTTACCCCAATTATTATTGGATTGATTGTTGGATATATCGCGGCAATCATGGGTGTTGGAGGTGCATTTATTTTGGTACCTGCAATGATTTATATTATAGGAATGCCAACAAAATTAATTCCAGGAACATCATTATTTGTAACTATATTTGTAAGCGCAATTGTTACAGTTTTACATGCATTTAATTATGGAACAATTGATTTAGTTCTAGTTTTCGTGCTTATCTTAGGATCAATTATAGGTGTGCAATTAGGTCAAAAATTTGGAGAAAAAGTTGACAGTTCTGAATTTAAAACAATTTTGGCTATACTCTTATTATTAGTTGGAATCGCAATTGCTTATGACACATTTATTAAAGAAGAAAAAATAATTGAAACAGCAATGAATGGATCAACAAGTCTTGGAAAAATTGGAGAATTTATTTTAAATTATTCTAAAGACTTACCGATTTTTTATGGTCTTACTTCAGTTATATTAGCTGTCGGACTAGGGATAGGAGCTGCTGTAATAAGAAACTATTTTGCTAAATGGAATGCAGCAAGAGAGGCAAAATTAAAAGCTTCTTAATTTAAAACAATATCACTTAAATAATTAATCGCAGCTAAACTTACAATGCCGACAGTCAAAAGTGATACGAAACCAACCACAAAAGGTTTGTATCCCATTTTTTTTAAATCTTTGAGGTTCGTAGATAATCCAACTGCTGCCATTGCCATTGTTAAAAATATTTTTGAAGAAAATTTTATGGTGTTCACAAAGTCTATCCACATTTCTTTACCTGATACATTTGTGTTGTAGAAAAACAAATCACCAATATTCCTTAAAATAATGAATGCTATGAATCCTAATACAAAATATGGAAAAATTTTTATAATTGAATATTTTTTGTCATGATTTTGACCTCTATTATAAAGATAAGCAAACAAAGGTATCATTATAATAAGAAATACATTTCTTATTAGCTTTGTTACTGTTGCTATATTAAGGCTTTCAGGACTATTAAATTGTTGATCATAAATTAGACCAGATGCAGCTACTTGTGAGGTCTCGTGTATTGCGGTTCCAAGAAATAAACCGACAAACAAAGGATCTCCCTCAAAATAAAGATTGGCAAAATAAGGATAAATTAACATTGCCATAATACCGAACAATGTCATATTAGCTACAGCATAAGCCACTTCGCCTTTTTTGGCATTAATTACTGGTGCTGTAGCTATAATAGCTGTTGTTCCACAAACAGTGCTACCAATCGCAATTAAGTAGGACATTCCTCTTGATATTTTGAGTTTTTGAATAAGAATTTTAATTACGATCAAAACACTTATAATACAAACAATAATTAAAGGGATGG
>CACHTB010000031.1 GCA_902582735.1 uncultured Pelagibacteraceae bacterium
ATGCCAACCAGAAAAACACCAATGCATGAGTGGCATGAAAAAAATAATGCAGTATTTGTTGATGCAGGTGCATGGAAAAGACCCAGGTATTACAAAAAAGGAAACGAAACTTTATTAGAGGCTTCAAAGCGTGAAGCAAAAAATGTAAGAGAGAATGTTGGAATATGTGATGTAACTACACTTGGTAAAATAGATATTAAAGGTCCAGATGCAGCTGAATTTTTAAATAGAGTGTATACAAATGCTTGGTTAAAACTTCCAGTAGGTAAGGCAAGATATGGAGTTATGTTGAGAGAAGATGGCATGATAATGGATGATGGTACTACAACAAGGATTTCTGAAAATCATTATCATATGACTACAACAACAGCACAAGCTGCAAATGTATTATCTCATCTTGAATATTATCTTCAAATTGTATGGCCAGAATTAAATGTAAATGTTGTTTCTACAACAGAACAATGGGCAGGCGCAGCAATAGCTGGTCCTAAATCAAGAGACATGTTATCCAAATTATTTCCAGATTTAGATGTTTCTAATGAAGCTTTACCTTTTATGGGTTATATCGAAAGTAATTTATTTGGTGTTCCAGCAAGAATTTTTCGAATTTCATTTTCAGGCGAGCTTGCTTACGAGGTTAATGTTGAGTCAAATTATGGTTTGTTCATGTGGGAAAAAATGATGGAAATTGGTCAAGAATTTAACAATCAACCATATGGAACTGAAGCCCTATCAACTTTACGAATTGAAATGGGACACGTTGCCGGCCCAGAATTAGATGGAAGAACAATTCCACAAGATGTTTCATTAGATGGATTAGTTTCAAAGAAAAAAGATTTCATTGGAAAAAAATCTTTAGGTAAAGAGGCATTCACTTTAGAAAATAGGCAAAAAATAGTTGGATTAATACCAACAGATAGAAAGTCCAGCATACCAGAGGGATCCCATTTAGTTGAAAACGAGAAGGCAAAACTTCCAAATCCTAAACTAGGTCATGTCTCATCATCTTGTTGGAGTGTAGAAAATAATAATCCGTTTTCTCTTGCAATCGTAAATGATGGAAAGAATATGATTGGAAAAAAATTATTTGCAGTTTCGCCTCTTAAAAATATCTCGATAGAGGTTGAAATAATTTCATCTCATTATGTCGATCCAGAAGGAAAAAGAGTTCGATCATGACATACATTTCATCTTTACAAAATATTCATAAACTTGGAACATTTGGTGATTATGAAAATAAAAATGAAAATGAGTTACTTAAATTAAAAGAAGTTAAAAATTTGACAATTTATCAAATTGTTAAATATAAAAATTCTAAAATTGATGTTTCAAAAATGAACTTAGATGGTTTAAGATTACCTGATCCATTAAAAGTCAAATATAACTCTACTACAAGAATATTGTGGATGGGACCAGATAATTGGCTAGTTATATCAGATAAAAAAAATTTTTTTGATACCTTTAAAAATGATTTTACTGATAAGCATTTTGCAATTACTGACCTTTCTCATTCAAGGACTATAATTGAGATAGAAGGTAATCTTGCAAGAGAGGTAATTAAAAAAGGATCCCCATTAAACATTAATGAATTAGGAGAGGGGAACTGTTCTAATTCAGTTTTCCACGCAATAACTATAACATTAGATTTTATATCTGATAATCCTCTGGTTATTAGAGTTCTAGCTTTAAGAAGTTTTGGAGAATCTTTGCATCATTCACTGACTGATGCTTGTTTAGAATTTGGCTTTAAGTCAGTTTAAAAAATTTTACAAATTTAAGTTTTTTATCCCACCAATTAAATGATGGCTGTTTTCAAGATTATAAGTTTTCGAAATTTGAACAGCTAATGCTGATCTATGACCAACTCTACAATAAAAAAATATATTTTTATCCAAAAGCTCTGCTTTATTATTTTTTATATATTCATTAATTTCAGTAAAAGGAATTTCAAGACCTCCCTCAATTTTTCCATCTTTTTCGATTTCTTGTTTTTCTCTTAAATCAATAAGCAAACTATTTTGATCTTTTATCTTCATTAAAAAATCATTTTTTTCTAAACCGTTACTTAATTTCTGTTTTTCTAAACTTATACCTAAATTGAGATTTCCAGGGACCGCAATATCCATCATTTTTGGGTTTGGTAAATTTAAATTATTCATAATATTCACATATTCATCTACAGATTCGACTTGCAGACGTGGATTTAATTTTTTTTCTTCACCGATAGTGCTTACTGTTTCTCCTTTGTAATCATGTGCCGGATATACTTTAGTGTCCTCAGGTAATTTTAACAGAACATTGAAAATAGAATTATAAGCATCTCTTGGATCTCCATTTTGAAAATCTGTTCTACCTGTCCCTTTAATTAATAAAGTATCTCCAGTAAAAACCCTATCATCCATCAAAAAACAAAAGCTTTCAGACGTGTGACCTGGTGTAAATAGTGCTTTAATATTAATATTTTCAATATTGATATTTTCATTGTTAGCAACTTTCATCGCAACTACATTAGCTGGTGCTTTGTCACCCATTATAGTTACACAATTTGTTTTATCTCTTAATTCAGCCATGCCAGAAATATGGTCCGCATGAATATGTGTATCTATCACTTTAACAAGTTTGAGATCTAATTCTTTTAAATAGCTAATATATGTTTCAACATTCTCTAATACCGGGTCAATGATTAATGCCTCTCTACCTTTTCCAGAACTGATGAGGTACGTATAAGTTGATGAGGTATTATCAAAAAATTGTTTAAATATCATTCGTCGGTTTTAAATTTTGTTTTTTGTATCATATTAACAAATATTATTGGAATTAGTAAAGTTAAGAGTGTCACTGTAATTAGCAATAAACCTAGTTCTGAATAATCTGCTGTTGTTAAAATAGCATTTGAAATTTTATCTTTAACTTCACGGGTGATCGTGAATATTTCATTTAAATATTTTGTTCCCAATGAACTTGCAGACAGTGCCAAGTTTGTAAAAGATGCAAACACTGCAAAGAAAGTTGCTTTTAAATGAGCAGGAGCATTTTTGGCGATCCATGCTAGCAATGGTATCATTGAAACTTGTCCCAAAGGCGATTCGAGCGCAGTGTTAAATATTGCTATAAATTTTGCATCAATAACACCATTAGTTATTGATGATGTCCAATTATGAAAACCGTAATACATTCCAACACTTGGTAAAAATAATACTGCACCAGCAATTGATAAAATTATTATTATTTTAGCTATAGAATTATTTGCCATAAATGGCCTTAATACAATTATACCAACCAAAGTAAGAACAGATGCTATTAGTGATAAAACTGAAAAAAACTGTTCATTAAATTTAAGTACATCTATCTCAAACCATGATAATCCAGGTCCAGGACCAGGCATAGCACGAAATATAAATATTATTATAGCTGTTCCAACCACAGTTAATCTTAAATCTTTTGGAAGTTCTTTTATTAATTTATTCATTAAGAATAAAATTATTATCATAGAACCTAGGAAGACTATCTCTTGAGCAAATGGCAGTCTAAATGAACCAACACTTAGAGTAAAAATAACAAATACTAAACTTCCACCTAATATCCACCAATTTATTTCTGTTTTTTCTTTTGGAAGCTCCGCCTCTAAACCTGAAAATCCTTTTTGAATTAATTTCTTTCTTTTCTGACTTTTAAGAAATGAAGCTAAAAATATACCCATTACTGATACGATTGGTATAATAAGAGCATAAATATATATAGAGCCATACAAAGAAATTTTTTCTGTTTTTTCTAAGTCGTCAACACCTTTAAAGAGAATTACATTAGCTAAAGCCACTAAAACTGTACCACCTATTATTGCAAATCTACCTAGGGTTTGCATAGTTGTATGCATTAATTTTATTTCATCTCTACTAAAATTTTCCCCATTATCATCAACTAGTGGAACAGCTTCCACAGTCATTGCATCAGCAACTACATCTTGAACTACGTACCCAATTGGAGATAATAAAACGCTGATTACAAACCATGTCTCAACAGTCAAAATTGTTGACATCCACTCAGTATGAATAATTAATCCATACATAATTAACAAGCTAAGAGAGATAAGACAAGCACCAACAAAAACCAAATAGTTTTTTTTATTCCAAATTAAATCAACTAAATGACCAAGTGGCATTTTAAGAGCCCAAGGGATACCAGCCCAAAAACCAAGACCAGCTAAAAAGGCAGCAGAAAGATTTAAATAATCTTTAACAAAAAAAGTACCGACTATTCCTGTTAAACCTGATATTCCAGCTGCAACATAAATCATTAAAGGAGGCAAGTAACTCCATTTAAATTGTCTACCTAGATCGAAAAGTGTTTTGTCAACAAATATATAGAACTTGGATCGCATAGATATATTTTAACTGATTTATAAGAAAAAAAAAATTAATTAAGAGGAAAGATTTAATAAAATCAAATCATCTTGTTTAGTTTCTTTGCACCAAAGTTCGTAACTTTCACACACACGCCAAAGATGATTAAAAGCTCGCTGCGAAAGCTCTAAAGGAAAATGACTTTTAGCATAATAAAGTTTAGGGATTTTAAGTAATTCTCTAGTCATTGATTTTTTTTGGATTTCAAGTAATTTCATTGTCTCGCTATTAATTTTTTTACCTGTAGATTTATCAGTATAGTTATTATCAATTAAACTATTAAACCAATCTTCATGAAATTTACCTGAACTAATTTCATCGAAATCTTTTGTACCTATAAATATTTCAAACGCATCTATGTTGCTTAAATCTTTATTTTTATTTTTTATTTGATGAATTTTTAAATATATAAACTTTGCAACATAAAGCACATGCGGTAATGTTAAATCTTTTTTCAAAATACTTACTTTACAAATTTAAAGAATAATAACAGGAATTTATGTCTTCTTTGTAATGAGCAAAAGGTCTATCAGTTTCAAATCCAAAACTTATAAATAATTTTCTTGCAGGTGCAAAAAATTCTCCAGACCCAGTCTCTACACTTAATTTTTTAAATCCAAGCTGTTTAGAACGGTCAATTAGGTATGATACAATTTTTTGCCCTATTTTTTGCTTTCTAAATTTGTCAGCTACTCTAATTGATTTAAATTCTCCATGATTAGGTTCCAATGTTTTTAATGCACCACATCCGATTAACTCTTCCTCTTCCCAAAAACTCCAAAATCTAATACTTGGGTCTTTAAGACCTGGAATATCTAATACATGAGAACTTCCTTCTGGAGATACTGATCTTAATTCAATAAAATGTTTATTAAGAAGCTCATTTACTTTTGGATCATCAAAGTTATTTTCTATTGATTTCATTATTTCGATGAACATATAATCTAAATACAAATTAAGCCAAGAACAAATTATTATGTGTGGTAGATATGTAATTACTAACCCTGTTTCAAAAACAAAGAAAATAGTTAAATCCGCAATTCAAGTTGAAGATAATGAAAATTATAATGCTCATCCTTATCAAAAACTTCCAGTTATAAAAAAATATATTAATGGAAATACACTTGAGAACTTAACATGGGGAATAATCCCTTCTTGGTCAAAAAAGAAGGATTTCAAACCGCTAACTAATGCAAGACTTGAAACAATTGATGAAAAAATCTCTTTTAAAAAATTAATAAAAGTTTCAAGATGTATTGCTATTGCGGATGGGTTTTATGAATGGAAAAGGGAAGATAAAATTAAAACACCTTTTTATTTTCAAAGAGTAGACAAAAAACTTATATATTTTGCAGCTATCTTTGAGAATAAACAGTTTTGCTTAATTACAGAACAAGCAGCAAACAATATTAGTGAAATTCATCATCGACAACCTGTTATTTTAAACGAGAATGATGTGAACAGATATTTAAATTTGGAACTTTCTGGTTCAAACATTTTAAATGAATGTAAAAAACCAACTTTAAATTTTTATGAGGTCTCAAAAGATGTCAACAAACCTGCTAATAATAGTTTATCTTTAATCCAAAAAATTTAATTTTCTTTTTCAATAATTGTGAAATGACCCATCTTTCTTTTTTCTCTTATTTCAGTTTTTTGGTAATCAAAAAAAAATTCATTATCTTTGAAACTTTTCACTCGAAAATCCTTAATATCATTTCCAATTAGATTAAGCATTCTAGCATTATATATTTTTTTTGTTTCTACTTTTTCTAGTCCACATACAGCTCTAATATGATTTTCAAATTGGCTTACATTATGAGAATTTATTGTTAGATGACCTGAGTTATGAACTCTTGGAGCTATTTCATTTGCATATAAATTGTCTTTATTATCAATAAAATATTCAACACATAATGTTCCAACATAATCGAGCTCTTCAGCAATTATAGTCGCCCAATCGGTTGCCTGATTTTTAATTTTCTCTGATATTTGAGCAGGAATTTTTGAATGTTTTAAAATTTGATCCTCATGTAAATTTTCAATTGGTTCATAAATTTCATATCTTTGATGACCAAATCGTGTGATAATTATAGAAATCTCTTTTTTTAGTTTAATAAATTTTTCTAGAATATATTCATTAGTAAAATCAATTTCAGAACTAATATTTTCTTTTTTATCAATTTTGAATTGTCCTTTTCCATCATAACCTAAAGTACAGGTTTTTAATAAGCCAGGAATTAACCCCTCATTTATTTTAATATCATCTTCGTCTTTTATTAGAGAATATCTTGTAGTTCTAATATTGTTTTTGTTAAGAAAATCTTTTTCAGTGTATCTATTTTGAATTAATTTATTTATTTCTGGTTTTGGTAATACTGGTTTAATTTCATTTAATTTCTTTAATATTTTGTAAGGAATATTTTCAAACTCATAAGTAATTACATTTACTTTACTTAAAAACTCTTTAATTAATTTTTCATCGTCATAATTTCCAGAAATAAAATGTTTTGTAAAATTTTTTGCTGGAGAATTTTTATCATCACTAAAGATTACAGTATCAATATTTATTTTATTTGCAGCTGCAGATAACATGGATCCTAGTTGACCTCCACCTATTATACCTAAAGTGATATCTGACATTTATTTAGGTTTTTTCTTTACAGACTTTGATTGCTTTGTACGCCAATTATTAAGATTTTTTTTAATTTGAATATTTGAGCTGGCAAGAATTGAAGCCGCAAATAGACCAGCATTAATAGCACCATCTTTACCAATTGCTACAGTTCCAACCGGGATACCTTTTGGCATTTGAGCAATTGACAACAAGCTATCCAAACCTTTAAGTTTTTTACTTTCTATTGGCACTCCAATTACAGGTATACTTGTTAACGCAGCTATCATTCCTGGCAAATGAGCAGATCCACCAGCTCCTGCAACAATTACAGAAATTTTATTTTTTTCTGCCATGCTTGCAAATTGGTACATTCTATCGGGTGTTCTATGAGCAGACACAATTTTGGTTTCATATTTTATTTTTAAAACTTTTAGAACTTTTTCACAGAATTGCATTGTTGAATAGTCTGATTGACTACCCATAACAATAGCAACTTTCTGGTTATTTTTTCTGTATTTCATTTAAAGATTATATTACTCAACTTTTGACAATTATTACAAAATACCTCAAAATTTCAATAGATTTATGTGTGTCTTCAATTTACATATTAACAAGTGTTTAAATACTATAATAAGTTTAATCTACTCATATGAATTATCGAATTGACAATTTACAATACTGCAATTGGTCTAGAGAAATATTTGAAATTAATAGAGAGGCAGGATTAGATGCTATTCATGTTACAGTAGTTTACCATGAGGATTACGACGAATTTTTAAATCGAGTTAAAGAATGGGATGAGTTATTTAAAAATAATAATGACCTAATATTTTTAGGAAACTCATATGAGGATATAACTAAAGCTCAAAAAGAAAATAAAACAGCAGTATTTTTTGGTTTTCAAAATTGTTCACCAATAGAGGATGACATTAATTTAGTCGAGAAGGTTCATAAATTGGGATGTAGATTTATGCAACTCACATACAATAATCAATCATTGCTGGCCACAGGTTGTTATGAAAAAAATGATAGTGGAATTACAAATTTTGGAAGGGAAGTAATCAAAGAAATGAATAGAGTAGGGATAGTTATTGATATGTCTCATTCAGCTGAACAAAGCACACTTGATGCAATTGATTTAAGTGAAAAACCAATAGCGATTACACATGCTAATCCGTCTTTTTGGCATGAAGCAAAAAGAAACAAATCTAATAAAGTTTTGAAGAAATTGGCAGAGAGTGGGGGTATTCTTGGACTATCTTTGTATGCGCATCATTTAAAAGATAGCACTAATTGTAAACTTGATAGCTTTTGCGAGATGGTGGCTAGAACAGTTGATATAATGGGATCAAAGAATGTCGGCATAGGATCTGATTTATGTCTAAATCAACCAGACAGTATAGTAGAATGGATGAGAAATGGAACTTGGGCAAAGGCAAAAAATTTTGGTGAAGGGAGCAAAGATAAACCTGGTTTCCCAGAACAACCAGAGTGGTTTATTGATGCTAGAGGTTTTAATAATATTGAGAAAGGTTTAAATAAAATTGGATTTAACGATGAGGAAATTAACAATATTTTAGGAAATAATTGGTTCAATTTTTATAAAAATATTAATTAATGGAAGTAAATTTAAGAGACCCAAAAATTTTAATGAAATTATCCAAACTTGGATCATTTCATCAATCAAAACTTTCATTTTTACGATCTTTTTTAAATGAATTTAGAGATTGGGAATATAGAAGAGATTTATTTAACCTAAATCAAAACGGATATGGAAGAGTAGTATATTCTTTTTCAAAAAATAATAGAACCTACTCTTTAATTTGTTTTGCAAATGAAATTAAAGATGACGAAAGATCAGATAGAGTAATTGCCACAAAGTGGGATGCTGCATTTACATTGCACGATGGTGTGCCTTCAGATCAAGATATAGATAGATTAGCTAATGAGGTGCCAAGACAGGAAGTTGGAAGATTATCTTATAAAGAATTAACACTTTCAAGGGCTAATAAATCATTAAGATTATTTAATTATGTGGTTGATTGTTTGTCAAACGGTCAACAACCTGATGTGAATAAATTATCTAAAGTTGGATATTTGTACAGAACCACTGCTGTTTATGGAT
>CACHTB010000032.1 GCA_902582735.1 uncultured Pelagibacteraceae bacterium
ACTTGAGAAACTAAATCCGATAATATCAAACTATGTTGAAAAGAATTCAATTACAATGGTACTTCCAAAAAAAATGATAATTATAGGCAAAAAAGATTTAGATATTACTAAACAAATATTAGAAATCCTTGACAAATCTGTTCAAAAAATTAATTTTAATGAATAAAAATATTTTTTTTAAAAAAATCAAAAAAATTTCTGTTAATGAGATTTGCAAAAAACTTAATATTAAAAATTTTACAAAAAAAAATATATATTTAGAAGATATAAAAACTTTAGATAATGCATCAAAAAAAGACTTAACTTTTCTACATTCCTCAAAATATTTGAGATTAATTCCTAAAATTAAATCAAATTTTATTATTACATCATCTAAATTTGTGAAATATTTGCCAAATAAAAATATACTTTTAGTTAACAACGTCCTACTTAGTGTTGCAAGTATTACTGAACTCTTTTATCCTGACTCATTAAACGAAAATTTTAATTACAGAAATTCATCGAACCGAAATTTAATTAAATCAAAATCAGTAACAATAGGCTTAAATGTTTTACTAGGTAAAAATGTAAAGATAGGTAAAAACAGTTTTATTGGCCACAATTCTATAATAGAAGATAATGTTATAATTGGTGAAAACTGTTCTATAGGTTCAAATGTTATCCTAAAAAAAACAATTATAGGAAATAATGTCAATATTTTAGATGGTGCTGTTGTTGGTAAAAAAGGCTTTGGATTTTTTCCGCAAAAAGGTAAAAATTTGCGATACCCCCATATAGGTATGGTTATAATAAAAGATAATGTAGAAATTGGTTCAAATAATACAATTGATAGAGGATCATTAGCGAATACAATTATTGGAGAAAATACATTTTTAGATAATCAAGTTCACATTGCTCATAATGTAAAAATTGGAAAAAAACTGCATAATAGCTGGACAGGTTGGTTTTGCTGGAAGCTCACAGGTTGGTGATAACGTTTTAATAGGTGGTCAAGCTGGCATTTCTGGGCATTTAAAGATTGGGAATAATGTACAAATAGGGGGAGGTAGTGGTGTTATAAAAAATATACCTGACAACACAAAAGTTATGGGTTATCCAGCAAAAGACATCAAATTATTTATAAAAGAAAACAAAAAATGACTGATAAGTTAAATAAAGAAGATATTAAGAATTTAATACCTCATAGAGAGCCCATGCTTTTAATTGATGAGCTTGTAAATATTAAAAAATTAAAATCTGCCACGGCAATTGTAAATGTTAAGAAAGATAGTTTTTTTGTTCAAGGTCATTTCCCAGGAGAACCTGTTATGCCAGGCGTTTTAATTGTTGAAGCATTTGGACAAGCAGCAGCAGCACTTACAGCTGCTGGGATAGATAAATCTACATACGAAAATAAACTGGTTTTTTTAATGACTGTTGATAAAGCGAGGTTTAGAAGTCCAGTAGTTCCAGATTGTAAGCTTGAATTAAATATAGAGGCAATAAGATCTCATGGAAGAGTTTGGAAATATAAAGGTGAAGCTTTCGTAGACAGTAAAAAAATGGCTGACGCCCAATGGGCTGCAACAATAGTTGATAGAAAGTAATAAACAGTAGCAATAGTTGATAAGTATAAATTTATAATTTTGTTATTTGTTTAAATGTGATCCACAAAACAGCAATAATTGATAGCAAAGCATTAATAGGCAATAAAGTAAAAATTGGTCCATATTCTATAGTTGGACCTGATGTTCAAATTGGTGATGAAACGATAATTCATTCCCATGTAAATATTATTGGTAATACAAAAATAGGAAAAAAAAATGAGATTTATCCATTTTGTTCGATTGGCACACCGCCACAGGACCTTAAATACAAAGGTGAAAAAAATTCTTTGATAATAGGAGATAATAACAAATTTAGAGAGTACGTAAATATTAATCCAGGCACAGAGAAGGGTGGTGGCATTACCAAGGTTGGAAATCAAAACTTATTTATGGTTTATTGTCATATAGCTCATGATTGCATGATAGATGATAATATAGTTCTTGCTAACAACGTTCAAGTTGGTGGTCATGTTTCGATAAATAAAAACGCTATTGTTGGTGGAAGTTGTGCAATACATCAATTTTCAAGAATCGGTGAATTTGCAATGATAGGAGGAATGACCGGTGTTTTAAGTGATGTTATTCCTTACGGTTTATCTCTTGGAAATAGAAATAATTTAACAGGATTAAATTTAATTGGTTTAAGAAGATCAGGTATTTCAAATCAAGATATTAAAATAATTCAAACTGCATATGATATTATTTTTCGTGATGAATCATTTAGAAAAAATATTGAAGATTTAAGTCAGGAATTAAAAGAAAATAAGTATGTTAATAATATCGTAAAATTTATTAATTCGGATAAGAAAAGACCTATATCTGTTCCTGTAAATAACAAATGATTTGTTTATTTCTCGGCAACAGAAATTTACCAAAATTAATTATTAAAAGTATTAAAAGAAAAAAAATAAAATTTTTTATTATTGATTTAACAAAAAAAAACATCTTTAAAAAATTTAATAATAGCTTTCACATTGGCATAGGAAAATTTGGAAAAATTTTAAGTTTAATTAAAAGAAAAAATTGTAAAAGGGTAATATTTGCCGGCAACATAGAAAAACCAAAAATTTCATCATTAAAACTTGATTTAAAAGGAATTTATTATTTGCCAAGAATTATTAAAGCAGCAAAATTTGGAGATGCTGCTATATTAAAAGAATTAATTAAAATATTAAGTGAAAATAAAATAAAAGTTTTAAAAATTAATAAATTCAATCCAGAATTAACCTTAAAAAAAGGAACTTATAGTAAATTAAAACCTAGCTTAGATCAAAAAAAAGAAATTAATATAGGTATTAAATACTTGTATTCAATAAATTCACATAATCATGTTCAAGCTGCAGTTATTAGAAACAGTAAACTTGTTTCTTATGAAAAAAAACAAGGCACTCAATCGATGTTATCAAAAATAAGCAAATTAAAAAAAAATAACGGTTTTTTAATAAAGTTTCCAAAAAAAAACCAGGACTTAAGGGCTGATTTACCAACAATAGGATTTGATACAATAAAAGAATGTAAAAGAATTGGTTTAAGAGGCATAGTTTTAAAAAACAATCAACATATAATCCTTGATAAAAAAAAAATTATTGAATTTTCAAATAAAAATAAAATGATTTTACATGTGATATGAAAAAGATATTTGTTTTAACAGGTGAGCCTTCAGGTGATAAATTGGCCTCAAATGTAATTAAGAATTTAAATGAGAAAAAAAAGGATATTGAATATCTTGGAGTATGTGGCAATAATTTAAAATCCTTAGGTATTAAATCTATATATGATCAAAAAGATATTACCTATATGGCTTTTACTGATGTCATATTTAATTTTTTTAAAATAAAAAAAAAAATTAATTTAACTGTAAATGAAGTAATAAAGTTTAATCCCAACATTCTTCTTACAGTTGATAGCCCTGATTTTTCATTGCGTGTTTCTCAAAAAGTAAAACAAATCAATCCACAAATCAAAACAATACATTTTATTGCACCAAAAGTTTGGGCATGGCGAGAGGGAAGAGTAAAAAAAATGAAAAAGTTTCTTGATCATATTTTACTTTTATTTGATTTTGAAAAAAAATTCTTCGATAATGAAAATTTAAAAAATACTTTTGTTGGACATCCTTTGCTAGATTCTTTGGAAAAGGATATAAATGTAGAGATCAAAGATTTTGTAAAAAAGAAAAATATCGTATCCTTATTTCCAGGCAGCAGGGAAAGCGAAATTAAAATGCTTTTTCCTGTTTTAATAAATTTTATAAAAAAAATGAAATTAAAAAATAATTCATATCACTATTTTTTTCATTCTACTAAAAAATTTAAAGAAATTATTAAAAATAAATTATTAATTGAAAATCTTTCTAATGTTGAGGTTGTTAGTGATGATAAAATTAAGTCCCAAGTTTTAAAAAGATCAATTTTTGCAATTGTAAAATCTGGAACTGTATCTCTTGATGTATGTAAAAACAATATTCCCTCAATGATAATTTATAAAATGAATTTTTTTAATTATCATATAGCTAAATTTTTATTGAAAATTAAATATGTAAATATGATTAATATAATTAATAATAAAGAAATTATCCCAGAGCTTTTACAGAACGAATGCAACTCGAATGAGATTTATAAAACTTTTTATTACTTTATGAAAAAACCTAATTTAATTAAAGAACAAATGTCTGTTGTTAAAAGAACTATAGATGATTTAAAGTCCTCTTCCTCTGCAAGTGATCAAGCATCTAAAGTGATTTTATCCTACCTTACTTAATCGATTTATAACTCTTTTTTTTCCTAAAGAGATTATAATATCATATATTCCAGGTCCAAATTTTGAACCTGTTAATGCAATTCTTAAAGGCTGACCTACACCTTTAAAGTTTGTTTGATTTTCTGATATTAAATTATTTATTATTGGTTCTAATGTTTCTTTATTAAAAACTTCTATTTCATTTATTTTTTTAATAAAAGATTTTATTATATTTTTTGCATTTTCAGTTAATAAACTCATTTCGTCGTTTTCAATAATTATCTCATCATTTATAATAAATCTTGCATTATTATAAATATCTTCCATTGTTTTTGCTTTATTTTTTAAAAACTTTAGTGATTTCTTTATAATATCAAGTTTTTCAAAGGTAATATTTTCTTTAAAATTTTTGCAATATTCCTCGAAACTTTGGAAAAGATCCTCGTTACTTTTGTTTTTAATATAATGCTCGTTCATTGATAAAATTCTTGACATATCAAGTTTTGAGGGAGATTTTCCAATACCTTCTAAATTAAAATATTTAATACTTTCTTCCAAAGAAAATATTTCTTTATCTTTATAAGACCACCCCAATCTCATAAGATAATTTCGTAAAGCATCAGGCATAATTCCAATTTTTTCATAATCATCAATTGTTGAAGCATTATCTCTTTTTGATAATTTTTTACCTTCTAATGTATGAATTAAAGGTATATGTGCAAATAAAGGCTTATCCCATTGCAGTGCCTCATATATTTGAATTTGTTTGAATGTATTAATTTTATGATCATCACCTCTAATTATATGCGTCATATTCATAATATGATCATCTACTGAAGCTGATAAATTATATGTTGGCGTTCCATCTGTTCGTAAAATTATAAAATCTTCTATTGTACAATTTTCAATTTCTATCTCTCCTTGTACTAAATCATTGATCTTAGTACTTCCCTCAATTTTACTTTTAAATCTTATAACAGGTTTGACATCTTGAGGAGCTTCTTTTTCGTTTTTGTCTCTCCATTTTCTATTATAAATATATGGAATTTTTTTTTGTTTAGCTCTAAATTTTTGTTCTTCTATTTCCTCTGATGAGCAATAACATTTGTAAGCATTTCCAGACTCTAATAAATTATTTACAATTTTAATATGACTTTTAATATTTTTTGATTGAATATACTCTTCTCCATCATGATTAATTCCTATCCATTTTAGAGAATTTAAAATCTGTAATTTGAATTCTTCTTTTGATCTTCCCTTATCAGTATCCTCAATTCTTAAAAAAAATTTTCCATTCTTATTTTTTGAATATAACCAATTAAACAAAGCAGTTCTTACTCCACCTATATGCAATGGTCCAGTAGGTGAGGGTGCAAACCGAGTTGCAACTTTTTTCATTGAAAATATTTAGACTATTTTATTAGAAGTTTCTATATAAAGATACCAATACGCCTTGTACTTTTACTCTGTCAGGACCAAAAATTTTAGTCTCATAATTTCTGTTTGCGCTTTCTAACGCCACAGTTTTCCCTTTTCTTCTAATTCTTTTTAACATAGCTTCATTATCATCAATCAAAGCTACAACAATTTTACCATTTTCAGCAGTATCAGCCTTTTTTACTATCACAGTATCCCCATCATTTATGCCTGCTTCAATCATAGAGTCTCCTTTAACCTTAAGACCAAAAAACTCTCCATTTTTTTCAATGTTATTTGGCATCGGAATTCTCATTACTTCATTTTGAATAGCTTCTATGGGTGTTCCCGCTGCAATATTTCCTAACACTGGTATTTCACCATCAGATTTATCCTCTACATTTTTATCATCCAATCCACCTCTGATTACACTTGGTGAAAAACTATTATAAATGTCATTAGCAGAAGCTGTTTCTGGTAATTTAAGTACTTCAAGAGCTCTTGCTTTGTGAGCCAATCTTTTGATGAAACCTCTCTCCTCTAAAGCGCTTATAAGCCTATGTATCCCTGATTTAGATTTAAGATTTAGAGAGTCTTTCATTTCTTCATATGATGGTGACACGCCTGTAGCTCTCAATTTCTTGTTGATAAATAACAGTAAATTTTTTTGTTTTTTAGTTAGCATAGAACAAATTGTGTACACCGATGTTCTATAAAAGTTCTACAACTATCACAACAGAAAAAAAATCAATAAAACAGAGGTTTTTTGACTAAAGAATAGAAAAAATATTATTATTATCTAAATTTTTAAGAATTGACTCACCAATTAAAAAAGTTTTTATTTTTGTACTCTTGCTGATTTTTAAGACATCTTCTTTGCTTTTAATACCACTTTCAGAAATTAAAGGACCATTATGATTTACTAGAACATTATGAATATCATAAGTTGTATTAATATCTGTTTCGAGAGTTTTTAAATTTCTATTATTTATTCCTATCAAAGCATCATGGTATTTAAGAGATTTTTTTGCTTCATCTACTGTGTGAACTTCAACAATAACTGAAATTTTTTGATTAATAGCTTCCTGATAAAGTTCATCAGCAATTTTTTCATTTATACCAGCAAGAATAATCAAAATTGCATCAGCTCCATAACTTTTTGAAAGTTTAACTTGAAATTTATCTATAAAAAAATCTTTACATAAAACAGGAAGATTTATTTTTTGTTTTATTTTTTTAATATGATCCAATTTACCCAAAAAGTAATCTTCTTCTGTCAAAATCGATAAGC
>CACHTB010000033.1 GCA_902582735.1 uncultured Pelagibacteraceae bacterium
TTAAAAATGTCTGAATTACCATTTCCCTGATGAACATCGAGATCAACAATTAATATTCTATTAGCAAGACCTCTATTTAATAAATATTGGGCAGCAACAGCTACATCATTAAAAACACAATAGCCTGCACCTCCATCAAAATTTGCGTGATGAGATCCTCCAGCAGTATTGCATGCTATACCGTAATTTATTGCTAGTTTGGATGCCAAAACTGTACCACCAGTTGCAACAAAAGATCTTCTTACAACACTATCATTTAATGGAAAGCCAATTTTTTTAATATCTTTTTCACTTAATTTTTTATTTTGTACATCTAAAATATATTTTTCTGAATGTGCCTCTTTTAAAGTTTCAATTGAACACGGAGTTGGTTCATAAAATTTTGAGACAATTTTTTTCTCAATTAAATGTTTAGCAAGTTCGCCAAATTTTTTTATTGGAAATTTGTGGTCATCATCGATTTTAGCAACATAATCTTTATGATTTACAACAGGAAGTTCCATTTTTATTCAATAACCCTAATAGGTTCTCCAGATAAACATGCCTCAATATTTTCAATCATTTGATTATAATAGATTGAGTAATTTTCTGCTGTTACATAACCTATGTGTGGAACTAATAAAGCATTTGGTAAAAATCTTAATTTGTGACTGGAGGGCAAAGGTTCTTTGTCATATACATCAATTCCTGCACCTGCAATTTGATTTGTAGAAAGTGCGATGATTAAATCATCTTCATTTACAATAGGTCCTCTAGAGGTATTTACTAAGAAAGCAGTTTTTTTCATTTTATCAAACTCTTCTAACTTGATACAATCTTTATATCTTTCTCCGCCTTGAACATGAATAGATATAAAATCTGAATTTTGAATTAAATCTTCTTTACTGCATGGTAAAACTCCCAACTCTTTACATTTATCTAAACTTAAATTTTCACTCCAAGCCATAACTTCCATACCAAATGCTTTTCCAATTTTTGCAACTTGTGAACCTACTCTGCCAAGCCCAATCAAGCCCAATATTTTGCCTTTTAATTCTAAACCAATTGTTGTCTGCCAATAACCTTGAAACATATTATCAATTTCAGTTTTTAAATTTCTTGCTAATCCTAAAATTAAAGCCCAAGTTAATTCTGGTGTAGGATTTAAATTAGAATCGGTGCCGGTGACAATTATTTTTTTCTTTTTACAAGCTTCAAGGTCAATTGACTTGTTTCTCATTCCGCTTGTTGCAATATATTTTAATTTTTTTAAGTTATTAATTAAATTAGCAGCAATCTTAGTTCGCTCCCGCATTATCAATAAAGCCTCAAAATCTCTCAATTTTTCTATAGCATCTTCTTCACTTTCAAATGGTTCATTAAAAACATCTATTTCAAATTTTGCTGATAGTTTTTTAAGATCAACAAATTCTTGAGCAACATTTTGATAATCGTCTAAAATCGCAACTTTAAGCATTTTCTTTAACTTTATTTGAAAGTGTTATACCTGCAATTATGAATATTGCGCCAAGAAAGTGATAAAACATAAATTTTTCACCTAAGATTATTATGGCCATCAAAGCCCCAAAAATTGTCATCAAATGCAGAAATACACCTGCCCTGTTTGCTCCGATAATATCAATTCCTTTAATCCAAAAAAGAAAAGCAAATATTCCAGGAAATAAAACTACGTAACTCAAAGTTAAAATAAACGGAAGTTCCAAAACAATTTTATTTCCAAGGCTCATCTCAATAAAGTAAATAGGAGAAAGAAATATAAAACCACATATAATTATTATTTCCAATGTAGCTAATTGAGAAATAGGATGAATTTTTTTTCTAAGTAATGCAGAATAGATAGCCCATGATAGCATTCCAATAACCATTGAAAGATCCCCTTTATTAAATTCTAATTCTTTGATCAAGTTAATATCTGCTTTTGTAATAATAAATAAAACACCTGTTAAAGATAAAATTACCCCAAATATTTGGAAAATATTTGTTTTCTCAATTTTTAAAACAGACGCAAAAAACAATATCCAAACAGGAATTGTAGATATCATCAAAATACCACTTATTACTTGAGTGTAATATAATGAATAATAAACAATAGAATTAAAAATAGTGATACTTGTAATACCAAGTAAAAAAAATAATCCTAAATTTTGAAATATATAATCTTTATTATTAAATACTTCTTTATAAGTAAAAGGAAATAGAATTAGAAAAGCAAATAACCATCTATAGAAATTTAGTGAGAACGGTGGGATTTCATAAAAGCTTGCAGCTTTGCCGACAATAAAATTACCAGACCAAAACAAAGCTGCTAATGTCAGAAATAAATAAGCTTTAGAATTGCTGTTGTGGATTTTCAAGCTCATTTATAAAATGGAATTAAATTATAACTTTTAAAAGTTATCTCTCCAACTAGATCTGTAATTCATAAGACCAGTATCAATTGCATCAATAACAACTAAATCAGGTTTAATAACATTTGTTGATTCACCAGAAATATTTGCGTAGAGTTTTGCACCAAATGGAATAATTTTTGAGAGAACACCTGATCCAACATAGTAACAACTGTCGTTTTGACCTGAAGGATTTGTACCTAGTAAATTTGAAATATTATCACCACAATCTGCATCGTATGCACAAATATAAGCTGTACCAGATCCACATTTCTTAGTTCCAGTTGTATTTGATGATGCAAATCCTCTGTTTGGTTTATAAATTGGATAATATACAACATTACCTGTAAGTGTAGGTTCTGCTGAAACTTTCTTTTGGTTATCTAATTCAACAAACCATCCAGAGTCTCCAGTATCGGGACAAGTAGAGTTTGTCTGATCTGTTCTATTTACACAATCTGCTAATGTTTCAACTAATGTTGCTCCAGTTGATGAAGTTGCATTACCAAATCCAGGGAAAAAAGGGTCTTTAAGACCAAACATAACATTTTTAACAGGATACGGTGTAGTTAGCATCGAGTCATTTAAATTATAATAATCACCTGTTCCACCAAATAGCCAAAATTTTTTACTTTTAACACCAATTCCAGCATCTAATGCATGATACATATATCTATTATTTGTAGTAGTTGATGCCTCGACATCAAAAAAAGTGTAATTTTGATATAATTGAATTCCAGTAGGCAAGGTTGAAGAAGAACCAGTGGTTGGAGGTATTTGTTGGACATTGCCTGTATTCTGATTAACGGCAAAAGTTCCGCTTAAACTTGATAAATTCACTTTTGTTATTTTTCCCTCAAGATCACTAACGTAAGCTAGAGCACCTGTATATTCTTCTTGAGATAAGTCAGCAGTAACAACGACGGGAGTTGCTGGAACAGAATTAATTATATCATTATTTTTGTCAGATATTTTGATCTCTTTTTTTACTTTTCCTGTAAGCCAATCAATAATGTATAAATTAGATCCTATAGAAGGACTAAAGTTTCCATTGCCTCCTCCCATCACTGCAACGTACTCATCATCCATCACATTTCTATCTCCAGGTCCACTTGGCATTCTAAATACTCTAGGTGAAGCCCACGTTTCTCCTAAATATCTATAATCATAGTCTGCCCATCCAGCTGGTAATGAGCCAACTTCTACTATTGAGATCGTGTCAATTACTCCTCCAGGATTAGCATTAAAAGTGATGTCATTTTGAAATGTAAATTCTGTATTTGCCCCAACGATGTTTACTGTCACTGAATTTGTAACAACACTTCCATTTAAAGCTATGCTTGTGTTGCTTGTATCTAAAGTTTGACCTGCTAAAGTTATCTTTTTTCCTTGATAGCATGAGGTGTTACCAGTTGTATTACAAGTATTCGGTAAACCTTGCGTTGCATTATTTTTAGCAGTCTGTAGTTCTTTGAAATTTGTCTCGTTAATCCTTGAGGTTGAGTAAGAACCGCTATAAACTTTTCCATTATGATCAACTCTATGTACTTTTTCGCTAACTGTATCGTTTAAAATAGAGTACAAATGTAAAGGTTGGTCTAGTTTAGTTACATCAATTAAAGAAAAACCAGCTCCAGCTCTACCATATGGTATCATCAAAAGAGTGTACCAATCTAACTTATTATGCACAGGATGTTGAAAGTAAGTGTCATGCGCGACTGGAGATCCATCTAACAAAAATCTAGGATTTGTTCCTCCTCCACCAGATCCTGTATTTAAACCTGAATTAATTATTCTCGGCATTTTAGGGATAATCAATGGAGGTACAAATCCCCATATCTCCTCTCCTTTTTGATAACCCCCCTGATCTCTAGTAGAAAAAGCATGGAGAATACCATTATTTGCTGCAGCATAAACAACCTCTAGCCTGTTACCGTTGGCATTTTTAAAATTTCCGTATCCTTTCTTTTTTCTAAAATGTGCTTCAGTTAGACTGGTCGAACTTTCCATTGAAGCATTGGGAGGACCGACAACTAATAATGATGAGTTGTAAATATCTGCTAAATAACCATTTTCAAAGTTGTTTGGATCATCTTTTTTGGGTTTCATTCTTTTACTTTTTAAAGTTCCACAATCATTCATATAATTAAAATAGTCTTCTCCTCTTACAAAATTAATTATACCTTTATCCTCATCGTCAATGGTTCCATCTTTTCCAAAATTAGAACAATGAGTTAGATTTGGAGGGTAATTCCCTACAGTTTTTCTATGATACTCTTGGATAACATTTCCTTGAAGAGTAAATAAGTTTCTGATTTTGCCTACATTACCTTCATTAAAATTATTAGTTGATGTGTCTCCATCCAAAGCCGTCCATATCTTTCTATTGTTTGGGTCTGGCATTACTTTGTTTGCAGACCATACTTCTGTTAAGCCTGGGAGTGCAAATTTCTTAACAGTCCCAGTCCACTCCTTGTTTGTTCGGTTTGTAAAGTTAGATTGAAATAATTCACCGTCCCTTTTAAATTCACTTGCAATACTTGGTGCGGATAAAACTATATTTCTTGAAATGATAGCCTGTACAATATTATCTGTCACATTTTTTAAATCTGCTGGGCTTTCAGCAAAATATACCCCTTTAGTAGTTGCTGTTTCTGTTCCTCCATTAATTGCTATATCTGTAAAATCAGTTTTTGCCTGATTATCGTTAATGACATCTGAACCATAACCAACTGCAAAAGTCAAAACTGGTGGGTTTTTTTGAGCTAAACCCTTAATGACATTTAAAGTGGCATCAGAAATTCCAGATTTTTCGTCAGTGAATTGCCCATCACCAATTATTACAATTGCATTGATTTGACAATCGTCGAGACTTTGATACGCAGTCATTGGGTATGAAGAAACATTATAGTACCTGTGAATGATATTTCTAAAACCTTTACTGTTAGTACTATAAAGCAAGTGAATATCATCCCTTGCAAACAATTCTAGAATTTGCTGGGCCCCTTTCGGATTAATACCAACATTCATGCACGCATCTGGTTTACATATTGTTGGTTTATCATATCTAATATTTCCATCTATTGTAGAAAATCCGTCAAAATTTCCACCGCTCTGGCTCCAAAAACCTATACCAAAGTTTGCTTGTTGAAGAGTTGCCGAGTCATTTAATACATAACTAATTGCTTCTTTAACACCTTGAAACCTTGAAACACCTGGGTCACCAAAATGATCTTTATAAGTTAGATTTTCAGGATCTAACATTGTAATCTCTAGTCTTCCATAATTGGTTACGAACAACGTATCTGCATCTGCTGCTCCTACTCCAAAGTCTATTCCCATTGGATAATATAAATATAGTTGGGAATTATTCGCTTTGTTTTCAGTAAATGCATTGCCAATACCAGCTTTTTTTTTAAAATCTGCCAGAGCTGCATTGCCTGTTAACTCATATTTACAAATGGAATGTGAAAAATATCCACTTGTGTAGATTTTTCTCTCTATAATTCCATCTTTAACTTTTACTTTTACAACTATACTGCTTGCTCCTCTGCCCTCGCCACATTTATCTTCAGGATATATTGGAGTCAACGTCGAATTGTTTTTTAAACATCCTTTTTTATCAGGATCTGTTGTTCCATCATTGAGTACAGTTCTTCGAATTGCTGCTGCACCCGCTTTATCGGTCATATCTTTGCTATACATTACTATGTCTGTTCCCTCTGTAACAACGTCTATTGATTCATTAAAATACTTGTAGATCTTCTCATCGAAGTCGCATGTTATTTTTGTTGAATTGAAACCGTTTCCACCTGCATTTATATCGAATATATACATCCCACCGAGTTTGTCTTGACCAGGTGTTTCGGAGGAAACAACATATAGCTTGTTACCATGTACAGCCATAGCTGTATTGCCTGACATTGAAGCTGGTTTATTTC
>CACHTB010000034.1 GCA_902582735.1 uncultured Pelagibacteraceae bacterium
AAAGTGATAAAAAATGTTAAATTTAAATCAAAAAGCCACAAAAATTTATTTAAAAAAAACGATATTTTTTTCTTTCCAACTAAATTTGATCCCTACGGAATGGTTATATCAGAGGCTGCTTCGTCAGGAATGTGTATTATTACAACTAACGATGCTTTGTCAGCAAAGTATTTTATTAAAAATAATTATTCTGGAATAATTGAAAAAGATACTAAAAATGCTTTTAGAAAATTAATTAGAATATCAAATGAACGAAGAAAAATTGTTATGTTTAAAAAAAATATTTATCATCAAAAAAATTATAGCTTTAATGTAATTAAAAAAAAAATATCCAATAAATTATTTAATTAATTATCTTGTTTAAAAATATTATTCAAATTACAAAATCAGTTTTTTAAAATTGCATCAATTATTAAAGATGAATAATTAATAGTATTTTCATCATTTCGATAATCAGTATGTCTAGATCTTTTTATATATCCCGACTCATAATCATTTTGCCAATCATTGTAGATAAAATTCTTTCTTTCATCAAAATACTCTAGGTATCTAATTTCAAAATCTTTATCGAAAATTTGTTTTATGGACTTGTAATTATAAAGTATTTTATGTTCAGCTCCACCGCTACCATGTGGTTTTACCATTGTGATATAATCTTGATTAGAATGATATCCATCTGGAACTGCTAACCTTATCTTTCCATTTTTGCATAAGATTTGTTTTAAATTTTTTATTGCTTTATAACCTTCTTCTATATCTAAATGTTCAAAAACATGTTCTGCAAGAATAATCGAAGCCTTTTTGTTTGAAAAAAATTTTAGCATTTTATTCAAATCCTGAATATCAAACCACGGTAGGTCAGTCATTAACCATCCTTTATAATTAATGTTTCTAAAACCAACTTTGTGTGCAGATGAACCAATAACAATTTTTATATCTTCTGGTTTTGAATTAAATTTTAATCTTAAAAAAAAAATTATATAATTGATCTTATTCAAAATATGCATCAATATATATTTAATATTAGATTTGATCATACTACTTAGATTCAAATAACAATCATTGTAATTTTATTATTTTTAACATTAAATTAAAACAGGTGCATTATTTATGTATAAACAATTTTATGCTAAAATATTATAATGAAAAATAAAATTGAGACACAAATTCAGTTTGAAAAAGATAAAATGAATGAAATTCCTTTACACTATACAATGCCCGAAAGTATAGATAATTGGAGGCATACAAGAATGCTTGACTCAATTAGTGGAATAATTAATTTTTCAAAAAATCAAGAAAATTTATCAAACACCTGGGTTACATTAGGAGATGGCCGATATGGAGATAATGCAAATTATCTTCATGAGAAAGGGTTAACGGATGTAATTGCAACCAGTATAACAGAAAAAAATTTAAAATATGCGAAAGATCAAAATTATATAAAAAGTTATAAGGTTGAAAATGCTGAAAATTTATCTTTTGAAGATAAATCGATAGATTTCGTATTATGCAAAGAGTCTTATCACCACTTTCCAAGACCATCTATTGCACTATATGAAATGATGAGAGTTGCAAATCAGGCTATTATTTTAATTGAACCTTATGATGATAATAAAATATTAAATTTTTTTAAAAAATTTGTTAAATATTTGATAAGGGGAAAAGGAAATTCTGACTTAGTTTTTGAACCATCGGGAAATTTTTTATATAGAATATCAATTAAAGAATTTAAAAAAACTTTAACTGCTATGGGTGGTTATAATTTTGCTTTAAAAGGAATTAATGATTTTTATATATCAAAATTTGAAAAAAAAAATTCTAAAACATTTAATTTTGCAAATTTGATAACCAAATTTGCTATTAATTTTCAAAATATCCTCAGTAAATTACGTTTGCTTGGTTTTGGATTGTGCACAATAATAATTTACGAAAAAAACAACGAGAAACTTGAAAACTTGCTAAAAAAGGATGGTTTCAAAATTTTTACAATTCCACAATTTGAAGGATAACCACTTTGTTAATATATATTTTCTTAATAGATTTTATTTTTTAGAGAAAATTAATTTTAAATTGATTATATTTCATTTGGTTAAAGTTAATTAAATTAACAAATGTATAAAAAATTATATTAAAGTAGAAAATGGTTGTTGCTGGTAAAATTATATCACCTGTTGTAATCATAACTTACAATAGGCCAAATCATATAAAAAAATTATTATTAGAGATAAATAAACATAAAGTAAATAAAATTTATATTGTTTCTGATGGACCCAAAAAAGATTTTAATGATATAAAACTTGTTAAAAAAACAAGAAACGTTATTGATAAAATAAATAAAAACAAAAAAGTAATCAAAATTTATTCGGATAAAAACTTAGGTTTAAGGCAGAGAATTATAACCGGACTAAATAAAGTTTTTGAAAAAGAGAAACAAGCTATAATTTTAGAAGATGATTGCATTCCAACAAAAGAATTTTTTTTATTTACAAAAATCTTATTAAAAAAATATAGAGGAAATAAAAAAATAGCATCTATTTGTGGTTCAAATCATTTGTCAGAATGGAGTGACACCAATGCTGAGTATTTAATAAGTAAATATTTTAACTCATGGGGCTGGGCAACATGGGCAGATAGATGGAATGAAGTAAATTTAGATCCAAAATATTTATTAAACGAAAAAAATGATAAAAAAATATTAAATCACCTTGGTACATATCGTGCATTATTTTATTGGAAATATAAGTTAAAAAAAATCTTATTAAAAAAAATTAGTTCTTGGGCTTACACATATAGTTATTACAATTTTTTAAAAAACAAATATCATGTAATTCCTAAGCAGAATTTATTAAAAAATATTGGTTTTGGTTTAAACTCATCAAATACTAAAATTTTACCCATGAAATATTTTGTAAAAAAAAATAAAAATAAGTTAAATATTATTTCTCATCAAAAATATTCATTAAATGATTTCGATAATTACAATAATTCGGTTGAAGATATTGTATTTAGTAAGTCAATATTTAATAGATTTAAATGGCTTTTTGGAATTAAAATTTAATCGTGAAAATTCTTCAAATACATAACGAATATCTAATTCGAGGGGGTGAGGATACAATTTTAGAAAATGAAAAAACAATCTTAGAAAAAAAAGGCCATAAAGTTCTACAATTAATAAGAAAAAATAAAAAAGAAATAAAATCAATTTTTGACTGGATTGTTGTTTTAAAGAATCTTTCTCACTCTAATAAAAGTATAAAAATTTTAGATAAATATTTTAAAATTAATAAATTACCAGATATTGTCCACATACATAATATTTTTCCATTATGGACGTATTCTATATTTGATTATTTTAAAAAAAAAAAAATTCCAATGGTATTAACACTTCATAATTACAGATTATTAATTGATAGAGTTAAAATTAGTAATAATGACTATGAAAAATTTGGATTATTTAAAAATTCAAAGATACTTACTTTTTTAATTTCCAAGATTTTTAATAAAAATAAAATTAAATTAACTTATATTAGTAAATTTATTTGTCATACAAATTTTCAAAAAAAACTTTACGCAAAATACAAAATTCATAATAAGAAAATAATAATAAAAGAAAATTCATTACAGGTAAAAAAAAAATATAAATCATGGGAAAAAAGAAAAGATAAAATTATTTTTATTGGAAGATTAAGCAAAGAAAAGGGTTTACTAACATTGTTAAAAGCTTGGAAAATATGGGGAAATGAGGCCCCAATATTAGAGATAATTGGTGATGGTCAAGAAAAAAAAAAATTAATATCTTTTAAAAATAAAAATAATTTGAATAAGGTTTTATTTTTAGGAAAATTGTCTTATGAAAAAGTGCAAAAAAAAATAGAAAATTCAAAATTAATTATCGTTCCATCAGAATGGTTTGAACCTTTTGGACTGATTATAACAGAAGCATTATCAAAAGGCACACCTGTAGCTGTATCATACATAGGAACTTTACCTGATTTAATCGTAAAATATAAACATGGTTTCTATTTTAAATGTAATGATGAGTTTTCTTTATTTCAAAAGGTTAAAAAAGCTTGGAATAAAAAAGGATATTTAAAAAAACTTTCGAATAATGCAAAAAATACAAATAAAATTTTTAGTCATCAAAAAAATTATGATTATTTAATGTCAATTTATAATGAAATCAAAAAATAAAAAAATTCAAAAATTTAAAAAAAAAAAAATTATATACTCTTTTGTGTCTGAAATTAAGATAAATGAACTAATTGATTTTATTCATATATGTTTAAAAAAAAAGACAAAAAAAAAATATATATGTTTAACGAATGTACATAGTATTTCAGAAAGCTTTACAAATTCATCATTCAGAAAAGTACAAAACTCAGCTGATTTATCATTGCCCGATGGTAGACCAATATATTGGGTGTTAAAATTGTTAGGATCAAAGAATGCTGAACATTTACCTGGTTATTTTGTAACTGAAAAATTATGTGAACTTGCAGCTAAAAAAAGATTAAATATTGGTTTTTATGGATCTACCGATGATAATTTAAATAAAATCAAAATAAATTTAAGAAATCAATTTAAAAAATTAAAAATTAAATATACTTATTCACCTCCATTCAGACCATTGACACATGTAGAAGATAAAAAAATTATTACGCAAATAAACAAATTAAAAATTGACATACTTTTTGTTTGTCTTGGGTGTCCTAAACAAGAATTATGGATGTATAAGCAAAGAAATAAACTAAACTGTACTATGTTCGGCATAGGCGCTGTAGCCGATTTTTTATCAGGCAACAAAATTTTACCTAATAAGTTTTATGAATATTTGGGTTTGGCATGGTTTATAAGATTAATTACTGAACCAAGACGACTGTTTTGGCGTTATTTTTCAACAAACTTTCTGTTTATTTTTTTAATAATTCTTCAAATCACAGGTTTAAAAAAATTTAAATAACATATTTACTTTCAAAAAAATAAATTAAATCAGCACAATTTTGAATCATTTTAAAATTCATATTTAATTTCTAGACCAAATAATATTGACAAATTTTAATAAAACCTTAGGTTGAAAATATGATTAACATATATTCAATAAGAGAGGTAATAGAGGCCTCAAATAACATTCTTAATAGATCAAAAAAAAAAAATATACTATCTTCAGAAAAATCTACATCCATGAAAAATGATAAACCTT
>CACHTB010000035.1 GCA_902582735.1 uncultured Pelagibacteraceae bacterium
GAGATAGAAAATTTGATTTAGAAATTACAGAAATTAATAATGGAAAAAAAAATAATGTAATTAAAAAAGTTTTTAAAAGAAAATATAAAATTCAAAGAATAGATGGTTTGCCTGAAAATAAAGTTACTCCACCTGAATCTGATTATAAAAGAATTAAAGAGGAAAATGGAAGAATTGGAAAAGCAAGAGCTATCAATTCAGATCTAACATTTTTTTCTGATCGATTTATTATGCCAGTCAAAGGTATTATAAGTGGAGTGTATGGAAGTCAAAGAATTCTCAATGGAAAACCTAAATGGCCTCATTATGGAATTGATATAGCAGCAAAAAAAGGTACGAAAATAAAATCATCAGGATCAGGAATTGTTACTATGGCTGAGGATGACCTTTATTATACAGGTGGAACAATAATAATGGATCATGGTCATGGTATATCTACCATATATTCGCACTTAGAGAATATAATGGTGAATGTAGGTGATGAGATTAAACAAGGTGATATTATTGGAACAGTTGGTTCAACTGGTAGATCAACGGGTCCACATCTTGATTTTAGAATAAATTGGTTTCAAACGAGACTTGATCCTATGAGTATTCTTCAATAAGTTCTTATTATGAAAAATGAAATTAATCAAATTGCTGATAAATTAGTAAAAGCTTATAACACAAATACATTTATAAATCCTATTCCAGTTAAATATTGTAAAAATATTAATCTAGCTAATAAAGTAAGAAAACTTTGTGAAGATAAAATCAGTGATGAAACCATAGGCATAAAAGCAGGTGGAACAGGAATTCCAGCTCTTAAAAAACTGGGGGAAAAAGAGCCTTTTATTGCAAAAATTTTTAAAAAAAGATTTGTTAAGTCTGGCCAAAACGTAAAAATATACAAAAATACTAAGGGTATTGAGGTTGAGGTTTATTACTTAGTAAAGAAATCTTTCTTCGATTTTAAAGGAAAAATAACAAATAAAAACATTAATAAATTTATAAAATTTATGGGGCCTTGTTTTGAAATAGTTGGATTTAGACAAAGAAATAAACAATTTAATTATCTTGGAGATATTTGTAGTGATTTTGGATTTAATATTAGGTTCATAGTTGGAAGAAAAATTAAATTTAAAAAACTTAATCTAAATAATTTAAAAACTTCATTAGAAAGCAAAAAAAACGGTGTTAAAATATATGGTAATACAAATATTGTTTATATTAATCCGTTAAATTGTTTAAGATTTGTTTTAAATAAAGTTAAAAAAGAAAAAATAAACTTAAATAAAGACTTTTATGTTTTCACAGGTTCTACTGTAGGCGTAGTTCCCTTCAAAGGAAAAGGATTATACAAAGGTACTATTGATAAGATTGGCTCTGTTAGTGTTAATATCAGGTAATGTCACTTCACTTTTCTAAAGAGGAATTTAAATCTAGAAAATCAAATATTTTAAATACAATGAAGGAGCAAAACATTGACGCTCTATTGATGTTTAGACAAGAGTCTATGTATTGGTTAACTGGTTATGATACATTTGGCTACGTTTTTTTCCAAACTTTAGTCTTAGATCAAAATGAAAATTTAATTTTATTAACAAGAGCGCCAGATCTAAGGCAAGCACAAAACACATCAAATATTGATGATATAAGAATTTGGGTTGATAAAGATGGTTCAAATCCAACTGATGATCTAAAAATTATTTTAGATGAGTTAAATTTAAAAGGTAAAAAAATTGGAATTGAGTATGAAGCATATGGATTGACTGGTAGAAATGCAATTAAATTAAATCAATCTTTGGAAAATTACTGTTCAATTGAGGATAAATCAGAATTAATTACAAAATTAAGAGTGGTAAAGTCTGATGAAGAAATAACATATGTTAGAAAGGCTGCGAACCTAGCTGATTTGGCACTCGATGAAGTGTGGAAATGTGCAAAATCTGGTGCGAGCGAAGCTAAAATTTTAGCTGAAATGAATAGAGTTATCTTTGAAGGTGGTGGTGACTATCCAGCTAATGAATTTATTATTGGTTCAGGAAAAAATGCCCTACTCTGTCGATATCAAGCTGAAAAACAAATTTTAAACAAAGAAGATCAACTAACTATTGAGTGGGCAGGTACTTATAGACACTACCATTCGGCGATGTTTAGAACTATTCCGATCGGCAAAGCAAATCAAAAACATTTTAAAATGCATGAAGCTTGTGTTGAAGCATTAATAAATTGTGAAAACAAATTAAAACCTGGAAACAAAATTGGTGAAGTTTTTGATATTCATGCAAAAACTTTTGATAATCATGGATTTAAAAATGCAAGAATGAATGCGTGTGGATACTCTCTAGGTGCAACTTTTTCTCCCAACTGGATGGATTGGCCTATGCTATACACCGGCAATCCTTATGTTATCACACCAGGCAACGTTTTCTTTATGCACATGATCTTAATGGATTCAGGGAGTAATTTAGCGATGAATTTAGGAGAGACTTATCTTGTGACAGAAAATGGTAATGAAAGATTAGGTAAACAAAAATTAGATTTAGTTACACTTTAGAATTTTTACATTAAATTTTAATTTAATTACCACCCCATTTTGCTTTATAGTTCCACTTAGCTCTGAAATCTTTAGGTGCTTCTTTGAATTCCTTTTCACATTCTTTAAATAATTTATTGAAAAGTTCATTTGTTTGTAATTCTAATTTAATATCTTGATGAGTTTTTAGTTTTTCGTACTTATTTGACCCAACGCTTGCTTTGTTTTTTGCACAAACTCCGATCATCATATCATGCTTAATTATTTGTTCTTTTTGCTCATTACTTTTAAAAAATTGATATATTCCATAACAGATAAGTAAAGAGGCAATGCTACTCACAATTATTTTCGATTTTTTCTGTTGCTGCATGTTAAAACAAAAATTAATATTAATTTTTAATTGATATAATTAAAACTAATATACATTATTTAATGAAAAAAATAATTAACAATCCAAGTAATTTTGTTGATGAAACAATAGATGGACTTATAAAATCTCATCCAAATATTTATTCACTAGCTTCAGATAATTCGAGAGTTATTACTCGTGCAATAAAGTCTTCAAATAAAGTTGGTTTAGTAACTGGTGGAGGGTCTGGTCATTTGCCAGTTTTTACAGGTTATATTGGAAAAGGATTGTTAGATAGTTGTGCGATAGGATCTGTCTTTGCGTCACCATCTGTTGAACAAATAGCCTCTGCAATTCGTAATGCAAATAATGGTAATGGAGTTCTATGCATTATGGGTAATTATGGTGGAGATGTAATGAATTTTGAAATGGCTTGTGAAATAGTTAAAGATGAAGGAATTGAAACTAAAACTGTTATTGTTGCAGATGATATTGCAAGTGCAAAACTTGAGGAAAAGGAAAAAAGACGAGGTATTGCTGGCATGATATTTGTTTTTAAAATTGCAGGAGCTTTATCTGAAACAGGAGCATCTCTTCAAGATGTTTATAAAGTTGCAATTGAAACCAATTCAAATGTTAGAACATTAGGTGTTGCTCTTTCTCCATGTATATTGCCTGAGGCTGGAAAACCTACATTTGAAATTAATGATGATGAAATAGAAATTGGAATGGGTATTCATGGTGAGCCAGGCATTTCAAGAGAAAAATTAAAGTCAGCAAATGATTTAACAGATGATATATGTGATCGAATATTAAATGATTTCAATTTATCTGATCAAGAGATAGGTTTAATGATAAATAGCCTAGGAGCAACTCCACTTGAAGAACTCTACATTGTATCAAGAAGAGTTATCGAAAATTTTAACAGGAAAAATATCAAAATATTTAAAAATTATGTTGGAAGATATGCAACTTCCATGGAAATGGCAGGAATGTCTGTAACTGTTTTAAAACTTAAAAATAATATTAAAGAAAATTTAATAGCACCTACTGATTGTCCATTCTGGACAAATTAAAATGTTAGATAAGGAAAATTTAATATACATATTAGATAAATTGTTTGACCAATCCAAAAAATATTACGATGATTTTAATTCTGCTGATGCTAAAATTGGAGACGGAGATTTAGGTATTACTATTCTTCATGGATTAGAAGAAATCCAGAAAAATAAGGTATCTTTTATTAACGATATGGGTGAAAATTTTATGCTTTGCTCTAAAGCTTTTGTGAAAAGGTCAGGATCTAGTTTTGGAACATTAATAGCATTTTCATTAATGAATATTTCAAAAAAAATGCAGGGCAAAACACATTGTGATCATGATGACATAATCAGTTTTTTTGAAACAGCTCTTAAAACTATATTAGAGAGGGGTAAAACAAATTTAGGTGATAAAACCATCGCAGATACCCTTGATTTAATAATAAAAAAAATAAAAAACAGCAGTAATTATAATAACGATATTAAATCAGCATGCTTTGAAGCTTTAGAGAATTTTAAAGGAAAAAAAATTTTGATTGGTAGAGCTAGAATGTTTGAAGATAAAACAAAAGAATTTAATGATCCTGGAATGTTTGCTTTAAGTAAACTTTGTGAAGTTTTCTAGTTAGAATTATCTCTATTTATATTTATCCTCGATTTCGTAGTACTCATTGAAACCTACAATATCCCTTAATTCAGAGAATTTTGAAACGTTTGTGTTATAAACTTTATTTTTCATATTTTTTAAACATGCCTGCATAGTTTTTACTGAGGCACTCATAAGTGTAAGTGGCATAACTGCTATTTTATAGCCAATTTCCTCTAACTCATTTATCTCTAACAAAGGCGTATCTCCATCTTCAATTAAATTAATCATATGATGGCCTGGGACTTCTTTAATTATTCTTTTCATATCATCTTTAGATTTCACAGCCTCAATAAATAAAATATCAGCTCCAATTTCTGAAAAAGATTTCATTCTCTCGATTGCATCATCCAAGCCTCTTGTTGCAATTGCATCTGTTCGAGCCATAATTAAAATATCTTTATCTCCGAATTTGCTAGCATCGACTGCTGCTTTAATCCTTGATTTTGCTTCATCTAAATCAACAACATCTTTGCCTTTAGTGTGCCCAC
>CACHTB010000036.1 GCA_902582735.1 uncultured Pelagibacteraceae bacterium
TATTTATTTAAGTTAAAAGGTAAAAATGCATGTTTGGTAACCTTCTTAGAAGGAAAAGATAAGAACAATTTAAATTCTAAAGAATGCTTTGTCATAGGAAAAAATATAGCTAGATTGCACAACTCATCCAAAAAATTAAGAATATTTCGCAAAAATTCACTTTCGGTTAATTCCTGGGGACCTCTTTTGAAAAAAATTAGTAGAAAAATAAATAAAAAATTTAAGGATTTAACTGAGAATATGAAAATAGATTATATTCAAATTAAAAAACTTTGGCCAAGAAAACTTCCAACAGGAATTATTCACTGTGATTTATTTTTAGATAACATATTTTTTTATAAGGGTCGCTTTCATGGTTTCATTGATTTCTATTTTTCTTCTAATGATTACTATGCATATGATCTTGCAACATGTGTGAATGCTTTATGCTTTAATAAAAAAAATGATAAATTTATTATGAATAAGAATAAATCTTCAAATTTATTGAAAGGATATCAATCGGTTAGAAGATTAACGAAAATAGAGAAAAATAGTTTTAATACGCTCTGTAAGGGCTCAGCCCTAAGGTACTTACTTACAAGATCTTATGATTATCTAAACACACCCAAAACAGCAATTATCAAAATCAAAGACCCTAAAGAATATATTCAAAAACTTGATTTTCATAAAAATTTAAATTCATTTAAAGATTATTGCTAATGATAAAAATCTATACAGATGGTTCTTGTATTGGAAACCCAGGTAATGGTGGTTGGGCTGCGATAATAATTGAAAATGGAAATAAAACGAGAATTAAAGGTAGTAAAAAAGATACAACAAACAACCAAATGGAATTACTTGCTCCAATTAAAGCTTTAAAAAAAATTGCAAAAGGTAGCAAAGTTCAAATATTTACAGATTCTAAATATGTAAAATCAGGGATTACTGAATGGATACATAATTGGAAAAAAAATGGATGGAAAACAGCTAATAAAAAGGATGTGAAAAACAAAGAACTTTGGACTGAATTAGACAGTCTATCTGGCTCTTTTGAAATTAAATGGAATTGGGTCAAAGCACATTCTACAGATTTACTTAATAACGAGGTAGATTTGTTGGCAAGATCGTCAACTTATAAATAAGCCTGTTCATCTAGATCATTGATTATACAATTAATCTCAAATTTTAGTCTTAAATTACATTAAGTAATTTTAGAAATTATATTTTGCGTATACTGATTTAGAGGTAGCATCATAGTACATATCATGCACTGAATGCTCTAAACCGAAAGTAAAATTATTATGCTCTAAACCTATGCCAACTGAATAAAAATCATCAATGCCAGTATAATCATTTGTACTTAAATTATCACCAGGAATAAAATCTGTTTCCCCCTGATCCCATCTATGAATTCCATATGTGCCTGATAAGAATAATCCTTCTTTTGGAACGAAATATTTTCCATTCAGCCCAATAGATGTTGAATAGCTGTCTATAATGAGAAGATTGTTATCTGCATTACAAGTAAGAACTGTGCCAGCAGAATGAAACCCTCTTCGATAACGTCCATCTGTTGTAAGTGTATCGCCATTATTACAATTTGATTGGCTTTCTCCGAATTGATTAAATGCAAACTCTAGACTTAAATTTATTGGTTCATTTTTAAATTTTTCAATTAATTTTACACCGCTAAATATAGCGTACCCAAAATCTTTTTCATCTATAGAAGTATTTCCAGTGGGGTTATAAAATCCATTTTCCACCTCTGAATATAATGTTTTTATTCCAAAATAATATTCATCATTATCAAATGAAGTTTCATAATCATTTATAGCTTTACTTTTGCCAGCAAACACCTTGCTTAACTTTAAACCAAATTCTTTTGTGGTATTCGATGGTTCAATTGATCCTGAATCTAGATCACTTTCCTCAACACTCATAAATTCATAGTATGGTTCTAAAATATAATTTTTATATTTTGACTGGTAGGAAACTTTCCAAATATACCCATCATTATTTTTAAAAACTAAATCTTTATTTGATCCACCTCTGTAAGCTATATAAGAAGTATTTTTTCCAGAAAAAATGTGATCAAATTCCAATTTAAGCTTTCCTTTTAATTTTAGCTCAGGGATTGGTGCATCTAATTCAGCTATAATTGGTATAAAGACATAATCTTGTTCTCTATCATATCCCCAGTGACCTGTTGTTGTTTCTCTATCTTGCCAATAATGATATAACCTTCTGAAACCTATACCAGTTTTAAGCATAAGTTTTTTTGAATATTGAGATCCATATAAAATTCTTGAATTAAATACATTAACCTTTACATCGTCCATTGTGCCTGTGCCATTACTCCAGTAAGTTTGGCGCATAATCTGGTATCCAATATCAAATTCAAATTCATCTAGATAACCGCCTTGTAAAAATGAATTTTTATAATTGTACAAAAAACCAAGATTTTTGATTTTATCCTCCTCTGCCACTAATCCTGACCTTAGATTCATAAAATCGTTAAATAATTTTGATTATCCATTAGAGTATTTTGTCTAGTACCTTCGCTGAAGACAAAACTCCTGGCACACCTGCACCAGGATGTGTCCCTGCACCAACAAAGTATAGACCATCAAATATCTCAGATTTATTATGAAATCTGAAATATGCTGACTGAGTAAATTTTGGTTGTATTGAGAAGCCAGAGCCAAATTTTGTATTTAGTTCTTTTTCAAAATAATCAGGAGTTAAATAGAAGTCTTCTACAATGTTTTTTCTAAGATCTGGCATTAAATTTTGCATTTTATCGATGACCAGATTTTTCATTTCTTCACCTTTCTCACTCCAATTTATTCCAGACTGATTATTAGGAACAGGCACCAAAACATAAAAACAATCATGGCCTTTTGGTGCCATCGCCTCGTCAGTAGCAGTAGGCCTATGTAAGTAATAGCTTATATCTTTATTCAATATTTTATTATTAAATATGTCATTTAAATGTTCCTCATATTTTTCTCCAAATTTTATGGTGTGATGCTCAATATTTTCATATTTCTTTTTTGTACCAAAGTAATACACGAATAAACCCATAGAATATTGCATACGTTTCATCTTATACTTAAAAAATGTACTTAATTTTTCATTCATTAGACTTGAATAAACTGCTGGAGGATCTGCATTACAAATAACATAATTCGCGTCTAATTCACTTCCATCGTCAAGCTTTACAGACTTAATTTTTTTATTCTTTGTAATTACTTCTACAACTTCTTTTCCTTTTATAATTTTAATTTTTTCTTCGAGCATGAGTTTCTCTAGACCACTTACTATTTGACCTGTACCACCCATGGAGTAGTGAATACCCCATTTTTTTTCTAAATATAATATCAATCCATAAATTGATGTCGTTGTGAAAGGATTTCCTCCTACTAATAAAGGATGCATGCTCAATAGTCTTCTTAATTTATCATTTTTAACATAAGAAGAAACTAAGCTATACACTGATTTATAGCTTTTTAATTTAAGCAATGATGGTATTTGTCTAAACATAAATAAAGGTTTATCAAATGGGACATCTGATAATTCGGTAAATCCTTTATCAAATATTTTTTTTGTAAAATTTACTAAGTTTTGATATCCGACAAAATCTTCTTTACTTATTTTCTCAATTTGAACCTTCATTTTCTCATCATCACCTGAGTAATCAAATTTACTGCCATCTTCAAAAACAAATCTGTACCAAACATTTAAAGGCTTCAAATCAATGTAGCTTTTTGAAGTCTTGTTAAATAATTCAAAAAGTTCCTCTATTAAATAAGGGGCTGTAATAACTGTTGGACCAGCATCAAAAGTAAATCCATTTTTTTTAAATACTCGCGCTCTTCCACCTAAATCATGATGCTTTTCAATTAAAGTTACATTATGATTTTTTGCTCTCAGTCTTAGTGCTGATGCTATACCCCCAAAACCAGATCCAATTACTACTGAATTCATCTTTTAAATTTATCTTATTTTTGAAAAAAAACGAACTTTACAATATCGTTTACGAATTAACCTTTTTTAATTCAATCTTGGTTTCCTCAAGATTTTTTGCAAAAAGTAAATCTAACTTTGATTTATCCACTGAGGTTGATATTGTTTTTTTAACTGCTTCAATTGCAATCTTTATGGATGTATCCTTAATATCTTTAATTGCAGCATCTTTCATTTGAGATATTTTTATATTAGCTAAATTTTTCTTAATTTCCGCTGATTTTGAGAATTTTTCACTCATATCTTTTGTAAGTTTTTCAGCTTCAATGTTTGCTTGGTTGATAATTTTTTTCTTTTCCTGTTCTGCAGAATTTAATTTGCTTTGTGCATCATCTAATAGTTTTTTTGACTCAGATCTTAATTTTTCACCCAGAGGTTTTTGTGCAGGTGTAGATAGAGCAATTGAAATTGTTAAGAAAAGTTTAAATAAATATGGTTCTCCAGTTTATGTTAGACATGAAATAGTTCATAATAAACATGTTGTAGAAAGTTTAAAGAAAATAGGTGCAATTTTTGTGGAGGAGCTTGATGAGATTGATGATAAAACTAGACCAGTTATTTTCTCAGCTCATGGAGTTCCAAAATCGGTATCAGAAAATGCATCAAATTTAAAAATGACTTATGTAGATGCTACATGTCCTCTAGTTTCAAAAGTTCACCGAGAAGCTGAAAATATTAACAAACAAGGCATGCACATTCTCCTTATTGGCCATAAAAATCATCCTGAAGTCATTGGTACTATGGGTCAATTACCTAAAGGATCAATAGACTTAATTGAGAGCACTGAAGATGCTAATAATTATATTAATAATTCTCACAAAAAACTCGCTTATATTACTCAAACAACTCTCTCTGTAGATGATACTAAAGAGATAATTGAGGTTCTAAAATCTAAATTTCAAGATATTTATGAACCAAAAAAAGAGGACATTTGTTATGCAACAACAAATCGACAAGATGCAGTAAAAAAAATTGCCCCAAAATGTGATA
>CACHTB010000037.1 GCA_902582735.1 uncultured Pelagibacteraceae bacterium
TTTTAGTATGGGTGAAGAAATGTACAAAAAATTTGATGGTGTTAAATACAATTTTTTTACTGATAATGACGATCATATGATGGATTTTAATGAAAATTTAATAAATACAATTAAAAAATTTATTTCCAGCTTAAATTAGAACACAATTTAACCAAAGCATTATCTTTTTCTTTAGTTAAAAATTATAATGAAAAAAATTATAATTTTTTTATTTTTTATTTTTTTCAATAATGCTTATGCAGAAAAAATAAATAAATATTTTCATATTGGTCTGATGGAGTCTTATGACAAAAAATTCACTCTTTATTTTAAGACTAGAGAAAAGGCTATAATTGCAAAAGGAGAGTATAGAAATTATCTCAATGATTATCCCCAAGACCTTTATATTCATGATCATAAAACTCAAAAAGATTATCCTCTTATCTCTTATGAATGGTTTCCAAAAAGAGTAAAAAAGATCACAAATAATTTTGAATATCCAATGTTCCCTGAGGACTTTGCATATTATTTATTAAATGATAATGATACATTGATATTAGTAAGTGCATCAAAAAATTTTTTCAAAAATCTTAAATTCAGTATTTCAAACAAACATCTGTCTACTACAATATCAAATGGAAAATTAGAATTTATTGTTTCAAGTTTTGCAAGACACTGTGGTTATAGAGATTTGAAAACAAAATTTGAATGTAATATTTACAAGCCACTGATTTCAAAAAACTTAATTACATCTTTTGAGTAAATGCACTCGCGAATTGTTTTGCGTTAAAAACTTGCAAATCATCTTCTTTTTCACCTAAACCAAGTCCGACAATTGGTATTTTATATTTTTTTGAGAGTGCAATTAGAATTCCTCCTTTTGCAGTACCATCTAATTTTGTCATTATTAATCCTGAAACTGGAATAATTTTGTTGAATTCCTCTAATTGATTAATAATATTTTGACCTGATGTTGCATCCAAAACAAGTATTACTTCGTGGGGTGCGCCCTCAGAACTTTTTTTTACTACATTTCCTATTTTCTTAAACTCTTCCATAAGATTTTTTTTATTCTGTAGTCTTCCAGCAGTATCTATCAAAACTTGATTGATATTATTTTGCTTAGCATATTCAACAGCTTTAAATGCAACTGAGGCTGGATCAGAACCAGCGTTTGATTTTATAATTGTAGCCCCAACTCGATTTGACCACTCCTCAAGCTGTTCAATTGCTGCAGCTCTAAAAGTATCACATGCAGAAAATATAACTTTATTACGATTTTCAATAAAAATTTTTCCAATTTTCCCAATCGTTGTGGTTTTGCCTACACCATTAACACCTGAAATTAAAATAATATTCAAATTCTCTTTTTTTTCAAAAAAGTTTTTTTTTTCGAGTGGTTCCATAAGATTGATAATATATTCTTCAAGTATTTTATTAACCTCACTTACAGCATTATTTTTTGGATCAATTTTTTTTCGTGATATGATTTCTTTTATTTCCGAAGAAGCATCAATTCCCACATCTGAGCTAATTAAGAATTCCTCAATTTTATCTAATGTTTTGTCATCTATTTCTTTTTTAATTATTATTTCTCTTAGACCAGAAGCAATATTATTGGCACTTTTTTCAAATCCGATTTTAAATTTTTCAAAAATTCCCATTAAAGTTTAATTGTTATTTTTTGTATCTCCGAAACAGGACCTTTCATATGTATAAGCTTATCTTGATCAATTTTTATTTGTAATCTTCCCAGTTTAAATTCTATTTCAGTGACTGTATTTTCCAATTCATCAATGTTAGCAGCAACAGCTGTTGCACATGCTGCTGTGCCGCAAGCTTTTGTTAGTCCAGCACCCCTCTCCCAAACTTTTATTTTAATATGTTCGTTATTTATTTTCTGAGCTAATGTAACATTACATTTTTCCGGAAATATTTCATTATTCTCTATTAGTGGACCAATTTTTTTTAAGTCAAATAACTCAACATCATTTACAAAAAAAATTACATGTGGATTACCAACATTGATACCTACACCTCCAGTAATTTTATTATTGTCAACATCTGAAATGGTTAATTCTAAATTTCTTGTATTCAATTCTCTATTAATCGGGATATCCTTCCAATTCAGTTTTGGTTTTCCAATTATTGTTTCAACCTGTTTACTATCTGAAATTTTAGAATTAAGTATTTGATTATCAACATTTAGACTTATATTTTTATTTTTCTCTTCTTCTGAAATCAAATATGCAACACATCTTGTTCCATTACCACATGCTTCTGATGTACTGCCATCTGAATTATAAAATTGCATTGAAGCATTTGATATAGCGCTATTTTGTATAAAAATTAATTGATCACATCCTAAAAAATTACGATCACAAATTTTTATAATTTGATCCTTAGTAAGACTTACCGATCTTTTTCTTTGATCAATAATGACAAAATCATTACCCAAACCGTCCATTCTAAAAGCATCAAATTCCATAGATTAAATACTTAACTTATTTATTGACTTTTTGAACCTCTATTATAGTTTACTGCAATTTCCGCAAAATACAGCAATTTGCGGTGTCTTTGTTATCAAAGAGATCGACACCAGTCAGCGAAGGTTCGCCCACTGGTGCGATACCTGCTGTGTAAAATTATGTTTGAAAATTTAACAAATAAATTTGAGGAAATTTTTTCCTCTTTAAAAAAAGCACCTTCTCTTGATGAAAAACAAGTGGATGAGGGATTGCGTGCTATTCGTCTTGCTTTATTAGAGGCCGATGTATCTCTAGATGTTGTAAAAGAATTCATAAACAGAGTTAAACCAAAAGCTCTAGGCAAGGAAATAGTAAGATCAACATCACCTGGACAAATGGTTGTTAAAATTGTTTATGATGAACTTGTATCATTCTTAGGTGATAAAAATTCAGATATTCTACTTAATGCTGTTCCACCCGTTCCTATTATGTTGGTGGGATTGCAAGGATCAGGAAAAACTACCACCACTGCAAAGCTAGCTAAATTTCTTGAAAAAAATAATAAAAAAAAAGTAATGATGGTTAGTCTTGATGTGTACCGTCCAGCTGCACAAGAACAATTAAAATTACTTGGGGAACAAAATAACATAATTACTTTACCTGTTATTGAAGGTCAATTACCTGCAGACATTTGCAGACGAGCTTTAAGTGCAGCAAACCTGAATGGCTCGGAGGTAATTCTTTTTGATACAGCAGGAAGAACTCAAATAGATCTCCAAATGATGAGTGAAATTAAACAAATAGAGGGAATTATAAATCCTTCAGAAACTATATTAGTAGCAGATTCTTTAACAGGTCAAGTTGCTGCAAATGTGGCTAAAGAATTTAAAAATACTGTAAATTTAACAGGTATAGTTCTTACCAGATCAGATGGTGACGGAAGAGGTGGTGCAGCATTAAGTATGAAGTATGTTGCAGATGTTCCTATAAAATTTTTGGGAATTGGAGAGAAAATAGATAATTTTGAAATTTTTTATCCTGATAGAATAGCAAATAGAATTTTAGGAATGGGAGATATCGTTTCTCTTGTTGAAAAAGCTGCTGAAGATATAGATCAAGAAAATTTAAAAAAAACTGAAGAAAAATTAAAAAAAGGTCAATTTTCCTTAGAGGACTATTTATCACAATTACGACAAATGAAGAAAATGGGTGGGATCGAGGGTATTATGTCTTTTCTGCCAGGTGTTTCAAAAATTAAATCTCAAATGGATGAAGCAGGTGTTGACGAAAAAATAATTACCCTAAATGAAGCTGTAATTTTATCTATGACTAAAAAAGAAAGAGAAAATCCAAAGATAATTGATGGATCCAGAAAGAAAAGAATTGCTAATGGCTCTGGTACTGACATTGCCACTATCAATAAATTGTTAAAACAATTTAAAATGATGTCTGAAATGATGAAAAAGATGTCTAAAGGAAATATGAAAGGAATGGCGGACAAAGGAATACCACCAGAACTTTTTAATCAACTTAAATAAAAAAAGGAGAAAAAATGTTAAAAATGAGATTATCAATGGGTGGTACGAAAAAAAGACCTGTTTATAAAATTGTTGTTGCTGACAGTAGATTTCCAAGAGATGGAAGATTTATTGAAAAGCTAGGATTCTTTAATCCGTTACTTCCAAAGGAAAAAAAAGAAAGATTAGGACTAGACCAAGAGAGAATTAAATATTGGTTAAGTCAAGGAGCGCAACCAACAACTAGAGTTGCCAGAATTCTTGGTGAGAACCAGATAATCAAAATGCCAGCTAACGGAAATAACCCTATTAAAGCAGTTCCTAAAAAAGAAAGAAACAAAAAAGATGATGAAGGAGCGGAAGCAAAAACTGAGACAAAATCAGATAATAATGCAGTAGCACCTAAAAAAGATGCTACGAGTGAAACACAAAAAAATGAAAATATAAAAGAAGCTCCTAAGGCTGAAGCTGCTCCAGAAGCTACAAAGGGAGAAGAAAAAAAATAAATGTTTAAGTCTCGAGTATTCACTTTGTATCCAGACTATTTTCCGGGCTACCTAGAAAAAGGTTTATTTGGCAAAGCTATGAAGGAAAAGATTTGGAGTTTAGAAATTGTGGATATTAGAAATTATGCTGAGGATAAGCACAAGACTGTTGATGATACACCGTATGGCGGTGGCGATGGTATGATAATGAAAGCAGATGTATTAGCAAGATCATTGGACAAAAATTTACCACATGATGAAAAAATTATTTACCTAAGCCCAAAAGGAAAAGTTTTTGATCATAATTGTGCAAAAAGATTTTCCGAATTTGAATCTATTAATTTTATATGTGGTCATTTTGAAGGTATTGATCAAAGGATAATTGATAGCAGAAATATAGAGGAAATAAGTATTGGGGACTTTGTTTTATCTGGAGGTGAAACAGCTGTATTTGTAGTTCTTGATGCGATTTTAAGATTTGTTCCGGGCGTTTTAGGCAATGTGAACTCATCTAAAAATGAAAGTTTCGAAA
>CACHTB010000038.1 GCA_902582735.1 uncultured Pelagibacteraceae bacterium
AAAAAAATATTTCTATACAAAGTCACTGTGAACATCACATGGCACCAATTATTGGAATTGCTCATGTAGCGTATATTCCAAATCAGAGAGTTGTAGGATTAAGTAAAATTGCAAGAGTAGTTGAAGTATTTTCTAAAAGATTACAAACACAAGAAAGACTTACAGTTCAGATAGCTAATACTTTAATGGAATGTTTAGATGCAAAGGGTGTTGCTGTGACAATAGATTCAACTCACCAGTGCATGACTATGAGAGGGATTAAAAAAGAGCAAGCAACAACAGTTACAAATTTTTATCTAGGTAAATTCAAGGACGATTTAAGTTTTCAGAATAGATATTTGCGATTTATTGCAAAATAATATTTATTAATTACAATGTCAGAAACGTTCAAAGCTTTAGTGCTTAATCAAGAAGGTGAAACTTTTGCTAGAGAAGTTAAATCAGTAGATAAAAATTTTCTTAAACATGGTGATGTAACAGTTAAAGTTGATTATTCAGATTTAAATTTCAAAGATGGAATGATTTTAAAAAATGGGGGAAGATTAGTTAAAGAATTTCCTCATATTCCAGGAATAGATTTTTCTGGAACAGTAATAGAAAGTGAAAATGACAAATTTAAAGAAGGTGATGAAATTATTTTAACAGGTTTTAGAGTAGGTGAAATTTATTACGGTGGGTATTCTCAAATTGCAAAAGTTGATGGTAATTTTCTAGTTAAGAGACCAAAAGATTTATCATCAAAACAAGCTATGATGCTTGGCACTGCTGGTTTTACCTCTTTAATGAGTGCTTTTGCAATTAAAGCAAGAGAGGAATTGTTACTTGGCGAAAAAGTAAACGATGTTCTTGTCACCGGAGCAACGGGTGGCGTAGGGAGTGTTGCAATTATGATATTAAATAAGATGGGATATAATGTAACTGCGGTTACTGGCAAAAATGATAAAAAAAACTATTTAGAGTCTTTAGGTGCAAAAAACGTTGTTAACCGTAGTGAATTTGATAAAGATCCAAGGCCAATAGATAAAGGTTTATGGGATGGTGTAGTTGATACTGTTGGTGGAAAAATACTTGCTAATGCTATCGCTCAAACTAAATCAAATGGTATTATTGCTGTTTGTGGCAATGCAAATAGCAATGAATTAAACACAAACCTATTACCGTTTATGTTAAGAGGAATAAAAATATGGGGAATGGATTCTGCTGGAGCAAGTATCAAAAGACGAGAATTTGTTTGGCAAGCAGCAACTGATTTAATTGATTTTGATTTGTTAGAGAAATCTGTTCAAGTCTTAAGTTTAGAGGAATTAATTGAAACTTATCCAAAAATTTTAAAAGGGGAAATTTCAGGAAGAGTATTAATTGATTTAAATAAATAATGGATTGGGATAAATTAAAAATTTTTCATGCAGTTGCAGAAGCTGGAAGTTTTACTAGCGCAACAGTAATATTAAATTTAAGTCAATCCGCAATAAGTAGACAAATCCAATCTTTAGAGGAAGATTTAAAAGTCAAACTGTTTGAAAGACACGCAAGAGGCTTAACTCTTACAGAAAATGGTGAATATGTTTATAAAACAGCTCATGAGGTTATTAGTAAATTAAAAGAGGTTGAAACCTCATTAGGCGATCAAAAACATAAAACTTCAGGAAAATTAACAATAACAACAGTTAGAAGCTTTGGTACACACTGGCTTACTCCAAGAATTCAAGAATTTATGCAACTAAATCCTGAAATTGAAATAGAGCTTATATTTGATGATAAAGAATTGGATTTAAGCACTAGACAGGCAGATATAGGAATATTCATGCGAAGACCTAAACAATTAAATTATATCCAAAAGAAATTGATAGATATTAACTACCACATATATGGTTCTAACAGATATTTAGAAAAACATGGAATTCCAAAAACCATAAATGATTTAAATAAACACAAATTTATTGCATTTGGAAAAGGTGCGCCCTCGCCAGTTTATAACCCTGATTGGGCTTTAAAAATTGGTATGAAAGATAATAAAAAAAGAAAATCAGTAATGAAGGTAAATAGCGTTATGGGTTTACTTTTAGCTGTAGAAAGTGGAGTGGGAATAGCTGCACTTCCAGATTACTTAGTATTTCACTCATCAAACTTGATCAAAGTACTTCCAAAAGTGGAGGGACCAATTACAGAAGCTCATTTTGTATATCCTCAATCTCTTAAAAATGTTGCTAGGGTGTCTACTTTTAGAAACTTTCTATACAGCAAAATCTCAGAGTGGAAATTTTAGTATAAAATGCGTCAATATTGCAATTGATAATCATTATCATTGCGAATAGTTATTAATTTCATTATAAACAGCGCGGGAAAAGGGAGAAAAATGAGAAAAATAACAATAATTGGAATACTTTTTGCATTCATTTCATCTTTCGCATTTTCTGCGGAGGTCAACGTTTTTAGTGCAAGACATTATGATTCAGATATTCAGCTGTATGAAAAGTTTACAGCTAAAACTGGAATTAAAGTTAATGTTGTATCAGGTAAAGATAAAGCTCTTCAAAAAAGAATTATGGAAGAGGGAGCTGATTGTATAGGAGATTTATACATCACTGCTGACGCTGGAAGATTGGGTGCATTTCAAGCTAAAGGAATGCTTCAAAAGGCTGGGTGGTCAAAGGCAATAAAAAATGTCGTACCAAGTCAATTTAGAAGTGCTCAATGGACTGGAATAGCTAAGAGAGCGAGGATAATTTATTATTCACCAGAGAGAGTAAGTGCAAATGAGTTAAATGGTATGACTTATGAAGGTCTAGCTGATCCAAAATGGAAAGGTAGACTAGTTATAAGAAAATCAAATAATATTTATAACCAATCTTTAGTTGCATCTTTAGTAAAAAATAATGGAAAAAGTAATACAGCTAATTGGGCTAAATCGGTTGTTGCCAATATGGCAAGAACACCTAAAGGAAATGATAGAGCTCAAATAATGGCAGTAGCAGCAGGAGAAGCAGATATTGCTGTAGCTAACACTTATTATCATGCATTAATGTTATCTGGTAAAAAAGGTGCTGAGCAACAAGAAGCAGCAAAAAAAGTAATGCCTTTTTTTCCTAATCAACAAGATAGAGGAACACATATGAATATTAGTGGAGCTGGAATGTTGAAGCACGCTCCAAATAAATCTAATGCTGTAAAACTTGTTGAGTTTTTATTAACTGCTGAAGCACAAAACCATATTGTTAATAATACTTTTGAGTATCCAATGATTTCAGGTGTTTCAGCAAATGACTTAGTTCCAGGAAAAGATATGAGTTTTAAACAAGATAATCAAACCTCTGTTAAAACATATGGAGCTAAACAAGCTGACGCTTTAGAAGTTATGCTTGCAGCTGGATGGAAATAAGAAAACATGAACAAAAAATTTATGTCTAATATTGATTATAATAAATCTTCTACAGGATGTCCTGCATGTTCTATGGAGTGTAAAAAAATCAGTAAAAGAATAAATAATAGAAAACTAACAGAAATTAAAAACAAGGAGGTTCCGCACATCCTAAAAGTATTTAATTTTTGATTTTCTAGACACGTGTCCATGCTAAGGTTTCTCCTTTCGCATGGACACATTTAGTTTTTCATGATTATAAGGCGGATTATAATATGAGAATAAACACTTGGTACATTTCATCTTTATTAGTTTCAATAGTTGTATCTATTCCAATATTAACTGTTTTCTCAAGTTTTTTTGAAGATACTTCAAATTACTTTGAAATACTTAAAAGTACTTTTTTATACGAATATATAATCAATTCATTTATACTTTTATTTGGTGTTTTAATATTTACACTAATAATAGGAGTTGGGTGTGCATATATAGTCTCCTTTTATAATTTTCCTGGTGTTAAATTTTTTAAATGGGCTCTAATATTATCTTTTGCAGTTCCAGCTTATATATATGCTTACTCATTAACAGCTTTTTTTGAAAACTTTGGAACTTTATATTCGATAATAAAATCTATTCTAGGACCAGGAGAATATAATAAATTAATTCCGAAATTTGATGGAATGCTTGGTGCTATTTTATCAATATCCTTCTCTTTATTTGGGTATGTTTATGTTTTAACAAGAGCATCCTTTCACTATCAATCTCAAAATCTTTTAGAATTGGGACAAAATCTTGGTTTTTCGAGATCAAAAGTTTTTTTCTCAATAATACTACCTTCAGCAAGACCAGCAATAGTTGCTGGACTAGCTTTGGTTGCTATGGAAACTCTATCTGAATTTGGAGCGGTATCCTTCTTTGGAATTTCTACTCTAACAACTGGAATTTATGATTCATGGATATCATTTGATGATTTAGCTTTTGCAAATCAATTGTCGTTTTTTCTATTATTATTTATTTTAGGATTATTTTTCATTGAACATATATCAAGAAGAAAAGCGCAGTATCACTCTCCATCAAGAGGGGGAGTAAAACAAAAGAAAAAACTTAATCTCAATGGCTCAAAATCTATTTTTGCTTTCATGGTTTGTTTTTTAGTCTTTTTCATAAGTTTTTTATTTCCAGTTTTACAAATGCTTTATTGGACAATTATTTTTCCTAAAAATTTGTTTGATTTAAATATTTTGCAACTTTCATTAAATACAATTTATCTCGTATTTTTATCAAGTGTTGTGCTTATTATATTTTCATTTATTGCAAATTATGGAAATAGAGTGACCAGAAGTAAATTTCTCAATTTTCTTACAATGTTTTCAATTACTGGTTATGCAATTCCAGGTGTAATTTTAGCTGTAGCCTTTATTACTTTTGTTGCCTGGTTTGATAATAACATAATTAAATATTATGAATTAAGTTCAATAAAAAAAATATTTATTGGATCAATAATAGGTTTGGTAATTGTATATTTTATTAGATTTTATTCTTTAGCATACAATGGTTTAAAATCTG
>CACHTB010000039.1 GCA_902582735.1 uncultured Pelagibacteraceae bacterium
CCAAATTTGAAAGCCTTTCAGCTAAACTACTAGCATTTTCATTTTCCAATATATCTAATGGATATTTGTTACAAACTGGACCCTCATCTAACTTTGGATTTATTCTCATAATACTTAAGCCTGTAATTTTATCCATATTGATTAACGATCTTTGTATGGGTGCTGCTCCTCTCCACTTAGGCAGCAGAGATGCATGAATATTTATAAAACCATTTTTGCTTAATCTTAAAATATCCTTTGAAAGAATTTGTCCATAAGCAACTACAATTGCTAAATCTAAATTTAAAGATTTTATATAATCAATTTCTTTTTCAATATTTTTAGGTGTTTTTATTTCAATCCCTAATTCTTCAGATAATAAATGTATAGGGGATTTATTTAATTTATATCCTCTGTTTGACTTTCTTGGAGGTTGACTGAATACACAAGATATTTTGTAATTACTTTGATGAATAGATTTTAAGATTGGAACTGCAAAGTTAGGGGTTCCTAAAAACGCAATTTTTTTGTCCATTTATCAAACAATAATTCTATCAGGCTTCTCTTTTTGTTTTGAAAGCTTTTTGATAATCATTGTTTTTTTTAGTTTTGATAAATAATCTATAAATAGTATTCCCTCTAAATGATCCATTTCATGTTGGATACATGTTGCCAATAAACCCTCTGCATTCAAAACTTTTTTTTTACCGTTATAATCTAAATATTCAACATCACATTTTTTTGGGCGATCGATTTCTGCAAAATAATTTGGAACTGATAAGCAACCTTCTTCATATGTTGAAAGTTCAGTATTTTTATTTTTGATAACTGGATTTACAAAGTACAAAGGATTTTTTTTTTCTTCACCTTTAGAAATATCCATAACAATAATCCTCTTTGGTATACCTATTTGAATTGCAGCTAACCCTATTCCATTTGCAGCGTACATTGTGTCTAGCATGTCATCCATCAATTTCTGTTCATCTTTACCAACCGAAATTACATCTTTGGATTTTTGCCTTAATATTTTATTAGGTTCTGTGATTATCGTTTTAATTGACATAACTAATTTTATAACAAATTTTAGACTTTTAAAGGCAGAACTTTTAATAAAATTTCATTCCTCAAATCTACCAGTTTTAATTCATTCAAAATACTAACTATGTAATCTACAGATTCTATGCCAAGATCTTCCAAATTATCTTCTCCAATAATTTCAGAAATTTTTAAAAGTACCAATCCAGTTTCTCCATTTACAATCATAGTATTTATTTCTGATGGTAAATTGTTGTTGTAATCATACAACTTTTGATATTTTCTCAATATTTGTACTCCGTCTGATTTTAGTGACTCTACTACAATTATATCCTTTAGAGAAAAAACATATTTTTTGTTTTTTTTTATTTTTTTGAGTAAATCATTAGTCTCTTTTTCTACCTGGGGAAGACTAGTTTTATTTTGAAAATAGTTCAAAACTTTTGATTGATGAAAAACTTTATTATTCAATTTAATTTTTAGCTCAGCAAGTTTCTCTGGCTCCTTATTTTTCATAAAAAAAGTTGTGTAATTTGAGGGTATTTCATCTTCTGGGATATTTTTTAAAAGACTTGCAAGTTTTTCATCAAAAGCATTAGGTAGATTTGATTGATCAAATGATTTTTTTATTAAAGAAAGCAAATTCAATTTCTTAGGGATTTCGCTGGTCAATAATAATCTTTGATATAATAATGCTCTTGCTTCGTAATCTTCTAGCAGTTTATATGCATTTCTGTAATTTAGTAGTTGATTGATATCAAATTGAAATCTCATATATAATTTAAACAAATCTTCTTCTTTATAAACTTCATCATTAGTTGCTATTTCAATTAATTTAATTTGTTCTTCATTTTCTATATCAACAAATTCCATATTTTTGAGTAAATTGGACGACGCTAAATAGTTCCATATAAATTTAGGAGTTTCAATTTTGGGTTCATATTCAAAATCCTTAATAGTTTTGTGGGATAAATGGAAATAAAGAATATTTTTTTCTGATAGTTCTTCATTTGATTTTTTATAACCCATTAAAATATTAAATTTATTTACGAAAAATTTATCTAGATCTCCAAGTTCAGTTTTAAGGTCGAATAATAATTGCGCTTCGTCTCTCCTATCTTGATGTATTAAACAATACATTTTAAAATTTGTGAGGTAATCGCTAGAAATTAAATTTGTTATCTCAAATATTTCACATGATTTATCTAGCTGAGAGTTTGACAAATAATGGTCCGTATAAAATTTGATTAATTTTTCACCCTCAATTAAATTTGGGTTTTTAATTAGAAATTCTTTTATTAAATCGAAATTTTCTTTTTTAATTAAATAATCAAACTTAAAGTCCAAAAATTCTTTTGAGGAAATATTTGTATTTGGAATGTAAGAATTTGTTAACAATACAATATCAAGGATCTTTTCAGAAAATTTTGACAAATCCTTTGAAGTTAAATTTTTTAAAGTGCTTTTGATATCTTCTCCATTGCTATTTGACCACATATCTATTGATAGTCCATTTTCTTCAGGATCATATAGACCAGCTAGTTTAATGTCTGATACACTTAAGGAGTTATTTACAAATATTTTTTCGTTTTGTTGTTCAATTTTTATTCCTTGAATAACGTCAGTGCTATCTTCATTTTTATTTTGAATTATAGATTGATCTTCAGGGATTTTTTTTTTTTCAATATTCCAAATATCTACTGGCTCATTGGCTTTTATATTATTTATTGGATTACAAACTAAAAATACAAAAAAGAAACTACTTAATTGTTTTAAAATTTTCATTAGGTATTACTTTTTCAATTTTTTTATTTGGTGCTGGAAAATCAACTTTAGCAACAAGAACAACTCCAATAAAAAGAACAATAACTATTAAAATAAGTTTGATTAAAAATTTACCTATAGCAAATATTCCACCTGTGCTTGTTTTTTTTGTGAATTGCATATAGTTTAAGTAATTTCAGAATAAGACATATTTGTGTTTTTTCAATATAGAAACCTATGAAATCAAAAAAAAACCTCGTTTTAGTCGGTATGATGGGAGCTGGAAAATCCTCAATTGGAAAATTATTATCCAAGAAGATTGGATTTGATTTCGTTGATATCGATAAATTCATAGAAGAAAAAGAAGATAAAACTATTGTAGAAATATTTAGAATAAATGGCGAAAAGTATTTTAGAGATTTAGAGGAAAAGATTTCAATAGAAAAACTTAAAAATACTAATCAAGTGATTGCCTTAGGTGGAGGTGCATATTTAAATAGAAATATCAGAAAACAAACTTTAGCTAAATCAACTAGTTTTTGGTTAAACTGGAACTCATCTACACTAATAAAAAGAATTAAAGATAACAAAAAAAGACCATTAGTTTTAAATTTAAAAATAAATGAGATAAAGAAATTGATAGATGAAAGATCAAAAATATATATTTCGTCTGATTATAAAATTAATTGTGATAAGCTTGATAAATTTGAAATTGTAAAAAAAATAAAAGATATATATGAAAGCTCATAATCTAAGTATTAATACTAAAACAAAAAAATATTCTATTTTTATTGGTTCAAATTTAATCTCAAATATAAACAGAATTTTTACATCACAAAAATTATCATTTTCTAAAATTTTGATTGTAGTGGACAAGAATGTTCCTATTAAATTTAAAAAAAGGTTAATCAGTAATTTAAAAACTGACCTGAAAAAGATTCATGTATTTAACCCTAGTGAAAAGAACAAAAGTCAAAAAACTGTTGAAATTATTCAAAACATTCTTTTTAAGAATAGATTTAATAGGGATGATTGTTTAATTGCATTTGGAGGAGGTATCACTGGAGATGTTGCTGCATATTCTGCAAGCACATATAAAAGAGGTATTAAATTTGTTAACATTCCCACAACTCTGTTGGCTCAAGTAGATTCCTCTGTAGGTGGGAAAACAGGTATTAATAATTCATATGGGAAAAATCTAATTGGAAGTTTCTATCAACCTGACGCTGTGGTATCAGATATAAAGTTACTAAAATCATTAAATACCAGGGAAATTATTTGTGGATATGCTGAAATATTAAAAAGTAGCCTATTAGAGAGCTATCAAAGTTTTAACTACTTAGACAAAAATATTAAAGATATTTTAAAGCTTAAAGAGCCATTTATAAACAAAGCTATTCTAAAAAGTTGTAATTTAAAAAAAAAAATAGTTCAAAAGGATGAGACAGAGAAAAATTTAAGAAAAGTTTTAAATCTAGGACATACATTTGCACATGCTTATGAAAGTTGTCTAGGATTTTCAAAAAAACTAAATCATGGTGAGGCAGTTATAATTGGAATTAAGAATTCAATCGAATTTAGTAAAAAGCAAAGTTTAATAAATAACAAATCTTATAAGTTCATAAAAAATCATA
>CACHTB010000040.1 GCA_902582735.1 uncultured Pelagibacteraceae bacterium
AAAACGAAACTTTGGTGGAATATGATGTTAAACTTAATCATTGGTGGCAAATGATGTCAAATTTAATAAAAAGAATATTTACATCAGTTGCATTGTTAGTTACTCTATATTATGCATTAATTAACAATTTAGCTTTATTTCTAGCCTTAATTACTGTTGGATTTTTGTCACTTATAGAAATCTATAATTTATTACAAAAAATATTTCTTCAAGATAAGAATAAAATAATAAATTCGTATTTGCTCGCTTTAATATATTTAATGATTTTTCTGCCACAATTGTATTTTTTTGCAAATTTTAACTATCAAAATAAGTTATTCTTTATGTACATTTTAACAATTTGTATTGCTACAGATGTTGGTGGTTATATTATTGGAAAATCATTTAAGGGTAAAAAACTTACCAGAATTAGCCCAAATAAGACATATTCTGGATTAATAGGTTCATATATTTTATCATTTATTGTATTTATTTATTTCTATTTAGAATTCAACTTCTCAATTAATCTCTTAATACTGACTTTAATTATTTCATCAATTTCTCAACTAGGTGATTTGTTTTTTTCTTTTTTGAAACGAAAAGCAAATATTAAAGATACGGGTGCTTTACTTCCTGGGCATGGAGGAATACTTGATAGAATAGATGGAATAATATTCGCCTTGCCTATAGGTATAAACTTATTTTTATTCTTTAAATGAAAATAAAAAAAAAAATTTTGATATTGGGATCTACCGGATCTATCGGAGCGTCTGCTTTAAATGTTATTAAAAGGTACAGAGATACAATTGATATTATATGTTTATCAACTAATAGAAATTATAAAAAACTACTAGTACAATCTAAAGTTTTTAATGTTAAAAATTTAATCATAAACGATTACAATAATTTTATAAAAGCTAAAAAACTTTTAAAGAATAGAAAAATAAGACTATACTCAAATGTTACAGAATTTTTAAAAGAAAATAATAAAAAAATAGATTTAGTAGTTATTGGTATTTCTGGTTTAGATGGATTAAAACCCACATTAGAAGTAATTCCAATTACTAAAATTGTAGCTAGTGCAAATAAGGAGTCAATTATTTGTGGATGGAAATTTATTAATAATAAACTAAAAAAATATAAAACAAATTTTATACCAATAGACTCTGAACATTTTTCAATTTGGTCTTTATTGAATAATGATAGGCATTTAATTTCTAAAATATATTTGACAGCATCAGGTGGACCTTTGTTAAACACACATCAAGATAACTTAAAAAAAATAAAAGTTAATAGTGTAATCAAACATCCTAACTGGCGTATGGGAAAAAAAATATCAACCGACTCAGCATCCATGATGAATAAAGTGTTTGAGGTTATTGAGGCTGTTAAAATTTTTAATTTAGATGCAAAGAAAGTAAAAATAATTGTACATCCAAGGTCAATTATACATGCTATAATAGTATTTAATAACGGATTAATTAAAGTGCTTATGCACAATACTACAATGGAAATTCCTTTATTTAATATTATTTTTAAAAATAATAATTTGAAATATTACAACAAAACAGATATCAATTTCGATAAATTAAATGGTGTTAACTTTATTGAGCCAGACAATAAAAAATTTCCCTACTTAAATATTTTAAAAAAAAACAAATTCAAGAATACTTATTATGAGATTATACTGGTAACCTTAAACGATAAATTGGTAAATCTTTTCCTTAAAAACAAAATTTCATTTATTAAAATGCAAAAGCTGTTATTAAAATTAATTGGAAGTAATACTTTAAAAAAATATTATAAAAAACAACCAAAAAATATCAAAGATATTTTTATAATGGTTGATAAAGTAAAAAAACATTTAAACGAATATGAAAAATTTTTTTAAAATAATTAAAGCAACAATTGCATTTATTGCTTTAAATTTTTTCCTAGCAAATAATGCATTTTCTGACCAATTAAAGTCAATTGAAGTTGCGGGTAATGACAGACTTGCTGATGAAACTATTATATTATTTTCAGAGCTTAATATTGGTGACGATATAGACCCAAATGTTATTAATAATACGTTTAAAAATTTATTTAAGACAAACTATTTCAAAGATTTAAAAATAAACTTCAAATCTGGAGTTTTAAATATTTTAGTTAAAGAAAATCCAATTATACAGGAGATAAATGTAATGGGAGTAAAAAATAAGTCTCTTTTAAAAGCGCTAGAAAAAATTACAAGAAAAACAGAGAAATCTCCATTTATTGAGTCAAAAATTCTAAATCAAAAAAATAAATTAAATAACATAGTTCGAATGAATGGATTTTATTTTTCTGAAATAAAAACTGAAATCATTACTAATTCAAATAATTCAGTAAATATAATTTATGATTTTAAATTAGGTAAAAGAGCTAAAATTGAAGAAATTAATTTTACTGGAAAAAAAGTTTTTAATACCAGAAAACTAAGAAAAATAATATTATCTGAAGAAACTAAACCCTGGAAGTTCATAACAAAAAATAAATATCTAGACGAAAATAGAGTCTCTGCTGATATAAATTTGTTAAATATATTTTATAAAAATAGAGGCTACTATAAAGTAAAAATAAAATCTTCTTATGCAAAGGTTGAGGATAATAAAAATTTTAAATTAATTTTTTCCATCGATGCAGGGCAAAAATATTATTTTAATGATTTCTCATTAAATACTTCCGATGATTATTCGAATGAAAATTTTTTAGATCTTAAAAAGTTATTTAATGATTTAAAAGGTTCTTTATATTCAGAAAAATCTTTGAAAGTGATTAAAAATAAAATAGACAAAATTGCACTTCAAAAAGAATTTGTTTTTATAAATTCTAAGTATGAGCAAAATATAATTGATCAAAATAAAATTAATGTAATTTTTTTTTTAGACCAGCTCGAAAAGTCTTATGTGGATAGAATAAACGTATTTGGAAATTTTATTACTGAAGAGAAGGTAATCAGAAACTCTTTAGTAGTGGATGAAGGCGATCCATACAATAAAATATTATTTGATAAGTCTATAAGTAATATAAAATCAAAAGGAATATTTAAAAGTGTAAAGAGCCAAATTACAAATTCAAAAAATAAAAATAACAAGATTATAAATATTATTGTTGAGGAAAAACCAACAGGAGAAATATTTGCTGGTGTTGGCACTGGGACTGGTGGGTCATCATTTTCAGCTGGAGTGAAAGAAAAAAATTATCTAGGAAAAGGTATAACATTAGATACTAATTTTGCTTTATCGGATGATGAGATTAGAGGGAAATTTAGTGTTATTAATCCAAACTTTAGAAACTCAGATAGATCTCTTAATACAACAATTGAGAGCACTACATCTGATTTTATGAGTTCTAGTGGATATAAAACTACTAGAACAGGATTAAGTTTTGGAACAGGTTTTGAGCAATTTGAAGATATATTTATAAACTTTGATATCTCAAACTACTATGAAAAATTAGTTACCTCTGACACTGCATCAGAAATCAAACAAAGACAGGAAGGGGATTATTTTGAAAATTTGTTTTTGTATTCAGTTACATTAAATAAATTAAATCAAAATTACCAACCAACAGATGGAATATTTGCTAAATTCAGCCAATCACTGCCAATATATTCAGATGATAACTCTATTGAAAACACTTTTTCAGCATCAAAGTATCACTCAATAAATGATAATTTTCTACTTGGTGGTAAATTATATTTAAAAGCTGTAAATTCAATTGATAGCGATGTCCGTGTTTCAAAACGAATTTATATACCCTCAAGCAGGTTAAGAGGATTTGAGTCAGGTAAAATTGGCCCTAAAGATGGCACTCAATATATTGGTGGCAATTATGGTGCTGCTTTAAATTTCACATCAACATTCCCTAAATTTTTTAACGAATTTGAAAATCTAGATTTCAACTTATTTCTAGATGCTGCAAATTTATGGCATGTGGATTATGATAATTCTCTAGACTCTGATAAAATCAGGTCTTCAACTGGTGTTGCAGTTGATTGGTTTACTGCAATTGGACCATTATCTTTTTCTTATGCAATCCCAATTACTGATGCCAGTTCAGATAAAACTGAATCATTTAGATTTCAAATTGGAACATCCTTTTAATGAGATTTTTTTTTATAATTATTGCAATAATTTTTAAATTTGAGGTAGCTTTTGCTGTTGAAAAAATTGCTTTTATCGATTTAAATTTTATTATGAATAACTCCATGGCTGGAAAATCAATTAAAACTTTCATTAATGACCTAAG
>CACHTB010000041.1 GCA_902582735.1 uncultured Pelagibacteraceae bacterium
ATTGAAAAAAATAAATATTGATATTTTATATTTTTTGATAATTGCATAATTAGTTGGGCGAAACATTTGTTTCAAAAACTTCTTCAAAATCCTCTGTTGTAATAGCTTCATTATTTTCAATTTTAGTTTTAATCGTATCTGTTACTGTATTTGTATTCTTATTTTTTTCTAAAATTTCAACAGCTTTTTCTGGATTCTCTTCAACAATATCTACTATAACTTCGGTTATTTTTTTCTTACTTTCCTCACTTTTATTTGCGCTATCTATTAATTTATTAGATAAAGTTCCCTTACTATTTTCTACAATATTTTTAACTTTTTCTATATCACCTTCATCGCTTGCTTCTTCAACTGCATTCTCCATAATTTTGTTAATACTTTCATCTACAACTGTTGATGTTACTGAAAGTATTTCAATTTTTTCTTCAAAATTTTCTTTCTTTGTTAAATTTTCCACAACACTAAGTGAAAGTTTTGAATCTGTTTCCTCTGATGCATCATTTAGTGTTTCTAAAACTTTTGCTGCTGTATCATTATCGGCTTTAGTTACAATATCAGCTACAACATCTGTTAAATCTTCTTCAATTGATAAAGTTTGTCCTTCACTTAAATTTTCTTGTTGGTTTTTAGCTGCATCTATAGCTTGTTCTATTACTTTTTCTTTAATTTCATCATTAAGTGTTTCAATTTTACTTGGTTCTGTGTCAACAATTGCTTTTAATACTTTTGCAGACAAATCCTGTTTATCCTCAGTTGATGTTTTGCTTACTTCTTCAACAACTTTATTTGCAATTTCATCACTGACAACTGAAACTACTTTTGCAATTAAGTCACTATCTTCATCTGTGCTTTTAGCTGATTGAATGGCTTTTTCTGCCAATGTGTCAATATTTTCTTTATTATTTTCTGCCAATTCATTAATTTTGTTAGAATCTTTTTCTGAAATTCCTGACATTACTTTCAAAGATAATGATGTATCTGTTTGAGTGTTATTAACCTCTTCAATAATTTTAGACGCCGTTTGAACATCCGTTTTAACAACAATGTCAGCAACCACATCTGAAAGATTTTCCTCATCTAAAATCTGACCTTCTTCTTGGTTTTTAGCAGCCTCTAAAGTTTGCTTAATAAGAGTAGTTTTAGTTTCTTCATTAATATTTTCAATTTTACTTGGCTCAGTATCTACAATTGCTTTTAAAACCTTAGCTGATAAAGTTTGTTTTTCCTCAGTTGAAGTTTTGCTTACTTCTTCTACTACTTTATTAACTAAATCATCATTTACAACAGCAACAACATTCGCAATTAATTGGCTGTCTTCAGATGTATTTTCAGCTTTTTGAACCGCATCTGTAGTTAGTTTATCCATTTGATCTTTGTTATTATCAGAAAGTTCATTTAGTTTTTCTGAGTCTTTTTCTGAAATTCCAGAAATTATCTCTAATGATAGATTTGTTTCTGTATCAATTTCGTTTATTTCCTCTATTACTTTGCTAGCAGTTTCAGTATTAGTATTAACTATAATTTCAGACACAATGTCAGTAAAACTCTGTTCCTCTTGGATACCTAATCCCTCTTTTTGATTTTTAGCTGACTCAACAGTTTGTTTAATCATTACATCTTTTACTTCTTCACTGATAATCTCCATTTTATCAGGTTCATTCTCTACTATTGCTTGAAGTACTTTTGCAGATAATGTTTGTTTTTCATCAATTGAAGTTTTACTTACTTCCTCTATCATAACGTTTACTAAATCATCATTTGCAACTGCAACAACTTGAGCAATTAATTCACTATCTTCAGATGTATTTTCAGCTTTTTGGACCGCGTCTATTGTTAATTCATCCATTTGTTCTTTATCAAATTCAGATAGTGTATCTATTATTTCTGAATTTTTTTCTGATATAGCTGAAATAACCTCTAAAGATAAATTAGTTTCAGTGTCAATATCATTGATTTCTTCGATAACTTTTGCAGCTGTAGTAGTATCTGTTTTCACAATTATTTCTGATACAGCATCAGTGAGATCTTCTTCCTCTATAAGGTTACCTTCTTGTTGGTCTTTGGTAGCTTCGATTGCTTGCTCAATCAAATCATCTTTTATTTCTTCATTAATAATTTCAATTTTTTCTGGTTCGGTATCAATAATTGCTTTTAGAACTTTGACTGATAGAGATTGTTTTTCATCAACGGCAGTTTTGCTTACTTCTTTTACAACTTTATTAGCAAGTTCATCACTCGCTGCTGCAACTACATTTGCAATCAGTTGACTATCCTCATTAGTATTTTCTGCTTTTTGAATTGCTGAAATAGTTAGTTTTTCAAGTTGATCCTTGTTTGTTTCAGAAAGTTCTGTAAATTTTTCTCCGTCTTTTTCTGATATTCCCGCTATAACTCTTAAAGATAAATTTGTTTCTGTTTCAATGTTTGAAACCTCCTCAATCAACTTAGATGCTGTATCATTGTCAGTACTTACAATAATTGCTGCAACTGCATCAGTTAAATCATCTTCTAAAGCAATATTTGTTTCAGTTTCTTGCTGAGTTTTAACAGCCTCAACAGTTTGTTTAATCACAACATCTTTTATTTCATCATTTATTATTTCAATTTTATTTGGCTGTGTTTCTACAATTGCCTTAAGAACCTTTGCTGACAGATCTTGTTTTTCAGCTGTATTATTTTTACTTACTTCCTCAACAACTTTATTTGCTAATTCATCACTTGCTACTGATACAACTTTAGCAATTAAATTTGCATCCTCATTTGAAGTGGATGCTTTTTCAACCGCTGAAACAGCTAATTTATCAATTTGATCTTTATTTGTTTCAGATAATGTCTGAAGTTTTTCTGGAGATTTTTCAGAGAAATCTGCCATTACTTTTAACGATAATTTTGATTCTTCGTTTGTATTTTTTTCTGTAATATTATTTATAACAGAGTTAATTGTTGCCTCATCTGATTTTGCCATTACTTTACTTAAAACCTCTGCAGATTTGTCTGTTTCTTTTGCTACAATCGTTTCAAATATTTTTTCTTTAATTAAACCAGCGCCTTCTGAAGTTGAAGTTGTTATAAATTCGTTATCCTTATCTGATAAATTTCCAACTACACCTTCAACTAATGTATCTTTTGTCTCGATTATTTTTTCAATTGTTTCACCAATATTTTGATCATCTGATTGATCAATTACATCTGATAAAAAAGTAGTATTTTCATCATTACTGTTTTCAACAATAAAATCTATTTTTTGTTTTTTTTCCTCTTTTATGATTTCTTTTGCAGCTTCAACATCACTTGCATCTACTACTCCATCATTATTTGCATCTTGAAGATTTCCATTAGCAAGTTTTTCCTTAAGTTGTAGGGTGAGTTCGTTTTCATCAATTTTTGAAACTTTAACTAAAGTTTCATTTACTGATTTAAATTCTTGTTTCTCTTCGTCAGATTGCTCTCGTTGCGCAATTTCTCTTGTCTCTGTTACCTCAATAACTTGATCTGTAGACGTTAAACTAGTTGATTGACCTTCAGATGAAATTTCAATTTGTCCCACACTTCCAAAACTGTCTTCTGCAAGAGCTACTTCAGAGTTACCATTTGGTTTGATACTTGCATTAAATCTTGTACCTCTAATACCGAGCGACATATTCGATAAGTCAATCAACATTTCACCGTTTGCATTTTTGGCTATCGCACCTGTTTCAATAATTATTTTACCTTTTCCAACCTTTGCTTGAAATTTTTGTTTTGCACCTGATTTCTCAAACTCACTTACATTAAGTGATGTTAATTCTTTCATAACTATTGTTGTGTTATCATCAAACTGAATTGTTGCGGATGAGCTCTCTCCAATTAAAATCTCATCTTTAAGATATATTTGATCATATACATCCAAAATTTTTTCATCTCCCTCTTCTGTGATTGCAATAACTTCACCATTAATTTCAGTGATTGAGCCAATTTTAGTACCTTCTGAAACAGCTATGTTAATTAAAAAAATATAAAGAAAAAATATTTTGAAAAAAAAATTTCTATAATTTAAGGTAATCTTTTTATGGCTAAAATTCATAGTTTTAAGTATTACAAATACTCACTAATAATATTAATTTT
>CACHTB010000042.1 GCA_902582735.1 uncultured Pelagibacteraceae bacterium
TCCTGAATTTGTAAAATCAATTTCAAATATAAGTTTCGACTCTTATCAAAAAATTTTTAAATTTGACGAGAGAAGAGATAATATAGTCATTGTTGATATTGACGAACCTAGTCTTGCAAAATTTGGTCAATTTCCTTGGAGCAGGAATGTATTTTCAGAAATACTAGAAAATATAAACCAAGAAAATCCAAAATCAGTTGGTTTTGATATATTTTTTTCAGAAAAGGATAAACAATCCCCAGAAGAAATTATTAAAACTTACTCAATTGAAGATACTTATGCCAAAAATATTTTAAATGCTATTGAAGGTCACGATGAAAAATTTCAAAAAACTTTAAAAGTAACAAAATCAGTATTAGCAGTTTTTGGAAGTTTAGTTCCTACAAAGGGAACTTATGGTCGGAAAGGAAAAGCAAGAATTTTTGCAAAAGGAGGAAATGTTAAAAATTTTGTCTATAATTATAAATATTCTTTAGGATCAATACCAATCTTAGAAAAAAATTCTAAAGGATTAGGTTCTATTAATTACATAACTCAAAGTGATGCTGTTGTAAGATCTCTTCCTTTAATCATGGTTTTTAATAATAAATTATTTCCTACTTTTGGATTGGAAATGATTAGAGTGGGTGAGAAAAAAAAGACTATCATTACAAATCTGAATGAAAATGGAATTAAGAATATAACAATTAGACCATATGATTTTAAAACCGATAAAAATTCATTAATTTGGGTTAAATATAATAGATCAATTAACAATAACTACATCTCTGCTGAAAAAGTATTTGATAAAAATTTTGATGAGAATTTTTTTAGAGATAAATATGTTTTAATTGGCGCTTCAGCAAAAGGTCTTTTTGATACAGTAAAAATTCCAACAGGTGAAACTGTTCCAGGTGTCCAGGTACATGCAAATGTAATTGATAATCTATTAAATAACAGTTTTTTAAAAAGAAATGATGGAATATTTGTTTTTGAATTATTACTTTCAATAATAATTTCTATTGCTGCATTTATTATTTCTCAAAGAATTAAGCCAAAATACAGCTTAAGTATAATTTTTGCAGGATTAATAATTATTTTTGTAATTGGATTATCTATTTATAGATTTAGATCAGAATTAATTGATGTCAGTTACCCAATGATAATGATCTCTATAACATTTTTAACTGGTCTTTATTTTAGGTTTTTAGAGGAAAATAAAATTGCTCTTCAAAATCTTAAAAAAGAAGCAAAACTTTTAAAAGAAAGAGAACTTGCTGGAGGCGTTCAAAAAAGCTTGTTCCCAGATATTTCTGCCTTTGAAAACTTTGTTTATGCAAAAAATATTCCAGCGCGAGACGTATCTGGTGATTATTTTGATGTAATGAAAGTTGGACCTGAAGAATATTATTTTACATTAGCAGATGTATCAGGAAAAGGAGTTAAGGCTGGTATGTACATGGCAAAAGCTTCTTCTATTTTTAGAACACTCTCAAATTTAAAATTTCCACTTGAAAGAGTTGTATTTGGTGTAAATAACGAAATTATTGAGGCAAAATTTAAAGGAATGTTTGTAACAGCAGTGTTTGGAAAATTTAATCCAAAAACAGGAGATTTGACATTTATCAATGCAGGTCATGAAAGTATAATGTTGTTTGATAAATCAAAAAAATTTGAATTTATTCAATCTGATTTACCTCCTATAGGAATTATGAAATATTTTGCTGAGTCAATTGTCAAATCAAATACAATAAATATTAAAGATAAAACTTTTGTTGTTTACACAGATGGAGTAACAGAGGGATATCTTCCAAATGGTGAAGAATTTGGAGCAGAAGGGGTTGAAAATGTAGTAAAAGAAATGGAAACAATAACTCCCAAAGATCTAGTTGAAAAAGTAACGTCCACTTTAAATTGGGGTATACCAAAATTAAGAGATGATATTACTTGTATGGCAATTAATTTTGATAATCCAAATGAAATTGAGAAGAAAAAGAAAAGGCCCCCTCAACCAAAAGATGATGAAAAAGAAGAAGCTAAATAGTAGCTTTAAAATCTTCTATTGTTTTTTTAATTCCAGAATTAAGAGAAATTTTTGGTTTCCATTTAATTTTTCTTAATTTTGTATTATCCATTAGTTTTCTATATGTGCCATCAGGTTTAGATTTATCGAATATCATTTCCCCTCTAAATCCAACTATTCTAGATATTAATTCAGCAAGATCTTTGATTGAAATATCTGATCCACTACCAACATTTATGAAAGGAAATTTTTCTCCAGCTATCTTATTATATTTTGACTTACTCAAATTCATTATTTTTATAGTTGCATCAGCTAAATCATCTACATGTAAAAATTCTCTTTTTGGTTTTCCTGTCCCCCAAATTATAAATGATTTTTTATTTTGTTTTTTTGCTAAAACAATTTTTTTAATTAAAGCCGCTAGAACATGACTATTCAAACTATCGTAATTATCATTTTGACCATAAAGATTTGTTGGCATTACAGCCCTAAAGTCAGTTTTAAATTGAGAATTATAAGCTTTGCACATTTTAAGCCCTGCTAATTTTGCAACAGCATACATTTCGTTTGTATTTTCAAGTTCGCTAGTAAGTAGATATTCTTCTTTAATAGGTATCTTTGGTTTTTTTGGATATACACATGAGGAACCTAAAAACATCAATTTTTTAACATCTGTCAAATAAGCTGAATGGATAAAGTTGTTTTGTATCTCTAAATTTTGATAAATAAAATCAGCTACATATGTATTATTTGCATGAATTCCACCTACTTTAGCTGCACACAAATATACTTCATCAAATTTATTTCTTTTAAAAAAACTTAATACAGATTTTTGATCAAGAAGATTGAGTTTTATTTTATTGGCTATAAATATTTTATTAGAGTTGTTTTTAAGCTTTCTAAATATTGCAGACCCAACCATACCTTTGTGCCCTGCAATAAATATTTTTTTCATTAAATTAAGAAATTAATTTTTTTTGTTCTTTATAATCACTTTCAACCATTTCTTTAACCATTTGATTAAAATTAATTTTTGGTTTCCATTTAAGAACTTTTTTAGCTTTTCTAGCATCACCTAAAAGAGTATCTACCTCGGTTGGCCTAAAGTATCTTTTTCCAATTTTAATAATTATTTTACCAGTTTTCTTATCTATTCCTTTTTCATTAATTCCTTTTCCAATCCATTTGATGTTTATTCCTAAATTTTTTGCAGAAATATTCACAAAATCTTTAACACTATATTGTTTTCCTGTTGCAATAACAAAATCATCAGGTTTTTTTAGTTGCATCATTTTCCACATCGCTTCAGCATAATCTTGAGCATGACCCCAATCTCTTTTTGCATTCAAATTTCCTAATACCAATGCTTTCTGTAGACCTAGTTTAATTCTTGATAATCCAACTGTTATTTTTCTTGTAACAAAAGTTTCCCCTCTTAAAGGAGACTCATGATTAAATAAAATACCATTACATGCAAAGAAATTATAAGCTTCTCTATAATTTACTACAATCCAATAAGCATATTGTTTTGCAACAGCATAAGGACTTCTTGGATAAAAGGGTGTTTTTTCATTTTGAGGTATTTCTCTAACTTTTCCATACAGTTCTGATGTTGACGCTTGATAAATTTTAGTTTTATTAATTAAATTTGCAGATCTAACAGCCTCTAATAATCTTAAAACTCCTATTGCATCAGAGTTTGCAGTGTATTCAGGTATTTCAAAAGATACCTGAACATGACTTTGTGCTGCTAAATTATAGATTTCGGATGGTTTAACTTTATTTAAAATACCTATTAAACTGGAGCTATCCGTCATGTCTCCATGATAAAGAGTAAATTTCTTATTATGCAAATTCTTATCATTAAAAAATTCATCAATTCTTTGAGTATTGATTAAAGAAGTTCTTCTTTTTATTCCATGAACTTCATAACCTTTTTTAAG
>CACHTB010000043.1 GCA_902582735.1 uncultured Pelagibacteraceae bacterium
CCTAATTAATATTTAAAACTATAGATCTAAGTTTATCAACAATTTGTTTATTATTTAATTTTTCTTTTTGTAGCGAGGAGATTTTTTCACCAATACTAAGCTTATATGTTCGATTTTTTTTATTTATTAACTCTCTTATAAATAAAATTCTTCTTAAGTTATTATTTATAAAGCCTACTGTTTGAAAGAATAAGCTATTCTTACCAAAAAAACGTACAGGAATAATTTCCGCCTTGGTTTTATTAATTATAGATCCAATTAATGGTTTCCATCTTCTTTCATTAGCCTCATTAAAAATAAAAGAAGATGTAGCAACTTCTCCTGAAGGAAAAGTTATTAAAATTCCATTTGCATTTAAGTGTTCAATTGCCTTCTTTTTAGAAATGATATTTTTTTTTATATCCTCTGTAAATTTTGAAAATTTAATTGGCAATAAGTACTCTCTTATTTGATCAATTTGTGAAAGTTCTTCGTTAATTAAAATTTTATAATCCTGTCGGATATCACAAATTATTGAACAAATTATAAGTCCATCTAATAATCCAAATGGATGATTTGCAACTATTATACTTGATCCTTCTTTAGGTATATTGGCAACATTTTCTGCAATGTAATTAATGTTAAAAATATCTAAAGTTTTTTTCCAAAAATTCTTTGACTGTTTTAACTCTTCATAATTAACTTTATATATAGATTTGATTTCATCAATTTTTGAAATTTTCTCTAAAATTTGCTGCATTAGTCTAAAATTTTATTAACATATTCTTTATTTATTTTTTCAATTGGTAAAAAAACAAAAACATCAGTTGTCTTAAATTTATTATCAATTACTGCACCTGTCCCAATAGAAGCGTTAAACTTTATATAAGCTTTAATTAAAGTTGGTAATTTTGAAATTAATTTAATATTCACATTAATGTTTTTTTGATAATCAATATTTAGTCTACATTTTGGTAAAGCACTGACTGTGATGTTGCCTGACATTTTATGATAATTGTTAAGATATATCAATTGATCTTCAATCTTGTTAATATTAGTACTTAAGAAACTGGCCGTACCAAACAAAGCATCTATATTATTTCTGTTAATATAATTATATATTTCTTTCCACATTAATTTAAGAACATTTTTATTTCTAAATTTATAAGATATACATGATCGACTTAATTCTAGCATATTGTCGTAAACTCCAGAATTTAGTAAATTATCTAAATTAAATTCATCGCAACTATAAAAACCTGATTTTTTTTCCGCAACAGATTGCTTAAGTAAACGATAAGTTCCTATTACTCTTGTTTTGGAAAATTTTGATTTTTTGTGGGTCACAATTATATGATCTGCATAATTGTCAAATTTATCAGAGTCTCTTCTAAAATTTCCTATATTATATAAAGGGTTTTTAATTCTTTCGGAGAAGAAAACTTTATACCTAAGTTTTTGTGCGAGTTTTACTTCTCCTCTGCTTTCAGCTAGTTTGACGTTAAACGAGGGCTTAAAAAAATCATAGGTATTTATATTAAACCTTTTATTCTGGTTAACTTTTCTAAATAATGTATTTATTGGCACGAATCCTTAGTAAAAGATTCACATGTATTTAATGTTAAATAATTATTTCAAATTCATTACAAAGTTTAATTATAATTTACATTAAAATTAAACAATATCTTAATAATTTTTAAACAAATGTTTTACATAAATATTTTAAAGTAATCTAATTAGGAAATATTATGAGTTACAGTAAAATTGAAAAAGCAACCAAAGAATTTTTTAAATCAAATATTGAACCTTTCAAAGATATAGTTTCTAAGGAAGTACATTGTGAGGCTATACATAAATCAAGTTTTGGCGGTAACATAAAGAACTACGATGAAATGATGGAAATGATAAAAGATGCGATGACTAGTTGGAACACAGAACCAGAAATTAAGTGTTTAATTGATACTCCAGAGGTCGTAGTTAAAACTGTTAAAGGATTTGATCCTAACTTTACTTATCTTGAAATAGATCAACTTAAAGATGGTAAAATTATTAAACATTTTTATGGCAAAGTTCCAAAATAGATAAATCAAGGTTTAAGGGATTATGGCGGAAGATCGGCGTAAACTGTGGACTTTAATAAAGGAAGCTGGCGATTATTTACGGGATTAGAGGTTCACATTAATCCACATTAAACGGCATTATCCCACACGAACAAAATCATCTTTTGATAGACCAAAAAAAATAAACCTTTATTAACAAATTTTTCATTACAAATACCGATAATGATAGCAGGTATAATTAAATATTCTTATACAACCGGAATATTTTAACTTACTTGGATTCCGTTTGACCAAACGTTTTTCACAACAGGTAAATTTTGATAAACTTTAAACCTTACTAAATCTGCTCTTTTATTGTTATCAATTAAACCCCTATCATTTAAATTTGTAGCTATAGATGGAGCGTGACTAGCTGCTGCAAATGCTTTTGGAAGATTATCAATTTCTAAACCCCATTTGACAACAGATATAATTAATGATGATGGAATATAATCTGAGCTTAAGATATCTAAACAATCATTTTCTAAGAGTTCTTTTGCAGATATATTGCCAGAGTGTGAACCTCCTCTAAGTAAATTAGGAGATCCCATCATAACTTTAATATTGTAATCTTTAGAAGTTTTGGCTGCTTCTAATGTTGTTGGAAATTCAGCCAATTTTACTCCATATTTATTTGAATTATGAACATCATTTTCTGTGGTATCGTCGTGACTAGCCAAAATACAATCATATGATGATTTAAATTCTAAAATTTTATCTATGTGTTTCTTGCTATTTTTTTTTGAAAGATTTTTTAAGTGATCAAAATGAATTTCCATTTCATTTTCTGTCATACCGTATTTAATTGAAAGATATTCTTTGTACTTATCTATAACTCTAAATTGCCTCTGACCTGGTGTATGATCCATTATACTAATCAGTTTTACATCGTGAGTTTCATTGTATTCGTCTAATTCATCAATCAAATTCTCCGAACAAGTTTCAGCTCTTAAATGTATTTTGTGATCAATCTTGAGAATATTATCTTTTTTAAAACTTGAAATTATATCCGAACAGTTTTTTGCATATTTTTTATATTTTCCTGTTTTTTCAATAGAACCAACTCTTAATGCATCAAAAACTGTAGTTATTCCAACAGATGCTAATTCTCTATCATGAGATAAAATTGCATTTTCTACTGGAAATGAAACTTTAGGTCTTGGTGTCATGTGTCTTTCAAGATTGTCAGTATGTAATTCAACCAATCCTGGCGAAATATAATCTTTTTCGCAGTCTATAGAACTTTTGTTATTACTTAATCCACTACTTATATCGACAATCTTGTTATCTTTAATCCTGATATGACCATGAACGATTTCATCTTTTTTAATTATCATGGCATTGTTTAAAATATATTCATGCATCACTTTTTAATACACATGAATTGTTACAAATATTTTAAATTAGAGAAAATTTATATAAGTATTATAAGTTGAATTATGAAAAAATATTCTAGATACGCTATTTATTATGCACCTCCAAAAGAGAGTAGTCTAGAAGAATTTGGCAGATATTGGTTCGGTTGGGATCCACTTAATGCAAA
>CACHTB010000044.1 GCA_902582735.1 uncultured Pelagibacteraceae bacterium
AGTTGGAGATTTAGTTTATGTAAAAAAAATTAATCAGGAAAACTATGAATTAAAACAATTACCTGATGTTAATGGTGGAATAGTTGTAATGGATCCATTTACGGGAAGAGTTTTGGCAATGGCTGGAGGATTTAGTTTTAACAAAAGTGAATATAACAGAGTTACACAAGCTAAAAGACAACCTGGATCGGCATTTAAACCATTTATATATGCATTAGCTTTAGAAAATAATTTTACTCCATCTACATTAGTTTTAGACGCCCCAATTGTTCTAGAACAAGGAATTGATTTAAAAATGTGGAAACCTGAAAACTACGGAAAAAAGTTTTATGGTCCCTCAACGTTAAGAATAGGTGTTGAAAAATCACGAAATTTAATGACAGTAAGAATTGCTCAAGAAATTGGATTAAACAAAATTACAAATTTTTCAAAAAAACTTAAAATTTATGAAAGACCAGAGGAATTGATGTCAATTTCATTGGGATCTGCGGAAACTACTCTGCTAAAGATGACAAGCGCTTACTCATCATTTGTAAATGGTGGAAAGTTAGTTGAACCAATATTTATAGATAGAATACAAGATAGTGAGGGAAAAACAATTTTTAAAAATCAGTTAAGATTTTGTAAAGATTGCGACTTAATTTCATACACAAGTGAAAATCTTCCTCAAATAAAAAATAATTATAAGCAAATTTTTTCACCTCAAACAGCTTATCAAATGACATCTATTTTAGAAGGAGTTGTTCAAAGAGGAACTGGAAAAAAATTAAAAAATCTTAATTTACAATTAGCAGGGAAAACTGGAACTACTAATAAAAATACTGATGCATGGTTTATTGGCTTCACTTCAAATTTAGTTATTGGAGTCTATGTAGGTTTTGATAATCCAAGAACTTTAGGAAAATTTGAAACAGGATCCAAAACTGCACTTCCTATCTTCAAAGAATTTGTTAAAAACTCAGTCAATAATCATGAAGCAAGACCATTCAAAGTGGCAAAAGGAATTAAAATGATGGTAGTAGATGCATCTACTGGTAAAAAAGCTAATAGTAATTCTAAAAATACTATTATCGAGTCTTTTAAAGAGGAAAAAATTGCAAATAACAATAAAATTGATATTGATAATATTGGTGATGTATCAAAAACAAATATTTTAAAGTTTTATTAGAATGGAATTAGAAACAAGTAATTTAACTAAAGAGATAAATAAAATAATGTTAAGAATTAAGGAGTTTCTTTGAAAAAAATAAACTTAATTCTAAACTTGATGAATTAAATAATAAAATTGAAAGCCAAAATTTCTGGCAAGATAGAAAATCATCAGAAAAAATTTTAAAAGAGAAAAAAAATTTAGAACTTTTAGTTGGATCATTTAGTAATTATGAAAATGAGTTTAAAGACATAGTAGAAATTTTAGATCTTGCTATATCTGAAAGCGATAAATTATTACAAGTTGAAAGTCTTGATAAATTGCAAGCTTTAAAATCTGAAGTGAAAAAATTAGAGATAAAATGTTTTTTATCTAACGATAGTGATAATCTTGATAGTTACTTAGAATTTCATGCTGGTGCAGGTGGAACAGAAAGTCAAGACTGGGCTGAAATGCTTAGAAGAATGTACATGAAATGGGCGACTAACAAGGGATATTCTGTCGAATTAATTAGTGAGCACAGAGGAGATGAGGCAGGAATCAAATCATCTACTATAAAAATATCGGGTGATTATATTTATGGTTATCTAAAATCAGAATCAGGTATTCATCGATTGGTGAGAATTTCTCCATTCGATTCAGGGGCACGAAGACACACGAGTTTCGCTAGTGTGTGGATTTATCCAGTTGTAGATGATAAAATAGATATTGAGATTATTGAAAAAGATTTAAGAATAGATACTTATAGGTCAAGTGGTGCTGGAGGGCAGCATGTAAATACAACTGATAGTGCAGTAAGAATAACGCATATCCCAACTAAAATAGTTGTACAATGTCAGAATGAGAGATCACAACATAAAAATAAAGAAACATGTATGAATATGCTGAGAGCCAGACTTTATGAACACGAGCTTCAAAAAAGAGAAAAACAAAACGAAAATATAGAAAGTTCAAAATCAGATATTGGATGGGGACATCAAATTAGATCTTATGTTTTACATCCTTATCAAATGGTTAAAGATAATAGAACTAATTTTGAAAGCTCTAATCCTGAAAAGATACTTGATGGCGAAATTGATAATTTTCTTGAGAGCTCATTATATAAAATAAATGCGTAAATACTTAGTTATATTGTCAATTACCATAATATTTTTATTTGTAACAATTATTACTTATTTAAACTTTTTTGGTCTTAAAACAGATAAATTTAACAAATTAATTTATTCAAAAATAAATGAAATAAACCCAAAATTATCCTCAGAAATTAATGATGTATTTATAAAATTAGATATCAAAGAACAGACAATAAAGCTTGAGACTTCAAACGTTAAATTACAAATTGCGGAAGAATATCTTTTTTTAGATAAAATTATTTCAAAATTGAGTATATCAAATTTGTTAAATAATAGATCAGTTCAGAGTTTAGAAATTTTACTAAGAGAAGACGAAATATCAAATTTAAAAAGCTTCATTTCAGAGTATAATTTTAACTTTTCAAGAGAATTAATTTTAAATCAAATTAAAAAAGGCAAGATTAAAGCCTCAATTTTTTTAGATTTTCAAAATAAAAGCAAAAATTTTGATTATAGTATTTTAGGAAACGTAACAAATGCACAAATAAACCTTTTAAACAAAGGTGAATTAAAGAAAATTTCTTTTAATTTTATATCAGATCAAAAACAGCATTTCATAAATGATTTGCAATTTATTTATGAAGATATTGATTTTAATTCAGAAGCTATATCAGTCAAAAAAAGTGATAATAGTTTTATAATTAATGGTGATATATCAAATAAAAAACAGAGTTTTGACATAAAAAAATTACAAAAAAATTTAGATTATAGCTTTGATTTTATTGAAAACTCTAAAGTAAAGCTTTCATCAAACAATAAGTTTTCATTCAGTCTAATTAATAAAAAAAAAATTGATAAATTTGAATTAAAATCAAAAATAGATTTTGATGAAATAAAATTTAATAAGAATTTTAATTTACCAATCAATATTAACAACGGTGAATTAAAACTTGATTATAAAAATCACACGCTTGATATAAATATTAATTCAAAATTTTATTTTCTAAGCGGTAAAAAGAAACAGCCAAATTTTGGAGATGCTAAATTTTTAATTTCAAAAAAAAGCAATGAAAATGTAAAAATTAAAGGAAATTTTTCTAACTCAGGAAACAAATTAAACTCTGATCAAATTAAAGAAATACTTAATATTGATAGCAAATTAATATCTAGTCAGGATTTACAATTTGACTCAAACAACTCAATTGAATTTGAATTAAATAAAAAAAATAAGATACAGAAATACAAATTAAATTCAAATTTGAAAATTAGTACATTA
>CACHTB010000045.1 GCA_902582735.1 uncultured Pelagibacteraceae bacterium
ATTGCAGAACATAACAATAAAGAGGTAAAGCCGTTTACATATAATGCTATAACAGCAGCATCACAAATGGATCAAGAGCTTCATGTTCTAGTAATTGGTTTTAATGCAGATGATGTCGCAAAATCTATATCAGAAGTTCCAAGTGTAAAAAAAGTAATTCAAATTGATAGTGAAATATACGAAAATTATATAGCTGAAAATTTTACGTCTGCAATAATTAAACAAGCAGATAACTATTCACATATAGTTTGTTCTGCAAATACTTTTGGAAAAAATTTAATGCCAAGAGTTGCAGCTTTGCTTGATACATCACAAGTAAGTGACATTATTAAAGTTATATCTTCAGATACATATTTAAGACCGATTTATGCTGGAAACGCTTTTGCAACGGTAAAAAGTAATGATACAAAAAAGTGTGTCACAATAAGACCAACATCTTTTGACCCTGCGCCTTCAACAGGTGGATCTGCAGAAATAGTAAAAGCGGATGCAGCTGATAAAACAGAGACTACACAATTTGTGAAAAGAGAAGAAATTAAATCTGATAGACCTGAACTAGGAACAGCTAGAGTGGTAGTATCAGGTGGTAGAGGAATGCAAAGCGGAGATAATTTCAAACTTATACAACAAGTTGCGGATAAACTTAATGCAGCAATAGGTGCATCACGTGCTGCAGTAGATGCAGGATATATTACTAATGACCATCAAGTAGGACAAACTGGAAAAGTGGTTGTACCAGATTTATATATTGCAGTTGGTATATCTGGTGCTATTCAGCATCTAGCTGGAATGAAAGAGAGCAAAGTAATTGTTGCTATAAATAAAGATGGTGAAGCACCAATTTTTAGCGTTGCAGATTATGGATTAGAAGCAGATTTATTTGAGGCTCTCCCACAGTTTTTATCTGAACTGAACAAATTAAACACTATACAAAAATAACAAATACTGTAATAAAATATCATTATGTCCAGAGAAGTGATGGAGTACGATGTAGTAATCGTAGGAGGTGGACCATCAGGACTTTCAACTGCAATTAAGTTAAAGCAGTTAAATCCAGATATAAGTGTCTGCTTACTCGAAAAAGCATCTGAAATTGGAGCTCATATTTTATCAGGCAATGTGTTTGAAACACGTGCCTTAGATGAATTGCTACCTAATTGGAGAGAATTAAACTCACCAATTAAAATAAAAGTAACTAAAGAAAAATTTTTATTTTTAGGAAAAGAAAAATCACTAAGTTGGCCTACCTGGTTACTTCCTAAGGTACAACAAAATCACAAAAATTATATTATAAGTCTCGCAAACTTATGTAGATGGCTAGGAGACCAAGCTGAAGCCTTAGGTGTTGAAATTTTTCCTGGTTTTCCAGCAAGTGAAGTTTTGTATAACGAAGATGGTTCAGTTAAAGGAATTGCCACTCAAGACATGGGATTAGACAAAGAGGGTAATAAAAAAGACAGTTATGAACCTGGTATAGAATTACATGCAAAAGTAACAGTATTTGCTGAAGGCTGCAGAGGACATTTAGGCAAAAAATTAATAAAAAAATTTAATCTAAGTGAGGGAAAAGACCCACAACAATACGGAATTGGATTTAAAGAAATTTGGGAAGTAGATGAAAAAAATCATACAGAAGGTTTGGTTATGCACACAGCTGGATGGCCTTTAGATAATAGTACATATGGTGGTAGCTTTATGTATCATGCTGAAAATAAACAAATTTTTTTAGGTTATGTAATTGGGTTAGATTATAAAAATCCACACCTTTCACCTTTTGATGAATTTCAAAGGTTTAAAACTCATCCAACAATTAAAAAAATAATAGAAGGTGGAAAAAGAATTTCATATGGCGCCAGAGCTTTGATTGAAGGTGGAATTCAAAGTTTACCAAAGATGTATATGCCAGGTGCGCTGCTAGTTGGTTGTGATGCAGGAACATTAAATATGCCAAAAATTAAAGGTTCACACACCGCAATGAAAAGTGGAATGATTGCAGCAGAAACTATTGTTGATCATTTAAATTTAAAGAAAACTTTATCTTTATATGAAGAGAAATTTAAAAACAGCTGGGTATATAAAGAATTACATGAAGCAAGAAATGTTAAACCAAGCTTTTCTTGGGGGCTAGTTCTTGGAATAATATTTACTGGAATAGATCAAATATTATTTCGAGGAAAATTGCCTTTTACTCTTAAACACAAGCATGCTGATCATGAAACTTTAAAACCAGCAAATTCTATGCCAAAAATCGAGTATCCTAAACCAGATAATGTAATAACATTTGATAAAACAAGCTCAGTTTATCTTACAGGTACAAATCATGCAGATAATCAACCTGTACACTTAAAGTTAAAAGATCCAAACTTACCAATAGCTTACACGTTAGAGAAATTTGATGAGCCAGCACAAAGATATTGTCCTGCAGGTGTTTATGAAGTTCATCAGGAAAATAACGTTAATAAATTTGTAATTAACGCTCAGAATTGTATTCATTGTAAAACTTGCGATATAAAAGAGCCTTCGCAAAATATCACTTGGGTTACTCCTGAGGGTGGCGGTGGCCCTAAGTATGGAAATATGTAATTAAGATAAGTCTATTGCAAATTTTTTTAAAACTTCAATTGGTATAAGTTTTAAAGTTTTTTCATGAGTTTTTTTTAAAAATACTGGACATCCTTTCCCAGCTTCAACAGCTTTTGCATACCATCCAGCACAAACACACCAACTATCCCCATCTTTCAAACCTGGAAATCCAAATTCTGGATGTGGAGTTATTAAATCATTTCCTGCCTCTTTACACCATTCTAAGAATTCATTATTCACTTTTGCACATACAGTATGTATGCCATGATCATTTTCGTCTGTATTACAACACCCATCTCTATACCAACCTGTCAAAGGATTATTAGAACAATTTTCTAAATTTTCTCCTAAGACGTTTTTTTGAATTTTAGTCATTAAAAATATTTGAAACTTTTTTGTCCACTTCTAGATTAAAAGAAAAGGATCTCCTTTCACCATCTTTTTTAAAAGGATAAGCGGTGTGCATTAAATAATTTGGAAATAAAATTAAATCACCAACTTTTGGAATATGATTATAAATACTATTACTTAAAAAAGATTTAGAGCCATGAATAAAATCAATAGTACCGTTTGTTTTTAATTTTTTATTTCCTTTAGTTAAATTTTTAGGGATTTTTAAGTATCCAACACCTGATAAATCTCCATTATG
>CACHTB010000046.1 GCA_902582735.1 uncultured Pelagibacteraceae bacterium
TAGCTACAATAGTTACAGCATAAGTTTCAAATAAATCAGCCGCCATACCAGCACAATCACCAACATTATCACCGACGTTGTCCGCAATCACAGCTGGATTTCTTGGATCATCTTCAGGAATACCAGCTTCAACTTTCCCAACTAAATCAGCCCCTACGTCAGCACCTTTTGTAAAAATTCCACCGCCTAATCTTGCAAAAATAGATATCAACGAAGCACCAAATCCCAAAGCAACTAAAGCATTAACGATTTCTCTTTCATCAACACCTGATTTTAGAAGTATGTAGTAATAAACAGCAATTGATAATAAAGCTAAACCAGCGACTAACATTCCAGTTATTGCACCAGACTTAAATGCAACTGACAAACCTTCTGCTAATCCTTTTCTTGAGGCTTCTGCAGTTCTTACATTAGCTTGTACAGATACCAACATACCAACATATCCTGCTATTCCAGATAAAGCTGCACCAATTAAATAACCTATTCCTACCAAAATTGAAAAAGCGAAACTAATTATTACTAAAACAACTACTCCAACAATGGCTATGGTTTTATATTGTCTATTTAAATATGCTTTTGCCCCAATTTGTATAGCAGAAGCAATTTCTTGCATTTTGGCATTACCTGCACTTGATTTTAAAATATTTGAACCAGTTAAAAATCCATAGACTATAGAGAGTAAACCAGCAAAAATTGTATACAGTAATATTGTTTCGATAGATGAGTTCATAATTTCCTTAAAAATCTATTGGTTTGTTTTTTAAAATGCGGACATTACAAAAATAAAGCTAAAAGGCAATATTTAACTTATTTAAACTTATGCAAATAACCTTTATTTTTAATACTTTTTAGATAATTTCCATTAGTATTTATAATTTGATTGGGCTTATTCGTAATACTACCAATTTTTGTAATTTTTATATTGATTCTTTTTGATAATTTTTTTATTCGCTGAACTTTCTTTAAAGGAGATGTAAAAAGTACTTGGTAATCATCACCGTTAGAAACAAAATTTTTCTTTTGAAAATTATTTAAATGTATTAATTTTTGAAGATTTTTAGATATTGGAATATCTTTAATTGATAAAATATACCCTAAATTTTGATTATTTATCATTCTTTCAAGATCTAAGATAAGGCCATCAGATATATCAATGGATGAAGATGCAATTGAAGGCATATATTTGTATATTTTGTGAGCGATATCAGGAACATAATATTTTTTTACAAAATAATTTTCTAAACTTTTACTAGATTTAATATTTTTATTTAAAATTTTTAATCCAGCATAAGCATCACCTATATTCCCAGTAACAAAAATTACATCATCAATATTTGAATTATTTCTTTTTACAATTTTTTTTGCAAAACCAATTACAGTAACTGTGAATGATGTGGTACTAGAATAAGTTGTGTCTCCACCACTAAGTAATAATTTATATTTTTTTAATTCTTCTTTTAAAGATTTAACAATTAATAAAAAATTAGAGTGATTAGACAACCTATTATTTATTGAAGCTGATAAAAAAATATATTTAGGTTTAACACCTTTGCAAATTAAATCAGATATAGAGGAACGAATAATTTTTTTTATAATTAAATCTGGTTTTTTAGTATTTTTAAAGTGAATTTTTTCATTATATGTATCTGTGGATACGACAAGACGTTTCTTTTTATCAAAAAAAACATCATCATTTAGTTTAAGAGAACTAGGGTTATTAGCTGCTAGATATTTTAAATATTTTGATATTATTTTATCATCATCCATTAGGCGATCGCACTTTTTTAGAAATCTTATCAAGCAAAGCGTTAAGATATTTTGTTTGAGAAATATCTATAAAAAAATTTGAAGCATTTAAGTATTCTTTTATAATAATTTTAGTTGAAGTTCTTGGCTTATATAAAAATTCAAAAATTGCACTTTTTATTATTACTTGAAATACTTTATCTAATCTAATCATATTAAGATCAGTTTTTAAATGATTATTAATCTCATCTGTAATTACTTCATCTCTTTCTAATGTTCCATTTACAACGTCTTTAATAAATTTTTTAAATCTGTGTTTTGGAAAGGCTAATTTTTCTTCTTTATTAAAAAATTGACCATATAATTTTTGAATAATTATTACCCTTGGATTATTTTTGGGACTATAAATTATTGACATTTATTTATTAGTTAACACAGCTTTTACAGCTTCAGATGCTTCAAGTCCCTTTTTTCCTCTTGCAATAGCTTGCTTTTTATTAAGGCAAGTAATAATGCCGTTTCCAATTGGTTTTTTCGAACTTATAGATAAAGTCATTATCGCATCTGTCGCAGATTGAGAAATAAAATCAAAGTGTGGTGTTTGTCCTTTAATTACACAACCTAAAGCAATGAAACCATTGTATTTATTTATATTTCTTGAAATAGTTACTGGTATTTCAAATACTCCTGGAACTTTAAGAATTTTAATAGAATAATATTTCTTGTTCAAATTTTTTAAAGCACTTTTTAGCAAATCATATGAAATATCTTTATAATAATCTGCAATAATAACTAATATTTTTTTTTTCATTTTATTATTTCTTGTTTTTGTATTCTAATTCCATATCCTTCTAAACCAACAACCTTTTTGGTTGATCTTGTTACTAAAATCATATTTTTTATTTTAAGACTTTTAATTATTTGAGCACCTATACCATAATTTTTAATGAGTTTATCAAACCCTTTTTTATAAAATTCCTTAGATTTATATTGTTTAAGAGTTTGTGAGACAGATTTTAAATTTGGATCTCTTATGAAAACTAACACACAGTTATTATATTTTTTAAAATAAGATAATGTTTTATTAAATGAATTTGGTAATTTTTGATTAATTAAATAATTTTGAACTACGTTAGATGAAATAACCCTAACTCTTGGTGTAGAGTTTAAATTAATTTTTCCTTTTAATAATGCAAAATGTTCTGAGCCATCTAAAACACTTTCAAATACTTTAATAATATATTTTTGATTTTGAACAACTATACTCGATGTATTTTTTAATTTAATTAACTTTTCTTTTTTTAGTCTAAAAGAGATCAAATCATCGATTTTTGCGATTGCAAGTTTGTGCTTTTTTGCAAATTTAAATAAATCTTCACCTTTTGCCATAGTTCCATCCTCATTCATAATTTCACATATAACTGCAGCTGGAAGTTTATTGGATAATTTAGCTATATCT
>CACHTB010000047.1 GCA_902582735.1 uncultured Pelagibacteraceae bacterium
AGTCTTACAGCAAGCCTAAAGTTATTTGCTAAACAAACCTTTATATTTCTCTTTTTACAGAATTCTTTAATCTTTAGAAGTTCAATTATATTGGGCTTTTTGGCATAGTTTCTAAAAATTATTGTTGTATTTGAGTTTAAATTTTTAAGTTCTGTAGTATTAAATCTTTTTATAAAGTAGTATTTTTTGGATAATCTATGCATCAATTAATTACAAATTTTAACAACATACAAACCTCAATAAAATCAAATCAAGAAAAAACAAACAACAAAAATAATATCAAAATTATTGCTGTTTCAAAAACATTTGAAATAAGCCATATAAACCCTTTAATTGATTACGGTCACACGGACTTTGGAGAAAATAAGGTTCAAGAAGCTATTGAAAAATGGACAGATATTAAAAACAAAAATAATAAAATTTTACTCCATTTGGTTGGAAAATTACAATCTAACAAGACAAAACTAGCGTTAAAAATATTTGATTACATTCACTCGCTCGATAGTGAAAAACTTGCAAATAAAATTTCAGAGGAGCAAAAAAAAACAGGAAAAAAACCTAAATTGTTTATTCAAGTTAATATTGGAAATGAAGACCAAAAAAGTGGGATTGATCCCAATAAATTAAATTCATTTTATAAATATTGCATAGCAAGAGACTTAGATATTATTGGAACAATGTGTTTACCACCTATTTCAAATGATCCAGAGAAATATTTCATGAGGATGAATTATTTAAACAAAAATTTGGGTTTAAAAGAACTTAGCATGGGCATGTCTGCAGATTATATCTCTGCCATTGAGAATAATGCCACTTTCATCAGAGTAGGATCTAAAATATTTGGTGAGAGAAAAAAGAAATTATAAGTTATGAAAAGTAATAATGATTTGAGAGAAAATTTAGATTTTGCAAACAAATTTTTTAGAAATAAAAATTTTGATAAAGCAGAAAAATTATATAAAAAAATAATTAAAAAATTTCCAAATAATTTTGATGCAAATTATTTTATGGCCTCAATTAAAGCACAAAAGAATAATTACAATGAAGCTAAAGATTACATGGAGAAAGCTCACTCTATTAATCCAGATCTTCCAGAATTAAATAATAATTTAGGATTAGTATATTTAAACTTAAATGAGATAGATAAATCCATAAATTTTTTTCAAAAAGCAATTAACTTAAACAAAAACTATCTACTTGCTTATACTAATCTAGGTATGGCTTATGTAAGTCTAAAAAAAGTTCCTGAGGCAAAAGCAAATTATCTTAAAGCACTTGAAATTGATCCTGATAATCTTCTTGCAAATTATAATTTTGCTAATCTACTTAAAAGACTGGGTGATCATAAAAATTCCGAAAATTATTATAAAAAAGCAATAGAGATTAATCCAAATTATCTACCTTCTTATAATAATGTTATGGATTTGTATGATAAATCAAATCAAAATGAAAAACTTTATAATTTAATTATTAAAGCAGAAAAAATATTTAAAAATGACCAAGTTATTAAGTCATTTAAAGCTAAGCTACTTTATAAGAATAAAAGTTACAAGGAAGTGATAAGTCTATTAGAAGATACAGAATTTTTGCCAGAACAAATAGTTCAAAAACAGGCCAGTTATGAAGTTCTAGCAAAAAGTTATGACAAAGTAGGAGATTATACGAAGGCTTTTGAGTTATTTAAATTGTTAAATGACATAATGGATCGAAGCAAAGATCAAAGTGTTGACAAAAATATATATATAAAAAAAACAAATGACAGGATAAATTTCTTTAGTAATCCAAAAATATCCACTTGGAACTTACCTAAAATATTAGATAACAGAAGAGACCCATATTTTTTAATAGGTTTTCCAAGATCTGGTACAACCTTGTTAGATACAATTTTAAGAAGTCATCCATCCATTGAGGTTTTGGAGGAAATACCAATAGTAAATAGATTTATAGATCATCTTTATATTAATAAAGGTTTTACTCTTGAAAATCTGGAAAATACCGATCCCAAATTAATTAAAGATATGAGGGATTACTATTTTAATCAAATTGAAAATTATAAGAAAAATAAAGATAAAAAAATCACAATAGATAAAATGCCTCTTAATATTGTACATGTGGGTGAAATTTTAAGATTTTTTCCGAATGCAAAATTTATAGTATCTTTAAGACACCCATATGATTGTGTTTTGAGCTGTTTCATGCAAAATTTTATGCTTAATCATGCTATGGCTAATTTTTTAAATTTAGATGACTCGTTAAGATTATATGATCTCACTATGTCGCTATGGAAAAAATATACTAATGTTTTTAAAATTGATCACCATATAATTAGATATGAAGATCTAATATCTAACTTTAAAAAAACTATTAGAGATCTTTTGGAATTTTTAAAAGTTAAATGGTCCGACAATGTAGCAGAATTTTATAAAACTGCAGAAAAAAGAGGAATAATTAATACCCCAAGTTATAATCAAGTAAGTCAGCCTATTTATACTAACTCTATGTACAGATGGAAAAATTATGAAAAGGAGTTTGCGAAATCAAATATTTCATTGGAAAATTGGGTCAAGGAATTTAATTATTAACAAAAATTATCTTAAAACTTTTATTTTAGTATTTTTATTAATTAGCTTAATTAAAATTAAAAAATCCTTTTTTGATAAGGCAATACATCCTGTGGTAGGTTGATAATTTTTTGTTAAGTGAATAAATAT
>CACHTB010000048.1 GCA_902582735.1 uncultured Pelagibacteraceae bacterium
TATTAATTTAAACAACCTCTTTTTAAATTTTAAACCACTAGATTATAAAAAAAATAAAAAAATTAGCTCTAATTTAATCGTAAAAGGTCGATATAATGATGATTTAAGATTAAACCAAATTAAATATAAAGAAAATTTAAATACTATACAGGCAAGTAATTTAATATTATCAAAAAAATATAAAATTAAAAATATTGATTCTGTAATTTTGAACTATGTGAATATAAATCAAAAATTAAATAATATTAAATTTCAAAAAAAAAAAAATAATCGATACAAGCTTTCAGGTAGTGAGTTTGACGCCCAATTACTGATTTCAAATTATTTTAAGGGAGAAAATACCAATAACATTTTTGATAGAATTGAAAATATAAAAGCAAAAATATCAGTCCAACTTAACAATATATTTATAGATAAAAACAGTAAACTGACCAACTTAGTAGGTGAGATTTCATTAAAACAAAAAGAGGTTATTTCTGCAGAAATTAGCTCTAAAATTAACAATAAAAATGATTTTTCACTATCTATAAAAACTAATTCTAGAGATGAAAAAGTCACTAATTTGTTTATTGAAGAGCCTGAACCATTTATAAAAAACTATAAGTTTATTAAAGGTTTCACTGAAGGTAAGCTTTCTTATGGGTCAATAGAAAAAAATAATGAAACAAAAGCAAATCTAAAAATATATGATTTTAAAGTTCAAGACGTTCCTGTTCTAGCAAAATTACTTACACTTGCGTCCCTTCAGGGTATTGCAGATCTTCTTACAGGAGAGGGTATTCGATTTAATGAATTTGAAATGAATTATCAATCAAAACAGTCACTAACTAACATAAATGAAATGTATGCCATTGGACCAGCCATTTCTATTTTAATGGAGGGTTATATTGAGAGAAATAAACTAACAAGTCTTAGAGGCACTCTGGTGCCAGCTACCACAATAAATAAAACAATATCAAAAATCCCCTTGTTAGGAGATATTTTGGTAGGGAAAAAGGTTGGGGAAGGAGTTTTTGGCGTAAGCTTTAAAATCAAAGGTCCACCAAAAGATCTAAAAACTTCTGTAAATCCAATTAAAACTCTTACACCAAGATTTATAACTAGAACTTTAGAAAAGTTAAAAAAAAATTAAATAATAATTTTAAAATGCTTTTTTTTTCCAACTGAAAGTTTAATAAAACCTTTATTTTCAAACAATTTTTTACTTATTAATATTTTTCCATCTTTTTTTCTAAAATTAAAAATAACTTTTTTTTGAATTAATTGAGATAATAAATTTGGGTTTCCCATCTGGATTGAATATTTTTTTTCAGGTTTGTGAATAATTGTTTGTCCATGAAAACCCACTAGATCTACATCGGTATTCTGCTTAGATATTAATTTTTTCGATATATCTGAATGAAGAAGAGTGATTTCTTTCTCAATATTTTTATATTCAATTATACTGTTTTCTATATCCTCTATTGAATTAATATTTTTAATATAGTCTATTAATTTTTTTCTAAACTCAGCTTTATATTCATAAAAATGGTTTACTTTTACCTCTAGATGTGATTTTCCATCTGAATTAATTATACTAGCATCAATCCCATCTAAAGAAGTACCACTCATTAAACCTAAAGAAGTAATGCAATTGTCCATTATTGATTATTATTTTTAAATAAATATGTATATTGAAAATACTAAATTATGAATGATTTTATAAAAGAATTTAAAGACAGGGGCTTTTTCTATCAGTGTACAGATGAAGTAGGACTTTCAAATGTGCTAAATAAAAAAAGTATTAAAGGGTATATAGGATTTGACTGTACTGCTCAAAGTCTACATGTAGGGAGCTTATTACAAATCATGTGTTTGAGGCAGTTACAAAAACATGGGCACCAGCCAATAGTTTTGCTAGGTGGAGGAACAACTAGGATAGGAGACCCATCAGGAAAAGATAAAACAAGAAAAATTTTAAATGAAAGTGAGATTGAGAAAAATATTAAAAGTATTGAGCTTGTTTTAAAAAAATATCTTAATACTGAAAATAAGGCGACATCTCCTATATTTGTAAATAATTATTCTTGGTTAAAAGAGTTAAACTATATTTCTTTTCTAAGAGATATAGGGAAACATTTTACAATCAATAAAATGTTAAGTTTCGATAGTGTAAAGCTTCGTTTGGATAGAGAACAGTCTTTAAGTTATATGGAATTTAATTACATGATACTTCAAGCATATGACTTTCTTGAATTGAATAAAAAACATAATTGTCTTCTTCAAATTGGAGGATCAGATCAATGGGGAAACATTGTTAATGGTGTTGATTTAATCAAAAGATATTCATCAGAAGAAGTTTTTGGATTGACAACCTCTCTTATAACTCTGGCCTCAGGAGCCAAAATGGGAAAGACTGAAAGTGGAGCAGTATGGTTAGATAAAAATCTACTATCTATCTATGATTATTGGCAATTTTGGAGAAATACAGATGATCAGGACGTTATCAATTTTCTGAAAATGTTCACAGATTTATCTTTAGAAAAAATAGAAGATATCAAAAATGAAAATATTAACAATTTGAAAATTTTATTAGCTAATGAAGCTACAAAGATGTTACATGGAGAAATTGAAACAAAAAAAGTTGAAGAATTAGCAAAATCTACTTTTAAAGAAAACTCAACTGGAGAACATTTACCTAGTGTTAAAATTGGAAGTG
>CACHTB010000049.1 GCA_902582735.1 uncultured Pelagibacteraceae bacterium
TTTTGTCATATATATTCGTGCATATTGAAATTTTCGAAGAAAAGAAATAGATATTTCACTTATCATGATCGAAAGAATAAATTCGTTATTAAATGTTTTTGATGTCGGGGATTTAAAGTTTCTTATATTAGTAGCAAAGAAAAACTTAAAAAACCTAATTATACTCTCGATTATTATCTCATTAATTGTGTTATTAATTTCTTTGAACCAAGAAAAAAAATTTTTAAGCAAAGCAACAATTGTTATTGAACCTGAAGACAATAAAATAGTTAATATAGAAGAAGTATATTCTATAGAGGCACAAAGCAACAGAATTAACAACCAGATGGCAATTTTGAAAAGCGATGAAGTTCTAGAATATATTCTTAAAGATAAAAAAAATTCTATGAAGTTGGAAAGTTTATACTCTGAAACAAAACAAAATTTTTTTCAAAGAATATTTTCAAAAAAACAAGCCATTAATAGTGGATTTCTTAAATCAATTCTTACAAACAACTTTACTGTTAAAAATATTCCAAGAAGTGATGTATTAGAACTTTCATTTGTGTCTAACAATCCCAAAATATCACAATTAGCTCTTAAATCAATAATAGACTCTTATCAAAGATATGAAATAGACAGCAAGATTAAGATTACAAATTATGCAAACCAAAAGATTTCTGAAAGACTAAAAGAATTAGTTGCACAAATGGATATAGCACAAAAAAAATTATCTAATTATAAGCGGGAAAATAATTTAGTTGATACTGGTAATGTTAGAGAGTTAAAAATTAAAGAAATTCAATCTATTTCATCAAGAATTGTAGATGCTAAAAAAAATTATCAAGAACAACAAAATGATTTATTGTCTATAAAAGTTGCTGAGGGTGATATTGACGCCCTTTTAGCAATTAAAGATTTAAGATCAAGAGAAGAAATTTCAAATATCAAAGCTAGCCTAACTGCTAATGAGAGTAATATACAATCTCTTTCATTAATATATACAGATAAACATCCTAAAATTATTCAAGCAAATGATTTGCATGACAATTTAAAAGTTCAACTTAAAGATATCCTAGATAAAAACATTCAACAAAAGGCATTTGAATTGAGCAACTTAGATAATTTTATTAAGTTATCAGAAGAGGAGCTTCAAGTAGCAACAGATCAATTAAGAGATCTTGAAGAAAAAGAAGCTGGAATGCTCAAATTTTCAAGAGAGGTAGACAGTAGCAGAAAATTATATGAATCTTTTTTACAAAGAGTAAAAGAAACTAATGAAGCACAAAACTTACAAGTCTCAAAGTTAAAGGTAATTGAAAATCCAAATTTACCCACAACGCCTTTTTCACCTAAACCATTTAAAAATTTTTTATTAGCATTTTTGATATCTTTTTTTGCTGTTTATGGATTATTATATTATAGAGAAATGAATTCATCCGTTATTAAAAGTCCGGAAGCTATAGAGTCATTAAATATACCTCAGATTGGAATATTGCCCAGAGTAAATAAATTAAAAAGAGGATTTCATATATTACAAATGTTTGTTGAAGATGGCGCATCAAGTTTTTCAGAGGCAATAAGATCTTCTAGAGCAATTATAGAATCTAAATTTATGAAAAATAAAAGCTATATGGTTACTTCCTCAAATCCATCAGAGGGAAAAACAACATTTGCTTTTAATCTCGCTTTGTCACTGGAGAAATCAAACAAAGTTCTTTTCATTGAAGCAGATATTAGAAGACCATCGGTTCTTAATGGATTTTATCAATTTGATAGAGAAATTTTTGGATTAGGAGAAATTATAACTGGAAGCTCTCAGTTGAAAGATACAATTTTTAAAGTTCCAGGAACGGAATTAGATATTATAACATCTGGGGGAAAAAGATTTGATATGTCGGATATAGTCAATCAAGAACAAATTAAAAAATTTCTTGATGTACTCAAACTGGAGTATGATTATGTAATAGTAGACTCTCCTCCAGTTCAACCGGTATCTGATACTTTAATACTTGCCCAAGCATCAGATTATAATTTATTCGTAATTAGATCTGAAGAAACAAGAACAGTATCTTTTATGTCCTCAATTAAGAAAATTCAAAATGTAGGAGCGAAAATAAGTGGAATAGTAATTAATGATTTAGATACGTCAAAAGATAGTTATTACAGCTATTATTATAGTTATTCCCCAGAATATTATACAAAAAGTTAAATGTTCAGACTTGAGAAAGTTTTTCAAAATGATGACTCGGGGTATATACTTTTTACATCAGTATTTAAATTAGTATTAATATTTTCTTCAATATACGTCTTTTTGATATTAAATAAAAATACAGTTTATGATCTATTAAATTACGAAATTTTTATTGAATCTAAATTTTTTTTATTTTCAGTACTCTTTTTATCATATTTAACTATCTCGATTTTTTTCAATGGAAATAAAAGGGAATATAAAAGTAATTTTATTTCTTTTATAAAAGAAGATATTTTAAATTTTTTTGTTGCTAATATTTTTACCTTGGCAACCCTATTTATTTTAAATAATGAAAATATTTTTGGATTAGAATTTTTGTATCTATCTATTTATATTGTTTTTATATCAGCAATTTTAAAAATTATATTTAATAATATTTATAATTCCCTGATTGA
>CACHTB010000050.1 GCA_902582735.1 uncultured Pelagibacteraceae bacterium
ATTTATTTTTTGATAAATCTCCATAAATAATTATTAAAATTATATAATATATTAGCTTAAGCCTAGTTAAATCTTTAAAGACATAAGTTATTAATCTGTCATCAAAAATGTTTGACTTATTTATTTTATGATGGCCAGCATAAAACTTGGTATTAGAAGATAGTATCCAATCAGCTTGATGTTTTTGACCATCAAAGGAAACATTTAATTTATTGTTATTCATAAATATGAAATGTTGAAATCCCTTTAAACCAAATATTATCTTTCCAAGTATTTTTTTTATACGTGTATCAATCGAGTGAACAATTTTAGCATCCCAACCAATACCGGCCATTAAAAAAAAATAATTTTCATTTATTTTTATTAGATTGGATTGTTTATAATTATTTGAAGTTAATACTTTACAAACATCTTCTACTTTTCTAGTTATTGATAACTCTGCTTGAAGCAAATTGGCTGTTCCAGCTGGTATATATCCAATTGCAAAATTTTCATCAAAGTCAAAGTCATTTTTGATCAATTCATTAATAGCGAATGATACAGATCCGTCTCCACCTGCAACTATCAATCGATCATAATTCTTATTTTTAAATTCAAGAAATATTTCTTTCGCTTCTTTTTCAGATTTTGTTTTGAAATAATCAACAGTGTTGTTGATCTTTAATTTTTCATAAATCTTATTTATCAGTTTTACTTTTCTCCCAGATGAAGAATTAAGATTATAGATTAAACAAAAATGCATAATTTTTCCGTAACTAATTTTTAACAAAACTTTAACATTACAATGACATAAGAAATAGATGATTCGAGTTACAGTTGTGTTACAAAATAGGTTTTTTTAGTGCCACCTATATTAAAATATAAGAGTATTTTTATATCAGATGTGCATCTTGGTACCAAAGGTTGTCAGGCTAATAAGCTTTTGGAATTTTTTAAGAACTCAAGATCTGAAAATCTTTATCTGGTTGGAGATATAATTGATGTTTGGGCCATGCAAAAAACTTTTTATTGGCCTCAACAACATAATGATGTCATTCAAAAAATATTGAGAAAAGCAAGACATGGAACAAAAGTATTTTACATAATTGGAAATCACGATGAGGTATTTAGAAAATTTATACCTATGCATTTTGGTGATATCAAAATTGTAAATAGAGTTATTCATGAGACGCAGTTAGGCAAAAAATATTTAGTTGTTCATGGTGATGCATGGGATGGAGTAATGAAGTATGCAAAATGGCTATCTAAATTAGGAGCGGTCGCTTACGAGATATTACTCAAAATAAATATTGTTATTAATTTCTTTAGAAAAATGAGAGGTAAAGATTATTGGTCTTTAGCCAAATTTTTAAAATATAAAGTGAAGAATGCAGTAAAATATATAGGCGAATATGAAAAGACACTAACAGATTATGCAAAGAGAAAAAAATTTGATGGAATAATTTGTGGTCACATACATCATGCAGAGAATTTAAATCTTGATGGTGTTAATTATTTAAACTGTGGTGATTGGGTTGAATCTTGCACTGCGTTAGCTGAAAAATACGATGGAACTTTTGAAATTATTTACTGGGACAAAACAAGACAAAACTATATTTTTGAAAATTTAGAGACTAAAAAAGTTAGCGATTTTAAAAGAGCATCATAAAATATGAAAATATTAATAGTGACAGATGCTTACTTTCCTCAAGTAAATGGTGTTGTTAGAACACTTCATGAAACAGGCGAAGTTCTAAAATCTCAAGGTCACACATTAGAATATATTACTCCTCAACAATTTCTTACTGTACCTATGCCCAAATATAATGAAATTAGATTGTCTATAAATATTTGGCCACGTGTAAGTAATTTAATCAACTCAATTAAGCCTGATGCAATACATATTGCAACAGAAGGACCTTTAGGTTTTATGGCAAGAAGACATTGTATTAAAAAAGGATTAAAATTTACAACAAGTTTTCATACAAGGTTTGATAAATATATAAAGCTTTATATGCCCATAATTCCAGCTAAATGGTCAGAAAAATTTTTGTGTAACTTTCATAATAAAGCTGAAAGAATTTTAATTACAACAGAGTCTATGCGTGAAGAACTCATTGCATTAGGTGTTGATAACTGCAAAATGGTTACGTGGTCTAGAGGAGGTAATCATGGTGCATTTAAAAATCCCATTAAGAGAGACTTACCTTATAAAAGACCAATATGGATTTATGTTGGAAGGGTTGCTGTTGAAAAAAATATTAAAGCATTTTTAGATTTAGATCTTGAAGGTACTAAAATTATAATTGGAAAGGGTCCTAACTTGAGCATTTTAAAAAAAAAATATCCAAATGATATTTTTTTAGGCGAGAAAACTAATGGAGAATTAGCATCACATTTTGCATCTTCTGATGTTTTTGTATTTCCAAGTAAAACAGACACTTTTGGAATAGTCGTTTTAGAATCTTTAAATTGTGGAACACCAGTTGCAGCTTACCCTGTACCAGGACCCAAAGATATATT
>CACHTB010000051.1 GCA_902582735.1 uncultured Pelagibacteraceae bacterium
TACATTTCCCATCTTCAAAGAACTTTGGTACCATACCTATTCTGACCATTCCCCTTTTTTTCTGGATCTTTACATCTTTAAGTATTGGTCTTCCAGGTATGATGCCTGCCATCCTAAATATTTCTAAATCAATGGTGTTAGGTGATACGAAACCTTCAAGGTTTTTACAATCTGTACACACCGATTTTAATTTTGGATATTTAAATTCAATCCATTCTTTTTGCTTTTTTTTGCTTTTCTTATCTTTCTTATCTTTATCCTTTTTAGATTTTTTTTTTTTATGATTGCTTGCTATTAATTGATTTGAAACTTGGTCTTCATACTCTGAATATTCTAAATCTATATCATGAGAGTAAACTGGATTTACAAACAGAAGAATTAATAATAAGAATATTTTTAACATAATTAATTTTATATTAAAAAAACTTTTATCACACTTGTTAATTGCTCCAGAAGCTTTTGGCTTTTTGAAAGAATTTTTTAATACTTGGATTTGATTTCTCGTTCTCAATTTCCCTAAATTTTTCTAGTAATTCCTTTTGCTCTTTGTTCAATGAAACAGGTACTTCGGTATTTACTTGTACGTAAAGATCACCATAATCACCACCTCTCATATAGGGCATACCTTTTGCTCTTAATCTAAATTGTTTTCCACTTTGTGTTCCTGCTGGAATTTTAATTTTTGCTTTTCCTCCATCAATAGTTGGTATCTCAATTGAGGTTCCTAAAGCCGCATCAGCAATAGAAATTGGACACTCAAAAAATAAGTTTTCGTCTGAGCGTTTAAATAATTCATGAGGATGAACATTTATAAATAAATATAAGTCTCCATTACTTCCACCTCTTGAGCCAGCTTCACCCTTGCCAGATAATCTAATTCTTGTTCCATCATCGACACCTTTTGGAATTGTAACTGACAGTCTTTTTGATGCTTGTTTTTTTCCTTGTCCACCACAACTTCCACATGGATGAGTGATCATCTCACCAGAGCCAGAACACTGAGGGCAGGTTTGTTGAACAGTAAAAAATCCCTGGCTAGATCTTACTTGACCATGACCGCCGCACATATTACAAGCCCCAGCATTATGACCTGGTTTAGAACCTGAGCCAATACATGTGTCACATTTTTCTGTTGTTGAAAACTTAATGTCTTGTTTTTTTCCTGAAAAGGCCTCTTCTAAAGTTATGGATAAATCATATCTTAAGTCTGAACCTCTATTATTGGATCTTCTTGATCTTCTTCCACCTCCCCCAAAACCTTCACCAAAAAAGTCCTCAAAGATGTCTGAAAAAGAGCCAGAAAAGTCAAAGTTTCCAAAACCACCTCTTCCTCCACCGCCATTTTCAAAAGCTGCATGTCCGAAACTATCATAATTCTGCTTTCTCTCAGAATTCGATAAAACGTGGTAAGCTTCTGATGCCTCTTTAAACTTTTCCTCAGCTGCTTTATCGCCTTTATTTTTGTCTGGATGAAATTTGACTGCTAATTTTCTGTAAGCTGATTTAATTTGATCGGCTGAAGCACCTTTATTAACTCCCAAGACGTCATAATAATCTCTCTTTGCCATAACAGGTTATAGACAAATAGTTGTTAGTCTAGGCGCTTTTCTCTTTATTCTCGTCTTTTACTTCTTCAAAGTCAGCATCAACAACATTGTCGTCTTTTTTATTTTCTCCTTTAGAATCATCTTTTGGAGCATCATCTGGTTTAGCACCTTGTTGTGATTTATAAATTGCTTCACCAAGCTTCATGGATGCTTGAACTAGGTCTTGAGTTTTCTTTTTTATTTCTTCTAAATCAGTTCCTTTAAGTGCATTTCTCAAATTTGCAGATGCATCCTCTATGGCCTTTTTGTCAGCATCAGAAACTTTACTTCCATGTTCTTTTAAATTTTTTTCAGTTGAATGTAATAAAGTATCAGCTTGGTTTCTTGCATCAACAGCTTCCCTTTTTTTCTTGTCTGCCTCCTTATTGCTCTCTGCGTCTTTTACCATTTGATTGATTTCTTCATCACTTAAACCACCAGATGCTTGAATTTGAATTTTTTGCTCTTTACCAGTTCCTTTGTCTTTAGCTGAAACGTTAACAATACCATTTGCATCAATATCGAATGTTACTTCAATTTGAGGAACTCCTCTAGGCGCTGGCGCAATTCCAACTAGTTCAAAATTTCCAAGAACTTTATTGTCTGTTGCCATCTCTCTTTCACCTTGCAAAACTCTTATTGATACAGCCGGCTGATTATCCTCTGCAGTCGAGAATACTTGGCTTTTCTTTGTGGGAATAGTTGTATTCTTCTCAATTAATTTTGTTGATACACCACCTAATGTTTCAATTCCTAGTGATAAAGGAGTTACATCTAACAATAATACGTCTTTAACATCCCCCTGTAATACACCTGCTTGGATAGCTGCACCCATAGCAACAACCTCATCTGGATTTACAGATTTATTAGGATCTTTACCAAAAAAGTTTT
>CACHTB010000052.1 GCA_902582735.1 uncultured Pelagibacteraceae bacterium
TTAATACATCTGGAAATACCGACACGGTTATTTCATCAGATTGCACTGGAAATTATAATGCATTTGGTGCTAATGATACTTTGACTGTTAACAGCGGTATTACTATGACCGGGGTAGCTGGTTTTTTTTTGCTACCAATGGAGAACTCTTAAATAATGGAACAATTACTACTAATGACAATGTTGTTAAAGGCTTTGCACGAATATCAAACATTACTAATAATGGATCGTTTATTAATACAGGAGGTGTGTATGTCATGAGTTTTTTCTCTACCGTAGACACATTTACAAACAACGGTACACTTTCGACTTCAGGACAAGATGTTAGAGCTCTTGCACTTGTTGACAATTTTAATAATGCTCAAGGAAAAAAAAAATTCAAATCCTGTTAGTTGGCAATTTGTTGGACCAACTAATTATAATATCATAATTAATAGTACCACTGATTATGGACAACTTCAGTCTGTGAGTTTTTCAGGTACACCTCAATTTGGGATACACTCTTCTTCTACATTGGCTTGTGCTACAACTTACACTTCTGTTTTACTTGGAGTTTCGTCGAGTAATCTTGCGGCAACTAGAACTGGAACATATAATGGTATTGATTGGACAGTAGCTTTGCAGGATGGATCAACTACCACATGGGATTTAACAACAGATAGTTGCAATACATTACCAACTTTAAGTTCATCAGTCCCAGCTGATGATGCATCTAGCGTTGCAAGAGATGCAAATATTATTTTAAATTTTAGTGAAAACGTTGATGTTGAAAGTGGAAATATTACTATTAAAAAAACTTCTAATAATTCAACAGTAGAAACTATTGATGTTACAAGTAGTCAAGTTACTGGAACAGGTACCTCTCAAATCACAATTAATCCATCTTCAAATTTTGAGACAGGAATAGAATATTATGTATTAATAGATGCAACTGCATTTGATGATACTGAAAGTGGATCATACGCTGGAATTAGCTCAACCACTGCTTTAAGTTTTACTGTTGATAGCAATGTATTACCAACTTTAAGTTCATCAGTGCCAGCTGATGATGCGACAAGTGTAGAAAGGGATGCAAATATAGTTCTTAACTTTAGCGAAATAGTTGATGTTGAAACTGGAAATATAACTATCAAGAAAACCACAGATGACTCTACTTTTGAAACAATTGATGTATCTAGTTCAAATGTAACAGGCACAGGAACTACTCAAATAACTATAAATCCAACCTCTAATTTTGATGACGAAGTTGAATATTATGTTTTAATAGACGCAACAGCATTTGACGACTCAGAAAGTGGATCTTATGCAGGAATTTCATCAACAACCGCGTTGAGTTTTACAACGGGTAAATCTGATCCGACAAATGATAAAGTTGTTACAGGATCTATAGATGCCCAGGTAGATCATGCTAGACTTACATTTGTTCAATCAGTTGGAATGGTTTCTAGTAGACTTGGATATCTAAGACATAACAGAAATAATAATAATTTAAGTAAAAAACAATATCAAATTAGATTTTGGTAATGCTATGCTAGCTTCTATAAGTAAGGCTCTTATTAACCCTATTTCAGAAAATAATAATATCAGTATTATTCCTGATGACTGGTCTACCTGGTCAGAAGGCTCAATAAGTATTACTAAAATTGGTGATACCAGCACATCATCTGAAAAGGAAATAGATAGCCAAGGTATTGCTTTTGGATTTGATAAAAAAATAAATGACAATGATATTTATGGTTTTGCTATTCAATATGGGCAAAGCGATACGGATATAGGATCTAATGGAAGTGGTATCGATAGCAAAAATTATAATATTTCAATGTATAGAACAAGACCATTAGATGATAATAATTTTATCGAAGGATCAATCGGAATTGGAAAAAAATTAAAAGTGATATTGAGCGAAAGTCAAATTCTAATACATTAACTGCTTCAAGAGATGGAAACCAAATATTTGGATCAGTTAATTTTGGAAAAACAATTGACAAAGGAAACTTTAATTTAATTCCAGCTTTAAGAGTAGATCTTGGATATACAGAACTTGAGGGATATCAAGAGGTTGGAACGGACGCACTATCTTATGATGATCAAGAAGTACAAAGTGGGCTTTTATCTTTAGGATTTGGTGTAAACAATCTAGTCAAATTCGATGATAGTACAATAAAACCATTTGGCTTAATTGAATTTGGTTTAGATTTTTTCCGACTCGTCTGTAACCAAATTAAATTACGTATCTGATACGAGCACAACTTATACCTATACACAAGATACAATATCAGAATATATGTTAACATCTGAAGTTGGTTTTAGTTACGACTCCAAAGACAACCTATCAATCAACACTAGCTACAGACGTATCCAAGGCGAAAAACATGAACATACAGATACACTATCATTTG
>CACHTB010000053.1 GCA_902582735.1 uncultured Pelagibacteraceae bacterium
CTAAAAGAGCATTAGTTTTTCTTAAAACCGCTAAAGAGTCTTTTAAAGAAAGCATATTTTTTATTTTTATGTCTTATAATTTTAAAATTGTAATCTTTCTGTTTTAGTTCACTAATAAGTTTTGTAAAGTTTTTCAAATCATGGATTATTAAATTAAATCTAAAATTAATATTTTTTTTTGTCTTCTCTACCATTTCTACACTTGAAATATTAACATTATTAATACCTATCATAGTTGTCACATCTCCTAATTTACCTGGCTCATCTTTTAGGGAAATCCACAGTGTAGTGTTATATCTTTTCTGTTTTAAAGGTTTTGTGTTTTCTCTATATTGCCAATATCTTCGTATAGCTGCCCTAGCCTTACCTGTTTTAGTACTAGTTAACCAATGTAATGATGGAGAAACTTTTTTAGATGTTATAATTTTAACGACATCTCCATTTCTGAGTACAGATTGCAAAGCTTGTTCATTACCATTTACTTCACATCCTACCGCTGTATCACCAACTTGAGTATGTACGGCATATGCAAAGTCAATTGGTGTCGCATTTTTTGGAAGTTTAATAACAGACCCCTTTGGAGTAAAACAAAATACATTTTCTTGGAACATTTGTAGTTTTGTATATTCATAATAATGCTCTGGATTTTCATTTTTATCAATTATCTCGACAAGATCTGCTAACCAATCATATTCTTTCCATGTAAGTGAATTAAATTTTTCTGATGATTTATATTTCCAATGTGATGCTATACCTCTTTGCGCAAATTCGTGCATTTGACTTGTTCTTAATTGTATATCAATTGGCCTTTGATTGGGACCTATGATTGCAGTATGAATAGATTTATAGTTATTAATTTTTGGTGATGATATGTAATCTTTAAATTTACCTGGTATGCAGTTCCATTTACTGTGTAAAGCTCCTAAACCTCTGTAGCAGTTCTCAACATCATCAAGTATAATTCTAAAACCAATAATGTCAGTTATTTGCTCTAATGAAGTTCTTTTCTTTTGAATTTTTCTCCATATTGAAAAGGGTGTTTTCTCTCTACTAAATATTTTAAATTTTAAATTATTTTCATTTAATAAATTTTCAAATTCAGACAATACATTATTATAATTTACTAAATTGCTATCTTTGATTTGGTTTAATCTATCTTTAATTAATTTTCTTGCCTCTGGATTCAAAACCTCAAAAGATAAATCCTCAAGTTCATCTCTTATTCTGTTCATACCCATTCTATCTGCTAGTGGTGAATAAATCTCCATAGTTTCTTTTGCTATTCTTTGACGTTTTTCAATTTTATCTATTGCTTTTAACGTTCTCATATTATGTAATCTGTCAGCGAGTTTTACTAATAAAACTCTTATATCTTTAGAAGTAGCTAGAATAAGCTTTCTGAAATTTTCAGCTTTTGAATTAGATATAGCCTGATTTTCAAACTCAGAAATCTTAGTTACACCATCAACAAGATCTGCAACTTCTTTACCAAACTCTTCTTCTATAGTTTTATAAGTAGCATGAGTGTCTTCTATAGTATCATGTAACAAACCAGTTGCTATTGTAGCACTATCAAGTTTTAAATCAGTTAATATATTAGCCACCGCAACAGGATGAATAACGTATGGATCGCCAGAATGTCTTTTTTGGTTTTTATGTGCCTTTAAGGCGAATTCATAAGCCTTTGACAATGCGTCAGGATTAAGAAATTTGTTATAGGATTTAACCTTATTAATTAATTCTTCAGAGTTAATCATATTAATATTATATCATTTTTTTAGATTAATTTAATAGTTCTTAGTTCCTCTGTGGGTAAAGAAAATATTAAATCTTTAATATTTCTTTTTAAAATTGGATGAGACCAGTTTTTTGATATCTCAAATAGTGGAAATAAAACAAAATTCCTTAAATGCATTGACTTATGTGGGATTGAAAGGTTTTGATCATTTTTTTCTAAATTATAAACTTTCCCATTAAAATCAATAATATCAATGTCACAAACTCTGGGATGATTTTTTCTAGCTTTTTTTCTACCAATCATCACTTCTATCGATTTAATGGTGTTAAATAATTTAATTGGATTTAAAGAGGTTTTCACCAATATCACTGAGTTTACATAAAAAGGAAAATTTTTGTTAGGCCATGACTCAGTTTTATAAAAGCTTGAAGATTTCAAAATTTGAATGTTACTCTCTATGATTAATTGCTGGGTTTTAATTAAATTGCTAATTTTATTTCCAAGATTGGAACCTAGTGCTAAATACACATAGTTAGCTTGATTTTCTAAAGTACCTTGCTTTTTCACGGTTCCAATCTCTAGTTTTTTTTGTATTTCGTTTATCATGCTGTTTTTTTCCTTTTGCAACAGCAATTTCCAGTTTTGCTTTC
>CACHTB010000054.1 GCA_902582735.1 uncultured Pelagibacteraceae bacterium
TTCCTCATCTTTTGAAACAACATATCCTGTTAGAAAGTAAAAGGTATCACTATGACTATTTTCACTTTGATTTCTCTCATAAAAAGCCATTAATGACCAGCCATTATCTTTCAATAAATCGAAACCAATTTTTCCTTTAATGCTTTCCTCACCTTGCTGATCAATTGATTTAGTATATTTAGTATTTGGATCTGAAACATAGTTCAGCGAAACATCAGAGCTTGGACTTAAATCTAAACCCAGTTCAAAACCAGCTGTGGGTCTAATTATATAATCATCTTTAAAAACTTCCTTATTAAAAGTAAACCCACCATATATTCCAGCAGTCTCAACAGTTTGTTCATGGTAATTAAGAGCATTAGTACCCGTTTCAGTGTAATCAGTTAATTTTGTATAACTTAAGTCCAATCTCAAATTTGGGGAAATATTAAAATTTTCTTTATTAATAGTATTTATGTAATGAATTGATCCAAAAAACTGTTTACCATTCCTGTCACCTGTTAAAGAATTATTATTCTTTACACGTTTATTTTTTAAATCTAATCTACTTGTACCTAAGATGCCTTCTATATAAGAATTTTCTTTTCGATGAAAAGTTGCATACGTTGAAAAACTATACGAATCTACATCTAAAGTTGAGCCATTATCTCCAACTTTGACATCATCTTTTGTGTACGTAATTGCATAACCGTGAATTTTTTTCTGATCAATTTTTTTATCCCAACCAATTGTGATTGCGTTTGTGTCTATTTCCTTAAATGAGGATGTTGATGTTTCACCTACTCTACCCACACTTATGCTTCCCTCGCTCCAAAAAAGCCAATCATCTTCTAATCTGTTTGGGATTTTATTTAAACTTACAGTTTGGGGTATTATATTTAATATTTTATCTATTTTTGGATTGGCTATACTAAATTTAATATTTTGGGCACTTAAATTTTCATCCGTTTCATAACCTCTTATCCAATTAAGTCTGTTAAAAATAGGTGTTGTAACATGTTGCACAACTTTCTTGGGCGCTTCAGTTTGAGCCTCTATAGATGCAACAACATCTTTATCATCTAAAGGATCATCTAAAGAGTTAGATGCAGCTGCGCCTGAAGTTGAAAAACTTAATGCTGTAGTGAGTGAAATTCCTTCGAAATTGTTTCTTGATAAATCAACTATAGCAGTCGCATCAATTAAAATGTAATACTCTGTACTATTTTCTAATAAATCTGTTGGATCAATAGTTATCTGAGTTGTGCTAGACAAACTTACATTTGATCCATTTATATCAAAGATTTCAACAACAGAGTCATCACTCGTTTTTTTTAAAGTAATATTTCCTGTATTTACTTTTATTATCTCACTAAAATTAAGTACTATGTTTGTATCTGTTAATACGTTTGTTTCATCATCTACAGGACTTGAAGATGATAAAGTTGGAACTGTGCCAGGAAAGTCTGTATCGTCCCAATCAGGGGTATTAACAAAAGATCCATCGTTATTATTTTTTTCTCCAAAAAGTGTTGTGCCTGAACCGTTATTTTCACCACTTACTTCAGTATCCATAGTCCAATACTCTTGAAGTGATCCTGCAGATGTATAATCTCCATAATTATCCCCTGCATATAACGTTTCGCCTGAATTATATAATTGTACTATTTCAGCTGAGGAAAGCGTTGAATTCCAAATAGCAACATCATCAATCTTCCCATTAAAATGAAAATCAGGAGGATCTACATCATGAGGATGTTTATTTGTTCTTCCAGCACCGATATATAGTGGTTTATCTGTATTAGCTACTAAAGATGCACTGCTATTTTGTTTAAGGAGCTCGCCATCAACATACAATCTCATAAGTGTATTAGAATGATCGTAAGTAACTGTTTGCATTTGCCAAGTATTTTCAATTATCCTTCTGTCAGAATTTGCTTGCTTCCAAAAACCAGCAGTGTCCCCAAATCCATTCCAAAATTGCCATTTATTTGCATCTGAAATGTAAAGCATATACCCACCCGTTTGGTTACCATTTACAGTCTCTGATCTCGATGTAACAGCTGAACGATATTCATTTTTATTAGATAATTTTACCCAAGCGCTTACAGAAAAATCACCACTTGGATTCATGGTGGAGTCAA
>CACHTB010000055.1 GCA_902582735.1 uncultured Pelagibacteraceae bacterium
TTTTATTGAAAAAATAAATTAATGTAAAAATAGTAGAAATAAATATAAACAACGAAAACGTAATTATAGGTTTTAACAAAAAAAGAGTAATTGTGATTGCGAATATTAATAAAAGTGAGGATAATATTCCTAAATATGCTGTCAACATATTAAATAAAAAATGAGCTTTTTGGGTAATGATTGTCAAAGCCTCTGTTGAATTCTTATTAAGATGATACTCATAAGATTGATGCATATTGTTATAAAAGATTTTTTCTCTTACGTCTGACTCAACCGAGGAAGAGAAATAGTATAATAATTTGCTTGAGAAATATTTTGTTAAACCACAAATAATACTTATAAATATAAAAGATAAAGCAAGATATTTTAATATTTGTTCTCTTGTATTTATCTCCAGAGCTAACACCAAATTTTTAAGTAGTGGAAAATTTTCCACATTTGAAATATTCTCAAATATGGAAACCATTGGAAGCATTAAAGATACGTTTAGAGCTTCTATAATTGAAGAAAATAAAAAAATTGAAATTAATATATTAAAACTTTTCTTTCTTTTCTTAGGAAGATGTTTAAGAAGATCATTCAAAAAAAATAATGAGAATTTATAATTTGTATTTGTGTTTGTATTATTTTTTTGCATTTTTTCTGTTGAAAAAAATTCCATCAAATTGATATATTTGACCAGTTTTTGGATTGTGAAATCCTCTTTTTAAGTCCCATAAATCGTAATTGTAACTATTTAACTTTTTAATTATGTCAATATAAAGTAATTGGTTTTCATACATTCTCTCAACAGAAAGCTCTATTTGAATTCCAATAAAATTATCTAGCAAGTTGGAACTTCCATCAATAACTTTTTCTTCGTAACCTTGTGTATCTATTTTAAGAAAGACTTTTTCATAATTTTCTTTTTGTAAATTAAATACTTGGTCTAATCTTTTTAATTGTATTGATTGATTAGATATATATTTGCTACTTTCATTTGCATTAATATGTTCATCTAAAATTTCCATAATTGAACTACTAACTGAATTCTCTGCAATATTGATACTTTTTATTTCATCTCTATCACCTAAACCTAAATTTAAACATTTCCATTTATTATCTTTATTTGTTTTAGTTTTTAATGTTTTGTACTCTTTTTCTAAAGGTTCAAAACTTAAAATATTTTCTTTATAACCTAATTTTCTTAAACTTTCTCCATATTGTCCATTATTAGCTCCAACATCTATTACTAAATCAATTTTCATAGAATTTAAATAATTTTGAAGTCTATAATCAAAGCTTTCATTAATGTTATACCTATTAATATCTATTCCAAAGTTTCTTAGAAAGAATTTTAGATTATTTTTAAAAGTCATAGTGCTATTATTATATTCTATTACTAATTATTTAATTCTGAATTTATTTAGACTAATTTGATTTACTTAATCTCCCTTATATTTAAATAATGCATAGAAGGTTTTAAATATTATATATATATCTAAAAAAATTGACCAATTGTTTAAATACCATAAATCAAACTCCATTCTCCTTTTCATTATATCTGGATTTGGAGTAGCGCCTCTTAAACCATTTACCTGGGCCCATCCAGTTAAACCTGGATTACATTTGTGTCTTTTAAGAAAGTTGTAAAATAATGAAGAATAATGAATATCGTGTTCAACCATATGTGGACGAGGACCAACAATGGACATATCACCATTCAAAACATTAAAAAATTGTGGCAACTCATCAATACTATATCTTCTTAATATTCTGCCTAATTTCAAAAGTCTGTTATCATCTTTTGTAACTTGTTTTGTCTTATCAAATGATGTTTTTTTTAAAGACCTTAATTTATAAATCTTAAATCGTCTTCCATCCCAACCTGTTCTGTTTTGAGTAAATAAGATAGGAAGGCCATCTTCCAAATATATAGCTATTGCAGATAACAATAATATTGGTGAAACTATTAAAATAAATATTAATGACAAAATTTTATCTAATAGGATTTTTAAAAATAAATTAATTCCATAAAATCTAGACAT
>CACHTB010000056.1 GCA_902582735.1 uncultured Pelagibacteraceae bacterium
GTGGTTGCCTGTTTGATAATGTAAAAAAGGAAATGAGAATTTACAAAGAAGAAATTTTTGGACCTGTATTGTCAGTAGTTAGAGCAAAAGATTTTGACGAGGCTATAAATCTAATAAACGATCATGAGTTTGGAAACGGAACCAGTGTTTATACAAGAGATGGAGATACAGGAAGGACATTTGCAAATAAAATTAAAGTTGGAATGGTTGGAATTAATATTCCAATACCAGTTCCAGTAGCCTTTCACAGTTTTGGAGGATGGAAACGTTCATTATTTGGAGATCAGCATATGCATGGTCCAGAGGGTGTTAGATTTTATACAAAATTAAAAACAATAACATCTAGATGGCCTTCAGGAATAAGAACGAATCCTGAATTTGTTATGCCAACAATGAAATAATATGAGCAAAATATCATTAATAGGAGCAGGACAAATTGGTGGAACTTTAGCCCATTTAATTGGTCTTAAAGAATTAGCAAATGAAGTTCTACTGTTTGATGTGGCTAGTGGAATTGCAAAAGGAAAAGCACTTGATATTGCACAATCTTCGTCAGTTGATGGATTTAATGTAAAATTTTCAGGAACAGATAATTATGAAGATATAAAAGATTCAGATGTAATTATTATTACAGCAGGTGTTCCTCGAAAACCAGGAATGAGTAGAGATGATCTATTAGGAATTAATCTAAAAATAATAAAACAAGTCGCCGAGGGAATTAAAAAATATTCACCTAATGCTTTTGTAATATGTATTACTAATCCTTTGGATGTAATGGTTATGGCATTTCAAAAATATTCAGGATTACCAACAAACAAAGTTATTGGTATGGCTGGTATTTTGGATAGTTCAAGATTTAAATTATTTTTGTCTTTAGAACTGAATGTTCCAGTTAAAGAAATTAATGCAATGGTAATGGGAGGTCATGGAGATACGATGGTCCCATTACCAAGATTTACAAAAATCTCAGGAAAACCGCTTAATGATTTTATCAAACAAGGAAAAATATCAGAGGAGACACTAGAAAGTATTAATCAGAGAACTAGAGATGGTGGAGCTGAAATTGTAAAATACCTAGAAAAGGGTTCTGCCTTTTATGCACCAGCTGCTTCTGGTGTTGAAATGGCAAAAGCATACATGAATAATGAGAATAAAGTTTTACCATGTGCTGCGTATCTGAATGGAGAATATGGAGTGAATGGTATCTATGCAGGTGTACCAGTTGTAATTAATAAGAAAGGAATAGACAAAATTGAAGTTATTGAGTTAGATCAAAAAGAAAAAGAACAATTTGATCACTCTATTGAAGCTGTAAAAAAACTATGGGATGCTGCATCTGCAATTGATCCAGATTTAAAGAAGTAGGTCATGAATATACATGAACATCAGGCTAAAGAAGTTCTAAAAAAATACGGCGCAAATGTTCCAAACGGTTATTTTGCTCTCAACGTAAAAGATATAGTTGAGAAAGCAAAAAATTTAAATACTGAAAAATACGTTTTAAAAGCACAAATCCATGCAGGAGGAAGAGGAAAAGGTGGTGGTGTAAAAATTATAGATAACTTAGAAGATTTAGAAAAAGAAGCATCAAAACTTTTAGGGAAAAATCTAGTCACTCATCAAACTGGACCTACTGGAAGAGAAGTAAAAAGATTATATGTTGAAGAGTCTTCTAATATAGAAAGAGAATTTTATTTATCATGTTTAGTTGATAGAGCAAGCTCCAAGATAGCATTTATATCCAGTGATCAGGGTGGAATGGACATAGAAAAAGTTGCTGTAGAAACACCCGAAAAAATTATTACTACTAAAATTGATTTAATGAATGAAATTTTAGATGATGACTGTGAAAAAATTATAAATATTTTTGGTTTAAAAAATGAAGCTAAGATAGAAGCAATTCATCTAATTAAATCGATATATAAAATGTTTATAGATACGGATGCAAATTTAGTTGAAATCAACCCTTTAATACTTACTAAAACTAATTCTGTTGTTTGTTTAGATGCAAAAATGAACTTT